>JBPCVZ010000031.1:0-20595 GCA_051010015.1 Hyphomicrobiaceae bacterium
GTTCGAATCACCGAACATCAATTGGCATTGAGAAAAGAGACAAACATGGCTAAAGCAGCAACGAAAGCGAAGAAGCCTGCCAAGAAACCGGCAGCAAAGAAAACTGTTAAGAAAAAAGTAACGGCAGCAGCTGCCAAGAGGGCACCAGCGAAGAAAAAAGCAGTCGCCAAGAAGCCGGCCGCCAAGAAGGCCGTCAAGAAAGTGACAGCCAAGAAGCCTGCCGCAAAGAAGGTCGCCAAGAAGCCAGCCGCTCGTAAGGCTGTCGCGAAGAAGGCAACGACGAAGCGCGCGGCTCCGAAGACGGCGGCCAAGAAGCCTGCTGCCAAGAAGACTGCACGTAAGACCACGGCTCGTAAGACGACTGCCCGCAAGACCACTGCGCGCAAGGCGTCGCCTGCCAAGGCAACGGGCCGCAAGAAAGTCGGTCGCCCTGCTGCGAAGAAGGCTCCTGCCAAGCGCACAACGCGCCGGAAGGCTGCCTGAGGCAGATCAAATCGTCCAACCTGGCCCGTCCTCGCGTCGTCGAGGCGGCTAGGTCGGGCGCAGTTCGATTTTTTGTTTTATGTATTTCAAACCCAAAAACCGGTAGCTGCAACTGCAGCTTCCGGTTTTTTTGTGTTGGCGGGACAATTAGTACCGCCGGTGAACGATTTGATGACGGCCGTCCGAAAAAGATTTGATCTTTTGTGAAAGGATTGCTGCAACCGGCTTGCGACCTGCCGTGTATGCTGTCCGGTACGGATCGGTTCTCGATTGGCGGCTACGAAGGAGTATCTCATGGGCAAGACACAGCGTGCGACGTTTGCGGGTGCGAACGGCGAGCAGCTGGCGGCGCGATTGGACCTGCCGTCAGGAGAAATTCGCGGGTATGCGCTGTTCGCCCACTGTTTTACCTGCACCAAGGATATTCTCGCGGCGAAACGTATCGCGCAGGGATTGGCGCGGCATGGTATCGGCGTATTGCGTTTCGATTTCACGGGGCTCGGCCATTCTGAAGGGGAGTTCGCCAACACCAATTTCTCATCGAACGTGGCGGACCTGAAGGCCGCTGCCGACTATCTGCGGGAGACGTTCGCCGCCCCGGATATCCTGATCGGACATTCTCTCGGTGGCGCCGCGGTGCTCGCGGTGGCCGGCGAAATCGCCGAGGTCAAGGCGGTGGCGACAATCGGGGCGCCAAGCGATGTCGGCCACGTGCTCGCGCAGTTCGGCGGTCATGTCGACGAAATCAACGAGAAGGGCGAGGCGGAAGTTGTTCTGGCCGGCCGGAATTTCACGATTCGTCGCGAGTTCATCGAGGATGCCACAGCGCAGCGCCTCGAAGACAAGATCGCGAGGCTTGGCCGGGCGCTGCTGGTGCTGCATTCACCGATCGACCAGACCGTCGGTGTCGACAACGCCGGCCAGATCTTCCAAGCGGCGAAGCATCCCAAGAGTTTCGTGTCGCTCGACAAGGCGGACCATCTCCTCAGCCGTGAAGAGGACGCGCGCTACGTATCCGACATCATTGCCGCCTGGGCGGGTCGTTTCGTGCGCCAGGGCATCAGTGTTGATGCAACTCATGACGCGGTGATTGTCACTGAGACAGGGCTCGGCAAGTTCCAGAACACCGTGATTGCCGGCCGTCATCAGCTGCTCGCTGACGAACCAGCCTCGGTCGGCGGCCTCGATAGTGGCCCGACACCCTACGATTTCCTCTCCGCCGCGCTCGGGGCATGCACGGCGATGACGCTGAGGCTCTACGCCGGTCACAAGAAGCTTGCGTTGGGTCGTGTCTCGGTCGCGGTCAGCCACGGCAAGGTGGCGACCGATCACTGCACCGACTGCGGCGACGCGATAGATGGGCGCAGCGGCAAGATCGATCGCTTCGAACGGGTCATTTCGGTCGAGGGTGCTGTCGATCCCGCGGTGCGTGAGAAACTGGTCGAGATTGCCGGAAAATGCCCCGTGCACCGGACTCTCGAGCACACATCGGCGGTTGTGACGCGGGTCGCGCCGCCCGAGGACGGCTAATCGCCAGCCGGTCGGCAGATCGCGGTGCGGGGGTGCTGTGATGTCCACCAGGTCGAACTGCGTCATCCAGGCGCAGTGCGGCCGCGTTTGGTTACGTTTTCCCCATCTTGCACAAATGTCGTAACCGGTTCGTCGCAATGCGGCATTCCGGACCGGCTGTAACCGTTGATGACGCAGGCGGTGCGTGTTAGAGACACCCCGATTTCGTGAGCGGATGTCTAGCAGGGCCAAATCGGTGGCCTGTCCGTATTTCTTGCTCTCAAGACCGGCCGAAGGCTCTGTTTCCAGCACATTGATGGAGCAGGGTCTTTGGCTATGCCGTTAAGCCCGGCCTGATTGACAGGCGGTAAACCCAGAGGATGCGCGCAACGTGGCGGGTAACGAAGCGATTATGGCCGGGGTGGCCGGACGATATGCGTCGGCCCTGCTCGATACGGCCAACGAGGACAACCAGCTCACGGCTGTCGAGCGCGATATCGACGCGATCAGTCAGATGATCGATGACAGCGAAGACATGCGTCGCCTGGTGCGCTCGCCGGTGTTTTCTGCCGAAGACCAGGCCAAGGCGATCGAGAGCGTCCTTAGCAAGGCCGGAGCACAACCGCTCACTTTGAACTTCTTCAAGCTGCTGGTCCGCAATCGGCGGCTTTTTGCGGTGCAGGATATCATTCGTGCCTTCAAGGCGCTTGCCGCGGACGCACGCGGCGAGGTGCGCGCCGAGGTCGCATCCGCCATCGCCCTCAATGACGCACAGCTCAATGATTTGCGCACCACGCTCAAGGCATCCGTCGGCAAGGACGTGATGCTCGAAACCAAGGTTGACCCGTCGCTGCTCGGTGGCCTCGTCGTCAAGATCGGCAGCCGCATGGTCGACTCATCAGTCAAAACAAAAATCGCAACGCTCAAGACGCGCATGAAAGAGGTAGGATAGATGGAAATCCGGGCCGCAGAGATCTCCTCGATCCTTCGGGATCAGATCAAGAATTTTGGCCAAGAGGCGGAAGTCTCTGAAATCGGTCAGGTGCTGTCCGTCGGTGACGGTATCGCCCGTGTCTACGGTCTCGATAACGTCCAGGCCGGTGAAATGGTCGAGTTCCCGGGCAACATCCGGGGCATGGCGCTGAACCTCGAAGCCGACAACGTCGGTGTCGTGATTTTCGGCGACGACCGCAGCATCAAGGAAGGCGACACGGTCAAGCGGACCGGCGCGATCGTGGAAGTGCCCGTCGGCAAGGGCCTGCTGGGCCGTGTTGTCGACGGTCTCGGCAACCCGATCGACGGCAAGGGTCCGATTGATGGTGCCGAGCTGCGCCGCGTCGACGTCAAGGCGCCGGGCATCCTGCCGCGCAAGTCGGTGCATGAGCCGATGCAGACCGGCCTCAAGGCGATCGATTCACTTATTCCGATCGGGCGCGGTCAGCGCGAGCTGATCATCGGTGACCGCCAGACCGGCAAGACGGCCGTGGTGCTCGACACCTTCCTCAACCAGAAGGCGATCAACCAGAGCCCGACCGAAGCGGAGCGCCTCTATTGCGTTTACGTCGCCGTCGGCCAGAAGCGCTCGACAGTCGCTCAGTTCGTCAAGGTGCTGGAAGACAACGGCGCCCTCGAATACTCGATCGTTATTGCGGCGACGGCTTCCGACCCGGCGCCGATGCAGTTCCTGGCACCGTTTACCGGTTGCGCGATGGGTGAGTATTTCCGCGACAACGGCATGCACGCCGTGATCGCCTACGATGACCTTTCCAAACAGGCCGTCGCCTATCGTCAGATGTCACTGCTGCTGCGTCGCCCCCCCGGCCGCGAAGCTTATCCGGGTGACGTCTTCTATCTCCACTCGCGCCTGCTTGAGCGTGCCGCGAAGCTCAATGAAGATCATGGTGCAGGCTCGCTGACGGCGTTGCCGGTGATTGAGACGCAGGGCAACGACGTGTCGGCGTTTATTCCAACCAACGTCATTTCGATTACGGACGGCCAGATCTTCCTCGAAACCGACCTCTTCTACCAGGGCATTCGCCCGGCCGTGAACGTCGGCCTCAGCGTGTCGCGGGTCGGCTCGTCGGCGCAGGTCAAGGCGATGAAGCAGGTTGCTGGTTCGATCAAGGGCGAGCTGGCGCAGTATCGCGAGATGGCTGCTTTCGCCCAGTTCGGGTCCGACCTGGACGCGGCCACGCAGCGCCTCCTCGCCCGCGGTGAGCGATTGACGGAGCTGTTGAAGCAGTCTCAGTTCTCGCCTCTGCAGGTCGAAGAGCAGGTCGTAGTGATCTTTGCCGGTACCAAAGGCTACCTCGATGGCATCCCGACATCGGCCGTCGGCAAGTTCGAGGACGAGTTTCTGCGCCACATGCGTGGTGATGGCAAAGAGCTGCTTGCGACGATTCGTGACGAAAAGGCGCTTTCAGACGCATCGGAAAAGAAGCTCGTCGATACGCTGGAGTCGTTCGCGGCCGGCTTTACGGCCTGAGGCCACGGCGCACCAACTGCACTTGAGGAGCGGGTTGCCGGATGGCGAGCTTAAAAGACCTACGAAACCGCATCGCCTCCGTGAAGGCGACACGGAAAATCACCCAGGCCATGCAGATGGTGGCGGCTGCCAAGCTGCGCCGGGCGCAGGAGGCGGCAACGTCCGCGCGGCCCTATGCCGAGCGCATGAGCAGCGTCATGGCGAACCTCAACAAGGGGATGACCGACGGCGGCGGCGATGCACCGGCGCTGCTGACCGGCACCGGCAAGGAAGATGTCCATCTGCTTGTCGTCATGACGGCGGAACGCGGCTTGTGCGGCGGCTTCAATTCGAACATCGCACGCAAGGCCCGGGCCGACATCATCAAGCTGCGTGAGGCGGGCAAGACGGTCAAGATCCTCTGTGTCGGCCGCAAGGGCGCGGACATCTTGAAGCGCGAGTATGCCGACCAGATGCTCGACACGGTCGACTTCAAGGCGGTCAAGCAGATGAGCTTCGCCGAGGCGGAAACGGTCAGCGGGCAAGTTCTGCAGATGTTCGAGGCCGGCGAGTTCGACGTCTGCACGTTGTACTTCTCCGAGTTCGAGTCGGTCATCAGCCAGATTCCGACCGCGCAGCAGCTGATTCCGGCGAAATTCGACGAGCCGGACGAGGACGAGGCGCCGCAGGCGGCGAGCGCGGCGATCTACGAGTACGAACCAAGCCAGGAGGAAATCCTCGGCTTTCTGCTCGAACGCAATATCGGTAGTCAGATCTTCCGTGGTCTTCTTGAGAACGCGGCGTCCGAGCAGGGTGCCCGCATGAGCGCGATGGACAACGCGACACGCAATGCCGGTGACATGATCGATAAGCTGACGATCTCCTACAACCGTCAGCGCCAGGCACAGATCACCAAGGAACTCATCGAAATTATCTCCGGCGCCGAGGCGCTCTAGGGGACCCTCACGTAAAAGGACCGTAACTGATGGCTGGACAGCAAACCGGACAAATTCGCCAGGTGATGGGCGCCGTTGTCGACGTGCAATTCGACGAGGGCCTGCCCGAGATCCTCAACGCGCTCGAGACGATCAACGAAACGACCAAGTCGAACGACAATCCGGACGGCCGGCTGGTGCTCGAGGTGGCCCAGCATCTCGGTGAGAACACCGTGCGCACCATCGCGATGGACGCCACCGAGGGTCTGGTTCGCGGCCAGGCGGTGACCAATACGGGCCTGCCGATCGCCGTGCCGGTCGGCGAGGGTACGCTGGGCCGCATCATGAACGTCGTTGGTCAACCCGTCGACGAAGCCGGTCCGATCGACACGAATGCCACCGCGCCGATCCATGCGGGTGCACCGCCACTGGTCGATCAGTCAACCGAAGCCGAAATTCTGGTCACTGGCATCAAGGTCGTCGACCTGCTCGCGCCCTACGCCAAGGGCGGCAAGATCGGCCTGTTCGGCGGCGCCGGCGTCGGCAAGACGGTTCTGATCATGGAACTGATCAACAACATCGCGAAGACGCACGGCGGCTACTCCGTGTTCGCCGGCGTCGGCGAGCGTACGCGCGAGGGCAACGACCTTTATCACGAGATGATCGAGTCGAAGGTCAACGTCGACCCAACCCAGAACAATGGCTCCGCCGAAGGCTCGAAGTGCGCACTGGTCTACGGCCAGATGAACGAGCCGCCGGGTGCGCGCATGCGCGTCGCACTTTCCGGTCTCACGGTTGCCGAGAACTTCCGTGACCAGGGCCAGGACGTGCTGTTCTTCGTCGACAACATCTTCCGCTTCACGCAGGCGGGCTCCGAGGTGTCGGCGCTGCTCGGCCGTATTCCTTCGGCCGTGGGCTATCAGCCGACGCTTGGTACCGACATGGGCGCGATGCAGGAACGCATCACCTCGACCAACAAGGGCTCGATTACGTCGGTGCAGGCCGTGTACGTGCCCGCGGACGACCTCACGGACCCGGCGCCGGCTTCGACCTTCGCGCACTTGGACGCAACGACGGTGCTGTCGCGTTCGATCGCGGAAAAGGGTATCTACCCGGCCGTGGACCCGCTCGACTCGACGTCTCGCATGCTCGACCCACGCATCCTCGGTGATGAGCACTACGATACCGCACGACGCGTGCAGGAGGTGCTGCAGCGCTACAAGGCCCTGCAGGATATCATCGCCATTCTCGGCATGGATGAGCTGTCGGAAGAGGACAAGCTCACCGTTGCCCGGGCCCGCAAGGTCGAGCGCTTCCTGTCGCAGCCGTTCGACGTCGCCGAGGTCTTCACCGGTTCACCGGGCGTGCAGGTGCCGCTCGAAGACACGATCAAGGGCTTTAAAGGCCTGATCGACGGGGAGTATGACCATCTGCCGGAGCAGGCCTTCTACATGGTCGGCTCGATCGACGAGGCGATCACGAAGGCCGAGAAACTTGCGGATGCGGCATAACCCATCTGCCGGCCTTTTGGGGATGTCACCGGCTCCAAGATGGAATAACTGGTGACGCGTCCCAGCGATCAAGGAAGCAGGCATGGATGATGCAGGAAACGGCGGCCCGGTGTCGACCGACAAGTTCGGCGGCTGCTGCGAAGAGCTTCGCGAAGCGATCGACGGAGATGGCTTCGAACCCTTGATCACAGTCGGGCCGGACGGGATTCTGTATTCCGCCGTCGGCTTGATCGAACTCGAAGAAGACGAGCCGGGGATGATCGATCATCCGATCTTCTTCTGCCCGTTCTGCGGCACCAAGCTGCAGGACCCGGAAGTGGTCCAGGCGCAGATCGCGAGTGAAGGCGAATTGCAGCAGTGAGCCATCGATCGATGCGCTGACCTGTTGAACGAACAGACCTACGAGGAACGTCCTGATGGCAGGAACCCTGAAATTCGAACTCGTCAGCCCAGAGCGGGTGCTGTTGTCGGAGGATGTCGAGCATGTCGTGCTGCCGGGCATCGACGGCGATCTCGGCGTCCTGCCCGGTCATGCGCCGCTGGTTGTGACGCTGCGGCCGGGCACGATCTCGGTGATCGGCAGTGACGGCAAGGCTGCGCGGAAGATCTTCGTCAAGGACGGTTTCGCCGAGTTCACGCCGGATACATTGAACGTGCTCGCCGAGCAGGCGGTCAATCTCGACGGAGTCGAGCGCAGCGAGATCGACGGCCTCATTGCAACGGCGGAGAAAGAGCTGGCAGATGCCGGCGACGATGCCAAGCGGTTCATGGCGAATTCGGCCCTCGATGCACTTCGGGCGGTTTAGAGCGCCGCGCCGCGCTCAACATGAACTAGATTAATCAGCGGCTCCTTCGGGGGCCGTTTTTTGTTGGCCGCACGGGGGCACGTCGGCGAGGAACTGTTCGACCGCGCGGGGAGACGCGAGATGGTGGATCGTCGAACGCGAACGGGCCGCGTCAATCAACGCGATGGCCTTCGCGCGAGCGCCGCGTGTCCGATATTGCGCGACCCATTTCACGATGAATTCGACGAAGCGTGCATTCAAGGCTTCAGGGCATTCCTCTGTCATGTCCGGCCGGCTGCGGCCAAGATTGGACAGGGTTCGCCATACGACACGCGCGATGCGCCGAGGAGTTGATATATCAAGAAAGATGATCGTGTCCGCGCGTGCCGCACGCAGCTCGAACGTCGATGAATAGTTGCCGTCGAATATCCATCGATCGGCCGCGACGGCGTTGCAAATAAGCTGGTAGCGCTCGTCTTCGGGCCGTTCCACCCAGCCGGGTTGCCAGTGAATCTTGTCGATATGAATGACCGGCAGGCCGGAAATATCACCAAGCCTGCGCGCGACGGTGCTCTTGCCGGACCCGGAGCCGCCGATGATCATGACGCGCTGCACGGTGCAGTCCCCTCATTCGGCCGGCACGATCAGCGGGTCGAACTCTGTGAGCACCGCGCGGTATATCTTACGCTTGAAATCGACCACGTTGCCGATCAGTTCGTGCTTGGCGGACCAGCGCCAGCGGCCGAATTCCGGTTTGAGGTTGGGATCATGCGAGGAGATGTCAATCTCGCTGTCGTCACCGAGAAAACGCATCGCGAACCACTTCTGCTTCTGGCCGCGAAACCGCCCGCCCCACGCCTTGACCGCGAATTCCGCAGGAAAGTCATAGTGATGCCACTCGGCCGTCTCGGCGATGATCTCGGCCGAAGTGATGCCGGTCTCCTCATGCAGCTCGCGCATCGCCGCGGCAACCGGATCTTCGCCGGAGTCGATCCCACCCTGTGGCATCTGCCACCAGGTGCCGAGACCCTCGGCATCGTTACGCGCTTCGAGCCGCTCACCGATCCAGATACGGCCGGCACGGTTGAGCACGAGCAGGCCGACGCACGGGCGGTATTCGGTCGGGAACGGTCGGTCGTTGGGCATGGCGGCCTGCTTCTGCTGTCGGCGATGAGTAGGTCGCGATGGGACGGCGCACCGCGATGGCGCAGGTTGGTGGGATCAGCCGCCCGGAATCGCCGGCAGTAGTTGTACCGAACTATCAGGCTTGATCTTGGCGATCAGGGTTTCTTGGAAAATTTCGCCATCGATCGCGACCGCACAGGTGTCGTTGAGGTGCGGTTTGAGTTCCGGGAACTGTTCGCCGAGCTTGGCGAAGAGCTGGCGCACGTTGGCGGCCTCGACCTCGAGATCGGTGACGCCGCCGGTATAGAGCTTGAGGTTGCCGACAAGGGTAACGGATGCCATGGGATGCGGCCTCAACGGTTCGGTTCATGTGAATGATTGCCGGCAATATAGCGCAATGGTCGCGGCAACCCAAGACGTGGTTCTCGGCGCCTGCGTGTTGCGCACAGCTGTCCGGATTTCAGGTAGAATCCTCACCTTGAGCTGCTCGATTGCCGCTGTTGGGTTACGTGCGGATCAACGCCACGGCACACTGCATCCGACGGGCCGCGCCAACTCAACGCGACGTTGTACAGGCTGCCCGGTCCAACAAAAACGCCCTGACCGGCCACACGGCCGATCAGGGCTTCCGATTTCGCAATCGATCGGGCAACCGCCCGATCGAGGTCTAAAGCTTGAGGTTGGCATCACCCGCCGCACGCGCCTCGTCGATCGCCTTGCGCACCTTCGGCGGTGACATCGGCAGCGATTCGAAACGGACACCGCACGCACGCGACACGGCGTTGGCAATGGCGCCCATCGGCGGCACGATCGGTGTTTCACCGACACCGCGCACACCATAAGGGTGGTTCGGGTTCGGCACCTCGACGATGATCGTGTCGATCATCGGCAGGTCCGAGGCCACCGGCACGCGATAGTCGAGGAAGCTCGCGTTGTCGAGCTTGCCATCGTCGTTGTAGACGTACTCCTCGTTGAGCGCCCAGCCGACACCCTGGGCGGCGCCGCCCTGGTACTGGCCTTCGACGTAGGCGGGGTGGATGGCGCGGCCGGCATCCTGGATGACGGTGTAGCGCTTGACGTCGACCTTGCCCGTTTCGCCGTCGACCTCGACGTCAACAAGGTGCGTGCCGAGGCTCGGCGCCGCGCCCTGGGCGTTGATCGAGCAGTTGCCGACGATCGGGCCACCGGTCTTGCCGGCAATCGCTGCGATGTCCTTGAGGTTCATCGGCTCGTGCGCACCGGCATTGTCGCCCGCCGGACGCACCATGCCGTCTTCGAAGGCGACCGCATCTTCCGGAATTTCCCAGAGCAGTGCCGCGCGCTTGCAGGCCTCGCTCTGGATTTCCCGGCAGGCTTCGACGGTTGCCATGCCGCTCGAGAAGCAGGCGCGGCTGCCACCCGTCAGGAAGTTGTAGCCGAGCTGCTGGGTGTCGCCGATGACCGGCTGGATCTGGTCGTACTCGACGCCCAGCTCTTCCGCCGCCATCATCGCCAGCGAGGCCCTGAGGCCGCCGATATCCGGCGTGCCGGCGGTCAGGTTGACACTGCCGTCTTCATTGAGCACGACGCTGACCGTGGTCTGGCCACCGATGTTGTACCAGAAGCCGGAGGCAATCCCGCGGCCCTGGTTGGGCCCGAGGGGCGCCTTCCAGTGGTCGGAGTTCTTCGCGGCTTCGAGCGTTTCGATCAGCCCGATCGGGCCGAATTTCGGTCCGTGCGCCGATTGCGTGCCTTCCTTGGCGGCGTTCATCAGGCGCAGCTCGATCGGGTCGATGTTGAGGGCCAGGGCGATCTCGTCGACGACGCTCTCGACGGCGTATTCCGACATCGGTGCGCCGGGCGCCCGATAGGCCGCGACCTTGGGCCGGTTGGACACGACATCATAGCCGATCACGTGCACGTGATCGACGTCGTACGGCGCATAGGCCGCCATCAGACCCTGGTTGATCGGTGAGCCCGGCAGGGCGCCGGCCTGGTACATCATCTCGGAGAAGCAGGCGACCATCTGGCCGTTGTTCTTGACGCCGATCTTGACCTTGACGTGGGTGCCGGGGGCGGGACCGCTGGCGCGGAACACGTCTTCACGGCTCATCGTCATTTTCACGGGCCGGCCGGATTTCTCGGCGAGGCGCAGCGCCACCGGCTCGAGATAGACCACGGTCTTGCCGCCGAAACCGCCACCGATTTCACTCGACGTCACCTTGATCTGTGACGCTTCCCAGCCGAGCAGGCGGGCACAGTGCTGGCGCACGACCCAGTGCCCCTGGGTTGTCACCCAGAGCTCTGCTTGCTTGTCCTCGTTGACGACGGCGAGACAGGCATGTGGTTCGATGTAGGCCTGGTGCACCGGTGCCGTGTCGAAGGCGCGCTCGAAGACCTGGTCGGCTTCGGCGAAACCCTTGTCGATGTCACCCTTGTTGAGCTCGACGCGGGTCGCGACATTCGATGGTTTGGTCGGTGTCGGTGTCACGCCGGCCGTGAACAGGTTGTCGTGCAGGATCGGTGCATCCGGCTTCATCGCATCGAGGACGTCGATGACGTGCGGCAGCACCTCGTACTCGACCTTGATGGCCTTGAGCGCCTTTTTTGCGATCGTGTTGTTCGTTGCGCAGACCGCGGCAATCGGATGGCCTTCGAACAGGGCCTTGTCCCTGGCCATCACCGTCGTCGAGATGTGGTCGTAGTTGACCATCATCTCGCCGGCCGGCGACATTTTCGATTCCTGGTCGACGAAATCAGCGGCCGTTGCCACTGCTTTGACGCCGTCCATCGCTTCGGCCGCCGACGTGTCGATGCTCTTGATGCGGGCGTGGGCATGCGGTGAACGCAGTACCGCCCCATACAGCTGGCCGGGCAGGTTGTAGTCGGCGCCGAAACGGGCGCGACCGGTCACCTTGTCCATGCCGTCCGGACGAATCTGGCGGGTGCCGACCCATTTCAGGTCGGCGTCCGAGGGAACGTTTCCTACTTTTTCCTGCATCAGGCAGCTCCTCGCATTTCAGCGGCGGCGTCCATGACCGCGCGGACAATCTTATCGTAGCCGGTGCACCGGCACAGATTGCCGGCAAGCCAGTAGCGCACTTCGGTTTCGGTCGGATCCGGATTTCGCTCGAGAAGCGATTTCGCAGCGACCAGGAAGCCCGGTGTGCAAATCCCGCACTGCAGTGCGGCGTGCTCGAGGAATTTCTGCTGCAACGGGTGCAGGTTTTCACCGTCGGCCATGCCTTCGATCGTGGTGATCTTCTTGCCATTGGCCTCGACGCCGAGCATCAGGCACGAACACACGAGACGGTCATCGACCGTCACCGAGCAGGCGCCGCAGTCGCCGGTGGCGCAGCCTTCCTTGGTCCCGATCAGCTGCATTTCGTCGCGAAGCACATCGAGGACGGTCTGCTCGGAATCGCAGAGGACTTCGACGGGGTCGCCGTTCAATTCAAAAGATACGTGGTGTTTCATCTGTTAGCCCTTTGCGCGGTCGTATGCTGTTTGTGCGGTGCGCCGGGCGAGGACGCCGGCGACTTTGGTGCGGTACTCGATGGTACCGCGCTTATCGTTGATCGGTTTGCAGGCGGCCTGGGCGGCAGCGTCGAGCTTCGCCATCGCCGCATCATCCAGCGTCGAGCCGATGATGGCGTCGGCGCACTCCTTGACGAGCAGCGGGCGGGCGGCGACGGCGCCGAGCGAAACCCGTGCATCGGTGATCTTACCGCTGCCATCGAGAACCAGCGAGGTGCCGCAACCGACGACGGCGATGTCCATTTCCGTGCGCGGTATGAAGCGCTCGTAGGCATCGGACGCATTGGCCGGCCGTGCCGGCAGGAAGAACGAGACGACGAACTCGTCCTTGCCGATCGCGAGCTGCCGCGGGCCGGTCATGATGTCTTCGACGGCCATTTCCCGGGTGCCGTTGGGGCCGGCAATGGTTGCGGTTGCTGCGGCGGCGATGAGGCCTGGAACACTATCAGCTGCCGGTGATCCGTTGCACAGGTTGCCGCCCATGGTGGCGCGGCCCTGGATCTGTGTTGAGCCGATCAATTCCGCGCCCTCGACGACACCGGGCCATACCTTGGACAGGGTCGGGTGCTCGCCGAGTTCGGCGCCGGTCACGGCCGCACCGATGCGATAGCCGCCGTTTTCCTCGGCGAGTTGGCGCACCTCGCCGATCCGCTTGATGTCGACGACGACCTCGGGTTCGACGATGTCGGTGCGCATCTGGACGAGAAGGTCGGTGCCGCCCGCCAGTATTTTCGTAAATCCGGTTTCGCTTGACAGCAGTCGCACAGCGGCGTCAAGCGTTTCTGGCGCTTCGTATCTCATGCGGTTCCTCGGGTATGTCTAAGGGTGGTAACGTAGGTCAACAAAAACACAGAGTTGCGACATCGCCAATAGCCCCAGCGCGTGGATCAGGCGGTCCGAATGGGTTCGCGGGGACAGGTGGTCGGCCAATTGGCGGTCTCGAACTAACCTGCGATTGATATAGTATAAGGCCTACAGGCCACAAGGGATATACGCGCGGCTCATCTGCCCGGGTACTTATTGAGTGGCGGTGATCACGATCACATCGCTGATGGGACAATCAAACAACGAAGGAGCCGAGATGGCCAAAGGCTATTGGATCGCGCATGTCAAAGTGACGGACCCTGAGCGCTACAAAGACTATGTCGTGGCAAATGCGAAGGCGTTCGAGAAGTACAGTGGGACATTCCTGGTCCGCGGCGGCGCGTGGGAGCCGCGCAACGGCGACCAGCCCTACGATCGCCACGTCATCCTGGAGTTCGAGAATTACGAAGTCGCCAAGGCTTGCTACGACAGCCCGGAGTACCAGGCTGCAGCCGTCATTCGCGACGAGGCGTCGGATGGCTACGTCGTTGTCGTCGAAGGCTACGACGGCTAAGCGCCGACAGTCTCTTTCGCCGCCTGCAGCGTGTTCTGCAGCAGGCAGGCGATTGTCATCGGGCCGACCCCGCCGGGCACCGGTGTGATGGCGCCGGCAACCTCGGCCGCCTCGGCATAGGCGACATCGCCGACAAGGCGCGTCTTGCCGGATTCACTGCCCGGGACGCGATTGATGCCGACATCGATCACGATGGCGCCCTTTTTGATCCAGTCGCCGCGGATCATTTCTGGCCGACCGACGGCGGCGATCACGATATCGGCCGCGCGCACCACGTCCGGAAGGTCCTTGGTGCGCGAATGCGCGATCGTGACGGTGCAGTTTTCACGCAGCAGCAACTGCGCCATTGGTTTGCCGACGATATTGGAGCGCCCGACGATCACGGCATTGAGGCCGGTCAGGTCCTGCCGCACGGACTTGAGGAGGATGATCGAGCCGGACGGCGTGCAGGGCGCCAGGCAATCTTCGCCGGACGACAGGCGCCCGACGTTGATCGGGTGAAACCCGTCGACGTCCTTTGCCGGCAGGATGGATTCGATGACCAACTTCTCGTCGATGTGGTCCGGCAGCGGCAACTGCACCAAAATGCCATGAACATCCGGATTTTGATTGAGTGTTTCGACAAGGGCCAGGAGGTCCGCTTCGCTGGTATCCGCCGAAAGCTTGTGCTCGATCGAGCGCATGCCGGTCTCGGTGGTTTGTTTGCCCTTGTTGTGGACATAGACCTGCGATGCCGGATCTTCGCCGACCAAGACAACGGCGAGGCCGGGCACGATGCCGTGGCTTTGCTTGAGCGCTGCAACGCCCTTTGCAACATCGGCACGCACGTCGGCTGCAATCTGTTTGCCGTCGATGCGGTGGGTCGGCGAGGTGTTCATGGCGGTCGTCCTAATCCGTCGTGAGCTGTTCGAGTTGCTCGATCATGCGCGTGATGTCGATCTTGTCTGCGATGATGGTCAATACCTTAGTCCGGGACTTGGCTCCAGCCGACAAGGTGATGCTGCTTTTCGGCACGCTCAACCACTTCGCGATAACCGCCGCGAGGGCCTTGTTGGCTGCACCATTTTCCGGGACGGCGCGCACGCGCGCTTTGATGGCGGGGCCGTCGCGCGTCGCGGTCAGCCCGTCAATACCATCGCGGCTGCTTTTTGGGGTCAGCCGAACGCGCAGTTGAAGTGCTGTGGCCTGCTTGCCTGGCGATTGGTGTGCCGTCCAGGCACAAGCGTCGGCGGAACGGCCCGGGTTTGGCACGGCTTAGGCGCCGCGTACGGCGGGAATGGCGACCCCGTAAACCAGGTTCTGCAGAAGGATGCAGCCGAGGATCAGGATGATCGGCGAGATGTCGAGACCGCCCATATCCGGCAGCATTCGCCGGATCGGCTTCAGCAGCGGTTCGGTCAGGGCATTGAGTCCCTGCCAAAGTGCGCGCACGAAGTCATTGTGCGGGTTGATGACATTGAACGCGACCAGCCAGGAAAAAATCACCCCGGCAATGATGACGTACATGTAGAGGCCGATAATGTAGCCGACAAAGCCCAGAAGGACGACTGCGAGATTTTCTGCCATTGATCTTGGACCTGACGGTGAATTGACGTGAGGGTTTTGCGCTGTTCCGTGTAAAGCGCGCGCGCCCGGGCGGCAAGCGCAGCGGTGCCTGATACGCGAATTTTACTCGATTCGGCGGCATTAGCGCGCCGTCAACTTGACATGAGCAGCGCCCGTGACAATTAATGCGCGCCCGCATCGGCAATACTGCAGAAGTCAGAGGGGGCCGTAGCTCAGTTGGGAGAGCGCTGCAATCGCACTGCAGAGGTCGTCGGTTCGACTCCGATCGGCTCCACCAGACTAACTCATTCCATCGCTTATACTTTTACTTGGCGAGCCGTTTTTCGCCGCCGGATACACGCCCTCGCATATCGCCGTCCGTCACACTGTGGACACAGAACAAGGTCGCGATGCAACACGCGGCTGCGTTGAATGGCGTCGCCACAAGAGATTCAATAGGGCCGGCCCGATCAAGTATTCAGCCACAACCGGTGTGATGGAGGAGAGCCATGAAGACGTTTGTGACATTCTTAGGGGTGCTGGTGCGCGCCGCCGTGATGGTCGTACTCGAACTGTTTGCGGCACTGCTGATCTACATGTACCTCGCGGTCTACAATCGCGAGTTGTTCGCCAGCCTGATCCAGTTTTCCGATTGGGTCCTCAACACCTCGATCAAGCCGACACTGGCGCTGTTTCCCAAACTGGAAGGGCAAGCCTATTTGACGCTGGTCGGTGAGCTCGCTCCGAAAGCGATGCTGCTGCTCTTGATCGGGCTCACGGTCGGCGCCGTGTTCCGCTTGCTTGGCTGGCTGCTATCGGCGATGCTCTTTCGCGAATCTGACGCTGATCATCGTGCGCCGCGCCCGTCGCGGGCATGACCGACCGGACTGGCCGCGAGACCGATGTGCAATCTCTACTCGATGACGACGAACCACGAGGCGATCCTGCGCCTGTTCAAGGTTAGCCACAATCGCGCCAGTCCGATCGAGCCGCAGGCCGCCATCTTTCCAGGAGGCCAGGCTCCTGTCGTGCGGCGGGCCGATGACGGTGAGCGCGAGCTTTTGGCGTTGTCGTGGGGGTTCGTATTGCTGCTCAAGGGCAAGGCGCCCAAGCGGGTCACGAATTTTCGCGACGACAAGATCAACTCGTCCTTCTGGTCGGCGTCGCTGCGCGAGCGGCGCTGCCTGGTACCGGTGTCGTCATTCTCGGAGCCCAAGGGCCGGCAGCCGGCGATCTGGCACTGGTTCGCGCTCAGCGATGCGCGTGAGCCGTTTGCGTTCGCCGGCATCTGGCGGCAGTACAAGGGGCCGATCAGGAAGGATGGCGAAGCCGTCGAGATCGAAACGTTCTCGTTCATGACGACCAGGCCCAACGCCTTGGTCGCGACGGTTCATCCGACTCGCATGCCGGTGATGCTGGTTGGCGCAGCGGCACATGACCAGTGGTTGGAGGGCTCACGGGAAGAAGCACTCGAGCTGGTGCGGTCTTACCCGGCTGATGCCATGAAGATCGTTCAGGCCGACACCGAGAAAAAGGACTTGCTTTAGGCTGGCCGGGCGTTCTCGGCGTTTCTCGGGCGTCCAAGAAAAAAGGGCCCGACCATTCAAGGCCGAGCCCACCAGGGAAGAGCGTCGTTTGTCGCAACTCGCACGGGCGACTTATTTTTCAGCCACAGCGGCCTTGGTCGCCAAATCTTCCTTGCCGGCGATGGCGGTCGAGAAAATGCTGAACAGGCTCGATAGCTTGCGCTGGCGCTTGGTGTCGACGCTGACCGCTGCCGTCATGCCGGCCCGCAGCGGCGGCTCGCCGGCCCGCGGTTTCAGCATAATCCGAACCGGCAGGCGCTGAACGACCTTGACCCAGTTACCGGATGCGTTCTGCGGTGGCAGCAGTGCGAACTCGGCACCGGTGGCCGGACTGATCGAGCCGACCTCGGCCGTCCACTCGACGTCGGGATAGATGTCGAGCACGACGGTTGCCTTCATGCCCGGGCGCACGTGGGTCAATTCGGTTTCCTTGAAATTCGCTTCGATCCACGGCTGCGATGCGACGACCAGCGCGAACAGCGGCTTGTCCGGCTCGACGTACTCGCCCGGCTGCAGCTTGACGTTGACAGCGGTGCCGTCGACAGGGGCGCGGATCACGGTGTTTCTCAGGTCACGCGCGGCGGTATCACGAATTGCGATCTTCTCGCGGACCATCGGGTGGTTGTCGACCGGTCGTTCGGCGTCGCCGACCTGGCTGAGCATGCGCGCCACCTTGCTCTTCATGACAGCAACTTTGTCGACGGCTTCGCGAGCGGAATTGGCGACTTCCTCCAGCTTGCTCGATGACACGATGCGGCGCTTCTCGAGGCCGGTGCTGCGCTTCAGCTGGGCCTGCCAATAGTTGACCAGCCCTTTGGCCTGCTGCAGTTCGCTTTTCGCTTCTTTCCAGCTGGCGATCATCGTGCGCACTTCCGTGCGGGCGGCGTCGACATCGGCCTCGGCTGCGGCGAGCTTGATGCGGAACGGCTCCTGATCGAGCTTGATGAGCGGTGTACCCTTCTTGACGAGGGCATGGTCCTTGACCATTACGTCTTCGATCCGGCCGGTGATCTGGGCGGCAACGCGCGCAATATCGGCCTTCACATAAGCGTTCTCGGTCGTGACGTAGCGTCCGCCCCAGAGCCAGACGCCAACCGCGGCGACGACAGCAAGGCAAGGGACGAGGACCAATAGAACCGGTCTAACCCAACGCTTCGACATGATTTCAATTCCTAAAGTGAGAGCTGGTCTCGTTCTGTAACTTTGGTTTCGCTCAGATCATCTTCTGACAACGTTGTGTTCTGGGCGATCGGATCATCTTCGGCGAGCTCGAGCAGCCTTCCCTTGACGCTTTGCATCAGGCGGGACAGCGCTTTGCGCTCGGTGCGGGAAAGGTCACTCAACGCATCGTCGACCGTGGCCTCCGCAATCGGCCAGATCAGGGCGTGCAGGCGCTTGGCTTCGCCGGTGAGATGGAGGCGATTGATGCGCCGGTCAAGCGGATCGGCGCGCCGCTCGATCCAACCCTTGGCTTCCATGCGGTCGATCAGGCGTCCGGCTGATGCCTTCTCGATTTCGAGCACGTCGGCGACTTCGGATTGGCTGAGGCCGGGGCGACGGTGCAGGCGGGCGATCGTGACCCACTGCGCCCGCGTCAGGCCGAGCTTTCTCACCCGCCGCTCGAATACGGTGCGCAACAACCGCGCGACGTCGGTCATCGTATAGCCGATGTAATGTTCGTCTTCAGGGGACATGATTGTGCCTTCAAGCCGAAATGGTAACCCTAGTTACTATCGCATAGGTGACTGTCGTCAAGGCCGAAATTGTCCCTGGTTATCAATGTGTTCTCTATACTGTTAGCATTTGATTGATTATTGTCGTGGGAACGAGTGAAAAAATATATATTACAATAACTTATAAATATATCTCCGAGCTATGCAAAAACTGTAGGTCTGATCTGACCAGAGCAGATGGCTTGCTCCGGCGGCGCAGAAAATCGGCCTTGTCATCGGCGGATCACGACGGACTGCGCACCATACCCGGCTCTGAAGCCGTCACCGGCGCGCGCCCATCGACCGGCTCATGATCGAGATCGACCGCATTGTCGGCGGCGAAATGGAGCATGGCACGCTCGGCGAGGGCGGTTATCGTCAGCAGCGGATTGACGCCGAGCGAGCGCGGGATCACCGCGCCATCGATCACATACAACCCGTCGTGGACGTCGGTGCTGTCGCCGTTGCCGGAGAACACACGGCATTTGCGGTCGACCACGCCGGTCGCCGCATCGTGGCCGATGCCACAGCCACCCAGGGGGTGTGCTGTTGCCGGCTGATGGCCCATGACGCTGCCGGCCAGCGGGTTCTTGACGTAGGCGCCGCCGACCTCGCCGACGAGCTTGCCGAGCAGCTCATCAAGGCGCTTGTAGACCGGCTCGTGCTGGGCGTTCGGCCACTTCAGGACGAGGCTGTCATTGTCGAGTTCGAAGCGGCCTGCGGCGCTGTCGTGGGATACCGCGAAAAACGTCTGCAGGCGGCTGAGCGGCCCATTGTAGACGCCGCTGATCAGGCTCTTGAGCGCACCGAGCAGGCGCCCGTTGGGAACGAACATCACCGGCAGCATCGGCGCCAGGCTGGACGGCAGGACGCCTTCCTGCACGCACAGGCCATGCTCGAGGGTGTCCGGATCGTTGATTTCGAGCTGCGCCGATACCGATGCGCCGACCGGCGCCAGGCCCTGCTTTATCGGGGCGCCGACGCCGATGGCATTGACCGGCACGTCGGCGTTGTAGCCGAACGCGATGATGTCGCCGTTGGCCGAGAAGCGCTGCCCGATGCGGTCCGAAATCTTCAACCCCTTGGCGCGCGACCGCAGCAGGATTTCGGTACTGCCGAGTGTGCCGGCGGCGAGGATCACCCGCCCGGCCCGCAGCACGCGCGCCTGATCGCCGGACTTGTCTGCCGGATCCATGTCGCGGGCGTGTACGTGCCACGCGCCGTCGGCGGTTTTCTCGATGTGCGAGACCTTGGCGCCGGTAAACAGCTCGGCGCCGTGGCGCACCGCGTCGGGCAGATAGGTCATCGCGACCGTGTTCTTGGCGCCGACATTGCAGCCGCCGCAGCAGTCACCGCAGCGTGTGCACGCGGGTTGGGCGATGCCGCCGGCACTCACGGTATCGTCGAAACTGACCACGATCTCCGGCGCCACCGGCGCACCGTCGACGGCGCCTGCCGCCTTTGCCAGGGCCTGCACCTTGGTGTGCTGGAACGCCTGCGGGTCGCGCGCCGGGGCCAACCACCGCCTGGCCAGCGCATAGCCTTTGTCGAGCAGCCCGTCCTGCGCGATCTGGCCGGGCCACACCGGGTCCTGGAAGACGCGCGCGTCGGGTCTCAGCGCAACGCCGGCGTTGACCAGAGAACCGCCACCGAGGCCGCAGCCGACGAGCACGTGCATGTCGTCGCCGAGCCGGACATCGTAGAGGCCCTGCTCCGAGCCGACCGCCATCGATTTGCCGGTGACACGCATTTCGTGGCGCATCTCGGGAAACCGCGACGGGAATTCCCCGGTGACGACCTCGCGGCCGCGCTCGAGGACGGCAACGCTGAGCCCGGCGCGGGCGAGGCGCGAAGCAGACACGCCACCGCCATAGCCGGAGCCGACGATGATTACGTCGTAGCCGTCGGTGGCATCGCGCAAGGGTTTGGCGAGACGGGTAATGCGTGGCTCCTTCATGCGTTATTCATGTGCTGCGCACGGTTGGCGCCTGGCGTGCAAAGCCGTCATGCAGGTCGAGCAAGCGGCCGAACCATTGGCCAACGGGG
>JBPCVZ010000032.1:0-7624 GCA_051010015.1 Hyphomicrobiaceae bacterium
TCGGCGCCTCGAGGTCGTACCAGCCAAACCGCGGGTCTTCATGGATGATCAGAAGCGTCTCGCCTGGCTGCACCTCGGCGCAATTGATCAGCAGATTGCGCGCCCCGGCTTCAAGATCGTCTGAGATCATGAACAGCTTACCCCTTCCGGTAGGCGAAGGCTTTGTTGAACCGCCAGGTCAGATAATCGCCGCAGGTAATCGGCGGGTCCGATGCTTCGAAGGCGCTGCCGAACACATTGCGCGGGTCAATCATGGTTTCAGGATCGGGATCGAATGCCAGGACGAGTGAAAGCCGTTCGCGCCCGGATGAATTCACCACGCGATGGGGCGTCGACTTGTATGCGCCGCCCGTCCAGCGCGCGAGCAGGTCTGCCACGTTGACGATCAGTGTCCCCTCGATCGGCGGTGCTTCAATCCAGTCCCCCGATACATCCTGCACTTGGAGACCGCCGACGGAATCCTGGCAAAGCACTGTCAGCACACCAAAGTCGGTATGCGGCCCAACGCCGAACTGCTCGTCGCCCAGCTCTTCCGGTTGCGCCGGATAGTAGACATATGACGCTCGGCTGAGCGGCCGTGACGCTGTACGCAGGAAAAAATCTTCCGGCAAGTCCAGACCCAGCGCAAAGCCGCGCATGAGGTGATGCGCAACGTCGTGGGCATGCGCAAAGTAGCTCATCGAGTGTTCGTGCAGTGCCGGTAGAAACTCAGGCCACAGATTGGAACCGCGCAGTTCGTGATCGTCAGGCAGCTGACCAGTTGCGTCTTCGTAGCCCCAGATGAAACTTTCTTTGAGGTCGGCCTTGGCATCATCCTGCATCTTGGCACCACCACGGCCAAGCCAGCCGCGGTGCGCGTTGGAGACCTTGACGGCCGACTTCTGCTGCTCGGGGCTGCGGAAGAACTCGTAAGCGACAGACCTTGCATTGGCGATCGCGGCGTCCGGGATGCCATGCCCTTTGACATAGATGAAGCCCAGGTTCTGGCTGGCGTCGTGCAACTGGCCGGCGACGGCCTTGGTGTCGGTGCCATCGCGGAGGCCCGAAATATCCACGACAGGAATGAGCTTGGGATCGAGCTGCCTGGCGCGCGCATAAGCCATACTTATTCGTCCCCTGACTTCGCGTAGTAGCCGACGATATCTCCATCGGTCGTAACACCGAGACCATTGAGACATCGGTTGACGTAGTTGAAATAGCCAATGATCTGGTTGGCCTCGAGAATTTCGCCGTCGTCGACGCCGGCATCCTTGAGCAGCTGGACATCCGCCTGCTGCATCGCGCCGGGGCTGACCGTCAGCTTCTCGGCATATCGCAGCAGCGCGAGTTCACCGCCATCAAACGCATCTTCCGGTCGCCGCGCATGCAGGGCGGCTTCAATTCGATCCGCACGCGGTTCGTCATCGATGAGATGACGCGCATTGGCCCAGTGGTTGGCCAACGAATAGGGGCAGTCATTCAGGATCGAAACATAGGAGCTGATCGTTTCCTGAAACCAAGTCGGGATCGTGTTGGCGTCATCGTGCAGGGCGGCGCGATAGAGCACGACATGGCCGCGCATCGTGTTCGGCCTCAGCGAATGCACCCGCATCACGTTGTCGACGGTACCGTGCGGTGTCCGAGCGAGCTTCAAGACGTCGAGCAACGCTTCATCGGCATCCTCATCCGAGATCATCTCAATCCAGGCACTCATCTATCGATCCCTAGCTGCGTTCGTCCGTTTGGAGGCGTCGTTCGAGCCAGCGCACCATAGCCGATACGACGAGAATGAGCACGAGGTACTCGAGGACGAGAATGGTATAGATCTCCAACGGCCGATATTCGGTGACGACCAGTTCGTTCGCCTTGCGGGTCAGTTCCTGCATGCCGATGACCGAGACCAGCGATGACATTTTCAGCATGTAGACGAGCTGATTGCCGAGCGCCGGCAAGATGCGCCGGATCGCCTGCGGCAGGATGACGAAGCGCATGGTGTCCCAGTAGCTCAGCGAGATCGTGTTGGCGGCTTCGTACTGGCCGCGATTGATCGACTGGATGCCGGCGCGGAAAATCTCCGCCTGGAATGCGCTGTCGGACAGCGCCAGCGCGAGGACGCCGGCCCAGAAAATGCTGATCGAGATGCCGGCCATCTGCGGCAGGCCATAGTAGACCCATAAGATCAGCACGAGGATCGGAACCGCACGGACGATCTCGACATAGATGCGATTGAAGCCGCGCAGATACCGGTTCTCGGAAAAACCCGGCAAGGCGACGAGCAGGCCCACCGTCACCGAAATCAATATGGCCGTGACCGACAACAGGATCGTGTAGTAGAGGCCGCTCAACAGGAACCAGAGATTGTTGTAACCGGATGTCGTTGCCGGGTTGACGACATACCAGCCCCAGTCGCCGGAACAACCACCCAGCAAGGTCGCGACAAGTGCCAGCAGAGCGAACTTTTTCATCATCGCTCGGCTCCTAGTGATGAAGAATCTTCTGCAGAAAATCCTGGCAGCGCTGACTTTCCGGTGAACTGAAGAATTTTTCGGGCTTGGCGCTTTCAACAATCTCGCCATGGTCCATGAAGACCATCGTATCCGCGACGCGGCGCGCGAACCCCATCTCATGGGTCACGCAGATCATCGTCATACCGCTCGACGCCAGTTCCGCCATCACGTCGAGGACTTCGTTGATCATTTCCGGATCAAGCGCCGACGTCGGCTCGTCGAACAGCATGATCTTCGGCTCCATGCACAGCGAGCGGGCAATGGCAACGCGCTGCTGCTGCCCGCCGGACAAATGTCTTGGATATTTTTCGGCCTGCTCGGGAATCTTGACGCGTTCCAGGTAGCGCATCGCGATCTCTTCGGCATCCGGCTTCGCCATCTTACGCGACCGGATCGGGCCCAGGGTCAGGTTCTCGAGAACCGTCAGATGAGGGAACAAATTGAACTGCTGGAAGACCATGCCGACCTTGTCGCGGATGTCCTTCAAAGCCTGCGCGGAGCCGTCGTGGCTGATCCCGTCAACCTTGATCGTGCCCTCTTCGTGCTTCTCGAGTTGGTTAATGCAGCGGATCAACGTCGATTTACCCGAGCCGGAAGGGCCGCAAACGACCACGCGCTCTCCGAGATTGACGCTCAGCGACACGTCTTTCAGGGCCTGGAACGTGCCAAAGAACTTGGACACGTCCACCATTTCGATAATCGGACCAGCGTTCGTCAATTGAGGCGTCCCGTTCCCCCGCAAGATGGCTCGACCATGCGCATGATTTTCCGGATCGCGCAATAGATTGCCTTCATTCCCATTCCAGGCAAGTATGACCGGCAAAGCAAAAAAAGGGAGAACCATATGAAACTGCTCAAGCTCGCATCTGCGGCCGTCCTCATGGCTCTGCTGCCGACGCAAGGACACGCAGAATCCGTACTCAAACAAGTATTGAGCAGCGGTGTCCTGAAGGTCGGCACGACGGGTGACTGGAACCCGATGACCATGAAAGACGTCGCAACAAATTCCTATACCGGCTACGACATCGACGTCATGAAGGAACTCGCCAAGGACCTCGGCGTGAAGGTCGAGTTCGTCCCTGCCGAGTGGAAGACGCTGGTCAGCGGCGTCACGGCTGGCAAGTACCACATGACAGGCTCGGCATCGGTCTCGCCGGCCCGGGCAAAAGCGACCGGCTATTCGATCAGCTACTTCTCCCTGGCGACCGTTCCCCTGACGCTCAAGAAGAACGCCGGAAAATTCAAGGATTGGAGCGATCTCGACAAAGCCGATGTCACCGTCGCAGCGACCCTCGGCACGACACAGGAAAAGCAGGTCAAGCAGTACTTTCCCAATGCCAAGCACAAGATCGTCGAAGCGCCTGCGCGTGACTTTCAGGAAGTGCTTGCCGGTCGCGCGGACGCGCACATCACATCGAACGTCGAGGCGCACAAGTTGGTCGCCAAGTACCCGAAAATGATGATCGTGCCGGTCTCCGCACCAAAGTCACCAACGCCGATCGCCATGCTCCTGCCGCAGGGTGACCAGGTCTGGATCAACTATGTCAACACCTGGATCTCGCTCAAAAAAGAGCGCGGCTTCTTCAGGACACTCGGCCAGAAATGGAAGCTCAACAACTAGCTTGAAGTTGGACGAAGGACACTTGGGGCGCTGCGGCGCCCCAACGTTTGCCGATGCTGAAAGTCTATGCCGTTCCGATCAGTCTCTATTGCGCGAAGCTGCGTATCCTGCTGCGCCACAAGTCGCTTGACTGGCAGGAGGAATTGCCGCCCGGCGGCTATGGCTCGGCCGCGTATCGCCAGGTTGTCCCATCAGGCAATCTGCCGGCACTCGTTGATGGCGCGCTTCTGATTGCCGACTCCGAGGCGATCGCGGAATATCTCAATGAGAAATTCCCGGAGCCTGCGATGCTGCCGGTCAACATCAAGGCGCGCGCCAAGATCCGCGAATTGTCACGCTTCCACGACACGCGGCTTGAGCCTGCTCTGCGCGCCCTCTTTCCAGAGATACCGGTCGCGAAGCGGGATCCTCAGCATTTGAGCACCAAGACCGAAGCCCTAGCGCAGCGCCTGCATCAACTCGAAATGCTCGTCGATGGCACCCCCCGGGACCTGTCCCTGGCGGATTGCGGGTTCGCGATCTCGTTCACCTGGATCAGCATGCTTGAAGCGCATCTCGGCCTGGACGTGCCCTGGCCCACGTCCGTGACCGCATACCAAGGTTGGCTCGAGCAGTGTCCCGCCGTTGCGACGGAACTGGCTGACTATCGCCCCAAACTGGAAAGCTGGCTCGAGCAGCAATGAAACTGGCGCACGCGACATGGCCCGAGGTCGAGGCTTATCTTGAAAAGTCGCACGGCATCATTCTGCCGACCGGCTCCACGGAGCAACATGGGCCGATGGGGCTCATCGGCACGGACGCGTTGTGTGCTGAATTGATTGCGCAAGGCGCAGCGGAGCAGGCTGATGCGCTTGTCGCGCCCGTGATCTCCTACACACCAGCACCCTTCAACACGGCGTTTCCAGGCACGATCTCGATCTCCGAGCCGGTCTACAAATCCATGGTCAACGAGATCATCGACGGATTGGCAGCGCAGGGATTTGAAGCGCTCTACATTCTCAATGGCCATGGCGCCAATCTTGCGCCCCTGCACGAGCTCGCCGGCAGGCGACGGCGTATTCGCGTACGCGTCAGATCGTGGTGGGATTTTTCAGACGTCAATCAGCTGCGCCAGACCTTCTATGGTGATTGGGAAGGGATGCATGCAACGCCGTCGGAAATCGCCATCACCCAGGCAGCCTATCGCACGGTCGAGCCGGGAGAGGCCGCCGATCCACCGCAGCAGCTGACGGCAGAATTCATCAAGACACATGCAGGAGACAGGCACGGCCCGCCGGACGAACATCGCGCCGCCTTTCCCGATGGCCGGGTTGGTTCGCACTCTGCGCTGGCCACGCCGGATCACGGCCGCGCCCTGCTGTCGGCAGCCATAACCGCAGCCGCCGAGGATTACTTGGATTTTCTTGCTTAGCGCGCCGTGCTGCCCATAACGGTCACCCGAGAATTCCCGGCAGGTTCAGATTGTTCTCGCGCGCGCAGGCGATCGCGTCGTCATAGCCGGCATCGGCATGACGCATCACGCCGGTTGCCGGGTCATTCCAAAGGACGCGCTCGAGCCGGGCATCGGCGGCCTCGCTGCCATCGCAGCAGATTACCATGCCCGCGTGCTGCGAGAAGCCCATGCCGACCCCGCCGCCGTGATGGATCGACACCCACGTTGCACCCGAGGCGCAATTCAACAGCGCGTTGAGGAACGGCCAGTCCGAGACGGCATCAGAGCCGTCCTTCATCGCCTCGGTCTCGCGGTTGGGCGATGCGACAGACCCTGAATCGAGATGATCCCGCCCGATCACAATCGGGGCGGCCAGTTCACCGCTGCGTACCATTTCGTTGAACGCCAGCCCAAGGCGATGGCGCTGGCCGAGGCCCACCCAGCAGATCCGTGCCGGCAGGCCCTGGAAGCTGATGCGCTCGCGCGCCATATCGAGCCACTTGTGGAGATGCGCATCATCGGGAATGAGTTCCTTGACCTTGGCGTCGGTCTTGTAGATGTCCTCCGGTTCGCCAGACAGCGCGCACCAGCGAAACGGCCCGACACCGCGGCAGAACAGCGGCCTGATGTAGGCCGGCACGAAGCCTGGAAACGCGAACGCGTTATCGAGACCCTCCTCTTTCGCGACCTGCCGGATGTTGTTGCCATAGTCGAGGGTCGGCACGCCCTGGTTCCAGAATTCGACCATCGCGGCGACATGCGTTTTCATTGACGCGCGCGCGGCCGCCTCGACACGCTTGGGGTCGGTTTCGCGCTTGTCGCGCCACTCGGCCAGCGACCAGCCGGACGGCAGATAGCCGTTGATCGGATCATGCGCCGATGTCTGGTCGGTCACGATGTCCGGCTTGATGCCGCGCCGCACGATCTCGGGAAAGACATCGGCGGCATTGCCCAGGAGGCCGACCGATTTGGCTTCACCGGCTTTCGTCCATTGCTCGATTCTGGCCAATGCCTCGTCGAGGGTATCGGCACGTTCGTCCAGATACTTCGTGCGCAACCGAAAATCGATCCGCGATGGATCGCATTCGACGGCGAGACAGCAGGCGCCTGCAAAAACCGCTGCGAGCGGTTGTGCGCCACCCATGCCGCCGAGGCCGCCTGTCAGGATCCATTTGCCTTTCAGGTCACCGCCATAGTGCTGACGCCCGGCTTCGGCGAATGTTTCGTAGGTGCCCTGCACGATGCCCTGCGCGCCAATGTAGATCCACGAGCCGGCCGTCATCTGGCCGTACATCATGAGGCCGTTGCGATCGAGTTCGTTGAAATGATCCCAGTCGGCCCAGTGCGGCACGATGTTCGAGTTTGCGATGAGGACACGAGGCGCATCCGAATGGGTGCGGAACACACCGACCGGCTTGCCGGATTGGACGAGAAGCGTGTGGTCGTCATCAAGCGATTTGAGCTCGGCAACGATGCGATCGAAATCCTGCCAGGTCCGCGCCGCGCGCCCGATACCACCATAGACGACAAGCTCGTGCGGGCTTTCGGCGACATCGGGATGCAGGTTGTTCATCAGCATCCGCATCGGCGCTTCGGTGAGCCAGCTCTTGGCGGTGATATCAGGTCCGGTTGGCGGAAAGACGTCGCGTGCGTTGCGGCGGGGATCACTCGTCATGCTTGCGCTCCTACGACGTAGCCACTGAGTTTGGCTGTTTGCAACAACAGACCGCCCGAGACGAGTTCGCCTGCCGCGCCGATATCATCGGCCAGGTAGCGGTCAACATCAATTGCGGGCACGACCGAGCGGACATCCGACATGACTTTCTGGAGCGTCGGGCTTGTCTCGAGCGGCGCGCGAAATTCAACACCCTGTGCGGCGCACAGCAGCTCGACACCCAGGATCGTGGCAAGGTTCTTGTTCATCTGCGCAAGGCGGCGCGCACCATGCGCCGCCATCGACACGTGATCCTCCTGGTTGGCCGAGGTCGGAGTCGAATCCGTCGAGCAGGGATTGGCGAGATGCTTGTTTTCGCTCATCAGCGCCGCTGTCGTCACTTCCGCGATCATCAGGCCGGAGTTCAGACC
>JBPCVZ010000033.1:0-3592 GCA_051010015.1 Hyphomicrobiaceae bacterium
TGCGCAATGCCATCTACGACAAAATACTGCGCCTGCCGTTCTCGTTTCACGACCGCACTCATTCCGGTGATTTAATCACGGTTGGCATGCTCGATCTTGAAGGCGTGCGAATGTATTTTTCTACAGCACTTGTGCGGACTGTCCTGCTGACGCTTCTGATCGGGATTGGTGCCTGGTTGCTGTTTTCTACTGATCTCGCACTCGGAGCCCTGGCGCTTTCCTTTGTCCCGTTCGCGGCATGGCGGAGCACGGTGATGCGCTTGATGCTGAGAAAAACCTGGCTGATTCTTCAGGAGCGGCTGAGTGCGCTGAGCCAGGTGATGGAGGAAAACCTTGCCGGTATCCGCGTGGTGCGAGCGTTCGCAGCCACGGAACACGAAATGGCAAAATTCGATCATGCTTCCCAGGCCGCTCTGAACCTCAGTCACCAACGCACCAATGTCCGGGTTAACAATACCTCAGCCATGACCCTCGCCTTTTTCACGGCAATGGCGCTAGTCCTGCTGGTGGGCGGGCAACAAGTTGCTGCCGGGGAAATTACTCTGGGTACACTGGCAACATTTTTGACATTTATGACCATGCTCCAGATGCCCGTTCGACAATTGGGTATGATGGTCAACGGCTATGCCCGCGCCTCCACCTGTGGCGCTCGTCTGTTTGCGCTGATTGACATGGAGGTCGAGGTGCAGGACCTACCTGGAGCGAACGATTTGGAGGTAACCAAGGGTACGCTGCGACTTGACAATGTCGGATTTGACTATGGCGGCGGCAGGGCGGCGTTAAGTGGCATCAGTTTCGAGGCAAAGAGAGGCGAGACCATCGGAATTGTGGGACCTCCGGGCGCGGGAAAGACCACTCTGATGCATTTGATCCCTCGGTTTTATGACGTGACCGAAGGGTCGATTACGATTGACGGGCAAGACATCCGCGATGTCACGCTGTCCTCCTTACGTCAGGCCGTGGCCGTGGTGCAGCAAGACAGCTTTCTCTTTACAACCAGCTTGGAGAACAATATCGCCTATGCCGAACCGTTCACTGACGACAGCCGGATTCGGGGTGTGAGCGAGTCGGCGCAACTGCACGATTATGTGATGGGTTTGCCAAATCAATATTCCACCGTCGTGGGTGAGCGGGGGGTGTCGTTGTCGGGTGGTCAGAGACAGCGCCTTTCCATTGCGCGAACATTGATGATGGAGCCGACGGTTCTGATTTTTGATGATTCTACTGCCGCGATCGACGCGGGTACGGAAAACCGGATACGAGGGGCGTTAAAAAGTTACGCTGCCGAGCGTGTGACGCTGATTGTGGCGCATCGGTTGGCAAGTTTGATACATGCGGACCGTATTTTGTTCATTGTGGATGGCAAAATCGTCGAGCAGGGTTCGCATACCCAGCTCATGGCTCAGGGAGGCCGTTACAAGGCCTTGCATGAACTGCAGATGCGTCCCGAAAGTGACGTTCTGGACAAGGGAGGACCACAGTGATGAGCGAGAATCCCGCCGGCGAGCCTCGTGATCCGGATGATCGTGAAGGGCCAAAAATGCGAGCTGCCGTCGGCTCCGACCGCATTGAGGAGGAGATGTTCGGGCGTGCTTTTGACGGGCGCGTCGTTAAGAGAATATGGAAATTTGTTCGCCCCTATCGGCAGCAGGTCATTGTCTCGGTTGTGGCGGTTATGGCATTCACCTTTTCTCAACTGACCATTCCGCTGCTGATCCGATTTGCCATCGACCATGGCATGGCGCCGGGTGGCGTCGAAGGTGGCATTCTCATCGGAATTGTCGCGGTGTTTGGTCTGGTTATCTTTACCAACTATATCGCCTCACGCTTACAAGAGGGCGTCACGGGACGGATGGCGGAAAATGTACTGTTCGACATCCGCAGGCGAATGTTCGAGCATTTGCAGCGCGTTTCTCTCTCGTTTATGGATAAAACCGAGGTGGGGCGATTGATGTCTCGACTGCAGGGTGACGTGAACTCGATGCAGGAGTTTCTTGAGACATCTGTTCTGGCCGTGGGCGACGTACTATTGCTGATTGGTATCGTGGTGGTCATGTTGTGGCTTGACTGGCAGCTCGCGGCGATGGTGCTCTTGGTTCTTCCCGTGCTTTTCGGTGTTCGGGTGCTCTGGCTGACCCGTGCCCGCGGGGCCTTCATGGCTGCGCACGAGGCCAATTCCATCACCAACGGAGCTCTCGCCGAAGCGATCCATGGCGTCCGCGCCGTGCAGTCAATGGACCGCGCATCGCTAAACTCGGATCTCTATTCGGAGTTGGTGGACAATACCTATCAGGCACAATTGCGCGCTTCGCGATTGGCACAAATAATGGTCCCTATTGTCGATAGCCTGACAGGTGTCGCCATGGCTGTCGTCGTGGTCGCTGGTGGGTTGATGGTTGCATCGGGTCGAACGGAACTTGGCGTGATGGTCGCCTTCCTGTTTTATATTCAGAGGTTCTTCGATCCAATTCGTTCTCTCACAATGCAATACTCCGTGATGCAACGCGCCATGGCCTCGGGTCATCGGTTAACCGAGGTTCTGGATGTTGAGATCGGCGTCGAGGACGCGCCCGATGCCAGGGCACTGGGGCCGGATGACAGTGGGTCTATAGAATTCCGCAATGTGACATTCGGTTATGATCCAGAGCATCCGGTGTTAAAGAATGTCAACTTCCACGTCGAGTCGGGGGAGATTGTCGCGCTGGTTGGCCCCACCGGTTCGGGCAAATCGAGCTGCATGTCGCTGATCCATCGGTTTTACGATGTGCAAGAAGGTGCAATCCTTGTTGGTGGTCATGACGTGCGCGTACTTACGCAGAACAGTCTCGGTCGGCATATTGCGATGGTGCTGCAGGAACCCTATCTTTTCACCGGCTCGGTTATGGATAATATCCGCTATTCCTCACATTGGGCATCCGACGAAGCGGTGATCGAGGCGGCTGAGACGGTAGGCGCACACAAGTTTATTGCTGCACTTCCTCAGGGCTATGACACCGTTTTGGAAGAACGAGGCGGCAACCTCAGTCTAGGACAACGTCAGCTTATCAGCTTTGCCCGTGCATTGGTTGCGGATGCTAAAATTTTGGTACTCGACGAGGCGACTGCGAATATCGATAGCTACACAGAAATGCAAATCCAGAGAGCACTGTCGCGGTTACTGGAAGGGCGGACCGGCCTCGTAATTGCACATCGGCTTGCCACGATCCGCAATGCAGATCGAATTGTAGTGCTGCGCCAGGGGCGACTGATCGAAGAAGGCAACCACGAGGCACTCATTGCGCTAAAAGGACTTTACTCCCAGCTCTATCATTTCAATTATGCCAGCTTCGATGACATTCCTGAAGAACTTTCAGAAACGGAGAGGGCCGCGGCAACTTGAACTGATGACGTTTGAACCTCCCCATTTTGACTGGTCCACCCTATTGTTGAGTAAAAGGAGGACCAGAGATGGCTGTCAAACGTCACAAACCCGAAGAAATTGTCTCGAAACTGCGCCAGGTTGATGTGCTTGTTGGGCAGGGAATGGTGCGTGCAGATGCGATAAGGCAAGTTAGTATCACAGAACAAACCTATTACCGCTGGCGCAAGCAAT
>JBPCVZ010000034.1:0-5145 GCA_051010015.1 Hyphomicrobiaceae bacterium
TCCAGGCAAGCCAGCCCGGTCGCGGAACGAAGAATTGCCAGGCGCCGTCCTGATAGGCGGCAACGTAGCCTTCGTGACCGGCCCATGCGCCACTTGCCGAAGCCGCGACAATGTAGCGGTCGCCATCCGAGGGAGTTGTCGGTGGCGCAGCCAGATCGCGATCATGAACGGCAAGTTGGACGAGTGCATCGAGCGCCCGGATCCCTTCGTTGTGCGTGACATGCTTTTGCGCTTGCGCGGCGGCAATATAGGGCAGGTCGAGATTTGGTGTGCTGTCCATGATTTTCCCCGTGTTGGATCACTGGGAAAAGAATAACGCAGGCCCGGGGACCGGGGATAAGTCTCTGTCAACCTCTAGAACCCGTTGCGATTGACACCGTATGCGGCGTGACGATACCTCTGCGGCACACAACCAGCCGATTGGCTGATTCTTCGACAGACCGACGGAAATCATGAAAATCCTCGTCACAGGTGCCGCCGGCTTCATCGGGTTTCATACCGCCCGGGCCTTGCTGGCCCGCGGCGACGATGTGGTTGGCTTCGATAACGTCAACGCCTATTACGATCCGGCATTGAAAGAAGCGCGCCTTGCCGAACTCGAGAACACCGTCGCGCAGCAGCCCAAGGCGACCTACGATTGCATCAGGGCCGACCTTGGTGATCAGGCGGCTGTCGATAAATGCTTCGCCGAGCACAGCTTCGACCGTGTCATTCACTTGGCTGCGCAGGCAGGTATACGCCACAGCATCGACGCGCCACGTGAATACGTCCATTCGAACATCGTCGGTTTCGTCAACATTCTGGAGGCGTGTCGGCACGCGACCGTACCGCATCTGACATATGCCTCAACGTCCAGTGTGTATGGCGCCAATACGACCCTGCCATACTCCGAGCATCATGGCGTCGACCATCCACTGCAATTCTACGCCGCGACCAAGCGCGCCAATGAGTTGATGGCGCATTCCTACAGCCACCTGTTTCGCTTGCCGACAACGGGATTGCGGTTCTTTACCGTGTACGGGCCGTGGGGCAGGCCGGACATGGCGCTGTTCAAGTTCACCGAGAGCATTCTCAATGGCGATCCGATAGAACTTTTTAATTTTGGCCGACATACGCGCGATTTCACCTACATCGACGACATTGTCGAAGGCGTGATCCGGGCGAGCGATCAGATTGCCGTCCCCTCCGAAACATGGGACGCGAGCGCGCCGGATCCGGCAACATCGAACGCACCCTATCGGGTCTTCAACCTCGGCAACAACGCGCCGGTCAATCTGCTCGACTATGTCAAGGCAATAGAGGCGGCGGCCGGGTGTGAGGCGAAGCTGGAGATGCTGCCACGACAGCCTGGAGATGCCCTCGATACGTTTGCTGATGTTTCCGAACTCATGGGTGCGGTCGACTATCATCCGACGACATCGGTGGCGGATGGCGTGGCAGCCTTCGTCGCCTGGTATCGCGCGCACTATGGCAAGTAGGCAGCCCCCCGGTTTGTGCACATGTTTGTACTACACAAATTCACGTTGACGTTATTCAAACGCCACTTGAATTCAATCGATTGTGCAGAATAACGTCAGGTTTAGACAGATTTAGGTACACATCGAGCGAGATCACGCCACAAATGTTGGCGCATATGGGACGCAGTCGCAATCATGACGCGGGTCGCAGGAGCAGCGAGATGAGCGGTACTCAGACAATTCGATCCTCGAATGCCGGACGGGACGCCCGAGGCGTGCCGATCTCCTATGGCGCAACCGAGGCCATCGACGGGCTCGAACGCGCCCTCGATGCGGCACTCGCATTTCGCGGCGACGCGATCGGGATTATCGACGACGTGCTCGCCGAGCACCCCGATTTCGTTATGGGCTGGCTGTTCAAGGTCGGCTGGCTGACGCAGGCCATGGAAACCCGCATCTATCCCGATATGGTCGCAGCGCTGGCCGAGGCGGAAAAACGCCTCACCGACGCAAACGATCGCGAACGCGGGCACTACGCGGCGGTCAAGGCCTGGGTCGAGGGCGATTTCTTCGGTGCTGTGCAGCACTGGGAGGCTGTGTTGACCGCGCAGCCCATGGACCTGTTCGCCTTGGCGCTGGTGCACTATACCGATGTTCTGCTCGGCGATGTGGTCGGACAGCGCGATGTCGTCGCGCGCGTCTTTAACCTTTGGGACGAGAGCATTCCCGGGTACGAGTTCGTGCTCGGCTTCTATTCGTTCGGCCTCGAAGAGAACCGCGATTTCGCACTCGCCGAAGAGCTTGGTCGCCAGGCGCTCGCGCTGCGACCCGACAACCCCTATGCGGTGCACGCGGTCGGCCATGTCATGGAGATGTGCGGGCGCCAATCGGGCGGCATCCGTTTCATGACCGATCATGTCGATCGCTGGGGCACATCGAACTTCGCCAATCACCTGTGGTGGCACACGGCACTGTTTCATCTCGACATCGAGAACAACGCCCACGTCCTCGACATCTACGACCAGCACCTGTGCTCCGCCGGCAAGCAGGGCGACAAGTACGAAGAACTGGACGCGGTGGCCTTACTATGGCGCATGAAGCTGACCGGCACCGACGTCGACGATCGCTGGGTAAATCTCGCCGACAAGTGGACACCGGCTGCGAAGGACACGCTTTATGCGTTCAATGACGTGCATGCGATGATGGCGTTCGTTGCGGCCGGGCGCGAGGATGCGCAAAAGGAACTGCTCAGCGCCAATGAGCGCTATGTCGAAAACGCATCAGATGCGAACGTGGCCATGAGCCGCGAGATCGGCATCCCGTTCTGCCTCGCGGTCAAGGATTTTCAGGCGGAGAGCTACGGGGATTGCGTCGACCGGCTGCTGCCGGTGCGCTATCGCACGCATCGTCTCGGCGGCAGTTTCGCGCAACGCGACATCATCGGCTGGACGTTGCTGGAGGCGGCGCTGCGCGCGAAACGGTTCGACCTCGCGCTCGGGCTGGCCAATGAGCGCGCGGCGCTCAAGCCGACGTCGGTGCAGAGCTGGCGCAGCATCGCCCGCGCCTTCAAGGGGCTTGGCAACACGTCGAAGGCCGATCAGGCGACAGCACGCGCGGACTCGTTGATGGCGGCATGAGGCGATCGGATTGGCGACAGCCGGTGCCGGCTGCCGCGCTTTTCCTCTGGATGCACACGCGTGCTACTTCGCCGCCGTCACCATGATCTCAACCAGCAGATCGGGATGCATCAGTTCGGCATGAACGCAGGCGCGCACCGGCGGGTTTTCCGGGTCGACCCAGGCATTCCACTTTTCGTTCATCGCACCGAAGTTCGCCGTGTCCGTGATCCAGATGTTGGCCTGCAGCAGTTTTGACTTGTCGGTGCCGGCCTTGGTCAGGTAGCCGTCGATGGCGTCGAGGATCTGCTGGGTCTGGCCGCCGACATCGGCCGACCGGTCTGCGGCGGTGAGACCGGCCAAGTAGACCATGTCGCCGTTGACGACGCAGCGGCTCATGCGCGGTCCGGGACCGGTGGTGATATCGTGGCGTTGAATGCCCATGTGGCTACTCCTTTGAATGCAACCTGCTATTGCTATGTTGGTGCGACTTTGAACAGGTGTGCGGAACTGTTTTTTCGCGTATGCATCGTAACCCCATGACTTCACCCTTCGCAAAGAGAAACGCATGACCGCAACGCTGACCAACCGCCGCGTCCTTCTGACGAGCCGACCGAAAGGCGTGCCGATGGCCGATCATTTCGCTGTCGACGAGGCCACCGTCGAGGAGATCAAGGACGGCGAGATCCTGGTCAAGAACGACTATTGGTCGATCGACCCGGCGATGCGGGGCTGGGCGAACGATGCGCCGAATTATCTGCCGCCCGTCGAAATCGGTGCCGTGATGCGCTCGTTCACGGTCGGGACGGTCGTGCAAACACGCCATCCCGACTTTGCCGAAGGCGATGTCGTGACCGGCATGCTCGGCTGGCAGCGCTACACGATCAGCGATGGCAGCAACGTCGACCGCAAGGTCGTTGAAGCCGATCTGCCGTCGTCCCTGGCCCTGGGCGTGCTCGGGCTGAACGGCGTCACCGCATACTTCGGGCTGATCGATGGATGTGCGCCAAAGGAAGGCGAAACGGTCGTCGTCTCGACGGCAGCCGGAGCGGTTGGCTCGGCGGTCGGCCAGATCGCCAAGATCAAGGGCTGCCGCACGGTTGGTATCACGGGCAGCGACGACAAGGTCGCACTGTGCCGCGAGAGCTTTGGCTATGACGCCGTTATCAATTATCGCAGCGAAGACGTCTCCGATGCCTTGAAGGCGGCCTGCCCGGACGGCATCGACTGCTACTTCGACAATACCTGCGGCCCGATCAGCGACGCGGTCATGACCCAGTTGGCGATTGGCGCGCGCATAACGGTGTGCGGTACGGCGGCGATCACGGACTGGGACCCGCTGCCGGTCGGGCCGCGGGTAAATCGCCAGCTGATGGTCGCGCGGGCGCGCATGCAGGGTTTTCTGGTGCTCGACTACAAGGACCGCTTCGGTGAAGCGATCGCCGTGCTCGCCGACTGGGTGCGCGCCGGCAAGCTCAGCCACAACGAACACATCCTCGAAGGCGCCGAAGCCGCACGTGGCGGCATCGAAATGCTCTACCAGGGCCGCAACAACGGCAAGCTGCTGGTGCGGGTGGATTGATCGTCAATCTGCCGCTAAGGCGCGACGCCGGCGCGGGCGCGGGGACCGAGACCGATCTTGAGGCGGTCTTCGGCAAGCGCGATGTATTCGCACAGCAGCGGACGCGTTTCGCGCGGATCGATGATCTCCTCGACGGCGAGCGCTTCGGCTGTGCGGAACGGTGACGTGTAGGCGCGCAGTTCCGCTTCCAGTTCCTGCTCGCGCGCCTTCGGATCGGCGGCCGCTTCGATCTCGCGGCGGAAGGCGGCGGCGACACCACCTTCGACGGGCAGCGAGCCCCACTCGCCGCTCGGCCACGCCAGTTTCAGGTCGATGTCACTCTTGTTGCAGGTCGCCATGCCGGCCATGCCGTAGCACTTGCGAATGACGAGCGTGATGGTCGGCACCTTGAGTTGGCCGGCGACGTAGACCGCGCGCATGCCTTCGCGCAATGTCCCCTCCTGCTCGGCCTTGAGGCCGACCATGAAGCCGGGCACATCGACGAGGAACA
>JBPCVZ010000035.1:0-6936 GCA_051010015.1 Hyphomicrobiaceae bacterium
CCCTTCAATTCCAGGATCTCGCGCGCTTCATCCGGCGACGCGACCTCACGGCCGAGGCCTTCGATGATCTGGCGCACGATCTTGACTTGCTCGGCATTCGACTCCGCCAGCTTGCCCGGCCCCGCCCACAGCGAATCTTCGAGACCGACGCGCACGTTGCCGCCCATCGCCGCCGCGATTGCCGCAATCCGCATCTGGTTGGAGCCGGCACCGAGCACGCTCCAACGATAGGCATCGCCGAACAGTCGGTCCGCCGTCCGTTTCATGTGCGCGACATCTTCCGGATGCGTGCCGATCCCGCCGAGGATCCCGAACACCGACTGTACGAAGAACGGCGGCTTGACGATCCCCCGGTCAACCATGTGCGCCAGCGTATAAAGGTGGCCGATGTCATAGCACTCGACCTCGAAGCGCGTACCGTTATTGGCGCATTCGGTCAGGATATACTCGATGTCTGCGAACGTATTCTTGAAGAAGCCGGAGCGCGAACCTTCGATGTATTCACGCTCCCAGTCATGCTTGAATTCCTTGTAGCGGTTGAGCATCGGATAGAGCCCGAAATTCATCGTTCCCATGTTGAGGCTCGCGACCTCCGGCGCGAATTTGATCGCCGGTAACGCACGCTCCTCCACTGTCATCGTCATCGCACCGCCCGTCGTGATGTTCACCACGGCAGGTGTGCGCTGCTTGATGACCCCGAGAAACGGCGCAAACCGCTCCAGCGACTGGTCCGGCTTGCCCGTCTCTGGATCACGCGCGTGCAGGTGAACGATCGCGGCGCCTGCTTCAGCGGCACCGATCGCCGCGTCGGCGATCTCTTCGGCCGTAATCGGCAGGTGGGGCGACATCGATGGCGTATGGATCGATCCCGTCACTGCGCATGAAATGATAACTTTGTTGGACTTGGCCATGGTTCAATCGCTCTCCTTGCGAGCTCGTATGAATGTCAATCGTATTGCTTCTGTTCGCGCTTATGGGTGATCAGCGCCGCCAGTCGGTTGTCGCGCCACGCGCTCTTCTCGGCGATCTCTTCCGACGTCGGGTCCTTTCCCCAGTTCTCCGCCACCTTGTCGATATTCTCCTTGCTCCACAGCTCCTCGGTCACCGGCAGCTTCGCAAGGCCATACATTGTCGGGCCGAACCGCTCGCAGTAGTCGCGCAGGCCCCCCGGCGCATTGAGTTCGATCGTCTCGAACGGCCCCATGAACGACCATCTCAGCCCGAGGCCATGCGCGATCGTCTTGTCGAGATCTTCCGCTGTCACGTATCCTTCACTCACCAGCCGGAACGCTTCGGACAGCAGCACCGCCTGCATTCGGTTCAGGATAAACCCATCGACTTCCTTCTTCACCTCGATCGCGACCTGGCCCACCGAGTCGTATATGCTACGTGCCCGCGCAATGACCGCCGCGTCCGTCCACGGCGCCCCGCACAACTCGACGATCGGCACCACGTGGGGCGGGTTGACCGGATGTGCGATCAGGCAGCGCCCGCGGCCCGCCAAACCCTCCGTGAACCGAGATGCAACAATCGCTGACGACGACGATGCCAAAATCGTGTCCGGCCCGGCGGCCGCATCGAGTTGCTTGTAGATTGCAACCTTGTCGGAAACTCTTTCCGGTCCCGACTCCTGGACCAGATCGACACCCGCCACCGCCTCCTCCAGCGACGACGTCACCGTGATGCGCGCGGCAGCAGCCGCCGCGTCAGGAACCAAACCGAGTTCGGCTAAGTCCTGCAGCGATTGCGCGATCCGGTCCGGTGCAGCCGCCAGGGTTTGTGCGTGCGAATCGTAGAGCCGCACATCCCACCCGGCACGCGAAAAAACGTTCGACCAGGCCCGGCCGATCAAACCCACGCCTACAATCCCCACCGCCGGCATTGACACTCTCCACAATACGCTCTCGTCTCCATCACATCCCTAGCATGGTGCGCCGAGCCCTCAAAAGCCGCGCCGATTGCCCACTGCCTCTAATCACATCCATGCGGAACATTCCGGAATCGGCCGACAGTTGGCCGCGCACAACATTCCTATGGCAACGAGCCAACCGATCAGCCTATGTTGGCGCCATCACACGCCACACCACAGGAGCACCCCATGGATCTCGGCATCGAAGGTTTACGCGTACTCGTCACCGCCGGCGCTGGCGGCATCGGCCTGTGCACGGCGCAGACTTTTCTACGCGAAGGCGCCCGGGTTCACGTCTGCGATATCGATACCGAAGCACTCGCCGGTCTGGCCAACACCGCCCCCGACGCCACCAGCACGCTATGCGACGTCTCCGATCGTGACCAGGTTGCCAAAATGGTGGACGAAGCCGTCGCCCAACTCGGCGGCCTCGACTGCCTGATCAACAACGCCGGCATCGCCGGCCCGACCGGGCGTGTCGACGAGATCGACCCGGCCGATTGGGAGCAATGCCTCGACATCTGCATCACGGGGCAATTCAATGTCGCCCGCGTCGCCATTCCCCATCTCAAGGCAAGTCAGGGCAATCGCTGCATCATCAACTACTCATCGGCCGCCGGGAAATTCGGCTTCCCGTTGCGTTCTCCTTATGCTGCGGCCAAGTGGGGTGTCGTCGGCTTCACGAAAACGCTCGCCATGGAACTCGGCGAGAACGGCATTCGCTGCAATGCCATCCAGCCCGGCCCGGTCGACGGGGCCCGCATTCGCGCCGTCATCGACGGCAAGGCCCGCGCCCTCAACATATCCTTCGACGAAATGCAGGCACGCATGCTCGCCAACCAATCGATTAAGGCGCTGATACCGACCCAGCAGTTGGCTGACCTCACCGTCTACCTTGCCTCTCCGCTTGCCAGTACCATCTCCGGCCAGGACATCTCAGTCGACGGCGATATGCAGAGCCTCGCCTAGTAACCGCCGTGATTGACAAGCTTATGTGGCGCAAGCGGCTTTATCTAATCGCCGGGCTGATCGCAGCTGTTATGCTCAGCTCGACCCTGGTGCTCTCGGTCATTGGACTGAGCACGTCGGAGAGGCCCACGCCACTCGGCGCGTTCGAAATTCCGGCGTTTGTCGCGCTGGTCGACTGCAATGCGCATTTCTCGAACGAGATCCTGCGGATCAAAAATAAGCTGCCCGCCCACAACCGCGAAGCCGATTTGGCGCTCCTGCATCGCAACTACCGACGCCTGCACCGGCTCTTGCGCCAGGTCGGCCGCCGCGACGGCATCGCCCCCGCGGACCAAACCGCGCACTTGCGACAGCGCGTCAAACAGCTCAACGCCCAGCCGGGGACCAACGGCAGCGCAGGGCGCGACACCCGTTGTCGGGCGATGGCCAATATGCCGATTGCCCGCTCCCGCCACAGTCAGCGCATCGTCGGCGAATAGCAGCGGTCAGCCCGCTTTCGGTACGGCGCGGCGCGCATGATCCCTGAGGGACAACAAAGAGTGCACCAGCAACGTCATCACCACGACCGTGCCGCCGACCAGCGCCCAGGCACTTGGCACCTCATGAATGACCAACCACACCCACAGAGGTCCGAGAACGGTTTCGAGCAAAACGATCAGCCCGACCTCCGGCGCTGAGATATAGCGCGGCCCGAGCGCCAGCAGCGCCGTCGCCGGCGTCGTCACGGCGAACCCCATCGCCAGGACCCATACCGTCTGCATGCCCACGGGGATATCCGGCACCCCTCCGACGACAACCGCGATGAACGCATAAATCAAACCGCCAAGCGCAACGGCGGGGATCATGTTGATCTCGCGCCGACCGCGCATCATCGTGAGCTGTGCCGCCAGCAATATTGCCCCGAGCAGCGCCATTGCATCGCCAAACGTCGACCCACCTCCAATCCCGTCCCATACGATGATCGCAATCCCGCCAAGGCCGATGCAAATGGCAATCCAGGTGCGCAACGCAATCTGCTCACCAAGAAATATTCGACTCATCACGGCCGCGTGGAACGGCGTACTCGCAAGAAAAATGAGGGCGTTGGCGACCGACGTGAATTTGACGCCGGCCACGAATGCACAATTCGTCAACGCAGAAATCACCGCAATGAGAACACCGGTCCAGCCGATCGACAAAAACACCTTGGGCAGTCGCTCGCGATACACGATCAACAGGATCACACCGAGGCCGATCGCCTGCAGGCTGCCACGCCACGCAGATGTGCTCCAGATATCCATGCCGATTAGCCGAATCAGCAACGAATCGGGCGAAATCACCAGAATCCCGGCGATCGTGATCAGCAGCCCTTTGGTGTGCATCGTCATCGGGAAGGCGCAATTCTGTATGAGAGGGGGTATTGTTGGAGATTGCCGCAACCGTAACAAGCACACCCAGCGTCGAGCGCCAACTATTTGACGTCACTCCCGGCCGCCTGATAAGGCTCAGGAACCTTGCGGGTGATGACCGCAACGCACACCGGGCGCCGCCAACTATTTGGCTTGGCCGCGCAATCTCCGTGATCCCGGCACGCAGCACTGCTTGACTGCCCCGGCAACATGCCTTTCCTCCTCGACAATCGAATCGCAGCTTATGAAAGGGCTCGATATGGCCGATACTCCTGAAATACCGGATCAGTTGCTGCAGCAGGTGCTGGCCGATCCGGAGGCAGTTGCCGCCCTACAGGAGCTCGCAGGCCGTGCCGGCGTCACCACGCCAGTGCTGTCGATGCCCCATGAAGAGCAGGTCGCGCTTGTCACGGCGATGATGGGGCTCGCGCAACAGGCGCAGGCGGAAGGAGGCGGCCCAGGCGCACCATCCGACGTCCCAGACGACTTGGTCGAGCAGGTCTTTGCCGACCCGCGCGCGGATGCAGTCTTGCGCGACATCATGGCCGGCAACCAGCTCACCGGCGAACCGGCCGAACTGCCGCAAGACATCAAGCGCGCGATCGTGCAATTGCTGATCGATCAGGGCGTCATAAGTTTCGAGCAAGGCTGAAAAGGATCAGGGCACTTGCTTGACCCAGCACTGAAACTGTGTTGGCAGGCCGCGAAACCCTATCTCAGATCGTCTTCAAGGCGTCGATCAGCTGATCGACGTCGCGCGTCCACGCCTCGAAGTCATCGGTCTCCGCCCACAACTCGCGCAGTTCCGACTGCCTCCGAACACGATCGGCGGCTCGCTTCGCAAGCGCGAGATGTTCAGCGCCGGCAATGGCGCCCGACAACATCTTCAAAACAGTTTGAGCCGGCTCCGACAACCTCGACGTGTCGCCCGTATGGGCGCTCATCACCAATTCCGCCGCAGCCAACGCCTCGCATGACGCTGCTGCTTCCGGATGACATTCATCATCGGGATCACAATCCACGAGCACCGTGTTGAGCGTTTCAACAATCAACCCGGCGCCCTGCTCTTCCAGGGCATGGACCCAATCGGCCGCATCATCGTTTTCGAAGCTTTTCAGTCCCCAGGCGCCCAATACCGCCTCCCACATCGACCCTCGGCCGATCGGGCGGCTACATCACGGCGCCAACCTGCCAGGGTACAAATTCATTGTCGCCGTAGCCGAGCTTTTCCGATTTGGTACGTTCGCCCGAAGCCGTTGCGATAATATGTTCAAAAATTTCTTGCCCTTTTTCTTCCAGGCTGACTCCTTCTAATACATCTCCGCAGTTTATATCCATATCTTCACTCATACGATGATACATATCCGAGTTCGTGGCCAGCTTTATCGACGGTGCAGGCTTACATCCGTAAGCGGATCCACGTCCGGTTGTAAATGTTACTACATTGCAACCGCCGGCCACCTGCCCAGTGACGGAAACCGGGTCATAACCTGGCGAATCCATGAAGCAGAACCCCTTGGCGTCGACCTGCTCGGCATAGCGGTAGACCCCGTTGAGCGTCGTACTCCCACCCTTCGCCGTCGCCCCGAGCGACTTCTCGAGGATTGTCGTCAGCCCGCCGGCCTTGTTGCCGGGCGACGGGTTGTTGTCCATCGAGCCGTTGTTCTTGGCCGTATAGTCCTGCCACCACGAGATGATGTCGACGAGCTTCTCGCCCACGTCGCGGCTGCGCGCACGCCGCGTCAGCAGATGCTCGGCGCCGTAGATCTCCGGCGTCTCGGCCAGCACCCCGGTGCCGCCGTGGCGCACCAGCTGATCGACCGCGAGGCCCAGCGCCGGGTTGGCAGTAATCCCCGAATAGCCGTCCGAGCCGCCGCACTGCAGCGCCACGATCAGTTCCGATGCCGGCACCGTCTCCCGTTTCACCTGGTTGGCGAGCGGCAGCATCTCCTTGATCCGCGCGGCACCGGCTTCGATCGTCTTGCGCGTGCCGCCGCTTTCCTGGATCGTCATCGTGTGCAGGTTGTCGCCGTCGACCAGGCCGTACTTCTGGCGCATCCGCGCGATCTGGAACACCTCGCAGCCGAGCCCGACGACCAGCGCCGCGGCGATGTTGGGATGCCCGGTAAACCCCCACTGCGTGCGCTCGAGATTGTCCCAGCCCTCGCCGTCGGCGGCCATTCCGCAGCCAGTGCCGTGCACGAATGACACCACCCCGTCGACGTTCGGGAACTGCTCGAGGATCGCCGACTTGTTGCACTCCTCGGCCATGAACCGCGCCACCGACGCCGAGCAGTTCACCGACGTCAGGATCGCCACGTAGTTGCGCGTGCCGACCTTGCCGTTACTGCGCCGGAACCCTTCGAACGTCGCGCGCTGTTCGACGGGAAGCACCTCCTCGTTGCGCGCGCCTTCGGCGAACGCATAGTCGCGGTCGAACTCGGCATAGTCGCAGTTGTGCGAGTGGATGTGCTGGCCCGGTTCGATGTCCTCGCCGGCGAACCCGATGACCTGGCCGAATTTCAGGATCGGCGCGCCCTTTGCGATCTTCTCGGCCGCCATCTTGTGCCCGCGCGGGATCCGCGCCTGCGCCATGACGCCGAGCGCCTCGGCATCCGGCATCAGTCCGTCGACCGCGACGATGATGTTGTCCTTCTCGTGCAGGCGCAG
>JBPCVZ010000036.1:0-13888 GCA_051010015.1 Hyphomicrobiaceae bacterium
GCGCAAAACATGCCAGCCTGATCTGGAGAGGCTGAATTGTATCGAGGAAATCAGCTGACAGGTTAGCCTGGGCACTGGAAACGAAAGCTCCACTGCGTGCGTGACTTGCGCTGGCAGTTCGGCTGGACGATGACCTGAAGTTGGCGCGCACCGCGCGGGATGTTCAAGAACCGTTGCCCGCTACCGCTGATGCAGCCCGTATCAAGCACAAGTCTGCGACCGAGATAGACTTGCATCCGATCGGGAATGCGGATCATATTGAACGAGAACCGTGCCCGGCCGGCGAAATTGCCGAGATTGACGACGACGCGTTCGGGCCTGTCGCCGCCCTGCTTTACGCGCGAGTTGCATGCTTCGACGCGTACTGGTGGTGGTCTCACGGCCGGTGCGACGACTCTCAAGCATCGTCCGTTCGATGGCCTGAAACCAGGATTGCAGAACTGACACACGAGGCGTTGCCCTTGCCGTTTGACGCGCAGGAACTGTCCTCGGTAGCGCTGACGACATTGTTGCTCGAATATGGCAACACGCGACGCGCACTGACCGTTATGAGGCACCATGCCGTTCTGGCAATAGCGGCATAAGTAACCGCTGGGCGTTCGTTGCAGCCTTAAGTAGCTTGCGCCGTACTTGGCCTTGCAGTTGGCTTCTGCAATCGCATGCCTTGAGGTGCATTTGCCGTTTTGCGGCAGGAATCCGGGATTGCAGTATTGGCAGCTGCGCGCGCCGTTGCTCTTGAGGATCACACGCAGGAAACGTTCCTTGTACTTTCTCCTGCAGTTCGCTTCGAAGGCGGCATCGGTTCTCCTGCATTTGCCGTTGTTCGGCAGGAAACCTGGTTTGCAGAACCGGCAACTGCGCCGGCCGTTGACCTTGTGATTAACATGCAGGAAGCGTTCCCCGTACTTTCTCCTGCAGTTTGCTTCGAAGGCGGCATCGGTTCTCCTGCATTTGCCATTGTTCGGCAGGAAGCCCGGCTTGCAGAACTGGCAACTACGCCGGCCGTTGGCCTTGTGATTTACGTGTAGGAAACGTTCCCCGTACTTCCTCCTGCAGTTTGCTTCGAAGGCGGCATCGGTTCTCCTGCATTTGCCGTTGTTCGGCAGGAAGCCCGGCTTGCAGAACCGGCAACTGCGCCGGCCGTTGGCCTTATGATCAACGCGCAAGAAGCGTTTCTTGTATTTCGTCCGGCAATTCCGTTCGAAGGTGGCGTTGGTTGCCCGGCAGCGACCGCTCTCCGACAAATAGCCTGGCTCGCACAGGGTACATACGCGCTGACCGTCCTTGCGGGTCACTCGCTGGAATCGTGCACCATGCTTCGTTCGACAATCGGCTGCGAACTGCGCGTCGGACTGTGGTGCCGCGCATGAATCCAGACGATCGCGCAAGCTCTGCAAGGCCAATTGGAAGAAGGGGTGGGTGGCGCGGTCGTACCGTCCGATCAGGCGACGCAGCTTGCGCTTATCGCATGCTGTAAGTGCATCCGTCAGGAGTGGCACCTGAGCCCGAATCTTCGTGATCCGGTCGAGGTACTTGGTGGCCTCGGCGTTGACTTCGAAGCAATCGCCCGGCCCGGTATCCTCGGCAGCCTTGATGGCGTCCTTCAGGCTGACCTCGGCGGCGTCCAGTTTATTGGCGCGGTAGTCAGAAATTCCGGCGGCCAACAGACGTGCAGCACGCATTGCGCGACTGAGACGCGGGATCTCGCTGTCGATAAGGCGGTGCCGAGGCGACCATCGTCGCAAACGGCTGAGAGTCCGTTCGATCCGCTGTTGAGAGCATGCGGCTCGTGCGGCTTGAGCCTCTTTGAGGATGGCGCGCAAAGCGGCGATTCGAGCGATCAGGCGCTGTGCGGCGGCGCGCGTGGCAATGCACGGCGTCAGTTCTTGCTTCTGCGAAAACCTATCCAACACCTCGCGCGCGTCCTTGCCAGCTGCGGCCAGGTCACCCTGCTCGAAATTGGCGGTGGCGGCGCCGAACTGGCGTTTGGCGGCCTCGCAAAGCACGCGTACGACAAGATCGTCACGCTTGTCTTCCTCGTCTGCGGTTATTCCCGCACGCCGGCGCATGACGTCGCGAAGGATTCTGAGCGCCTTTTCAGCAATGCGCTTTTGCCGTTCTGCCTCGCGCTTTTGCTCAGCTGAGAGAGCATCTCTGAGTTTCGACTTGCGGGCTGACAGAGCCCTTGCCAGCTCATCATCGAGCCAACGCGAGAACGGCTCGGAGGCCTTGCGCGCGTTCGATTGGCGGTCGTAGGCAAGCAGCAGACCGGCAAGGTCGCCCGGCTGAAGTTTATAAGAGCCAAGCGCGGCCGTACTGCGTGCGACCGTCGATAGTAGACCGATCACATCGCGGGCAAAGCTTGACGGACTGCCCGACGCATCGCGTTTACGGCGTTCCGCTGCACAATTGAAGCCGATCAACCCCAGATCGCCAACGTCACTGGCAGCCTGGCGTGCATTGGACGTCGCCTTTAGGATCTCGAATCGCAGATGCAGGCAATCAAGCACGGCGCGATTGGTACGGCTGCGGGCCTGCTTGGAGAACGCCGCCCAATCATTCAGCCCCTGTAGATAGAGATCGACCGGAGAGATTCCGGCCCGCTCAAACAGCTGCTTGCCTGGCACGACTTCGCCGATCAACGTCTTCCAATATTTGACACCTTCAGCCTGGAGCGCAGCCTTCTTGTTCTTGGCGTGCTCGATCAATGCCGCGCGCATCGCGACGTAGGCCGCGTCAGCGTCGCCGTTGAGGGCTGCGCGCATGAGCTTCTTGGCAAGTTGGGGATTGCCTTTGATACGGTCGAGCACATAGATCAGCTTGGAATTGTTGGCAAAGCGTCGGCGGACCTGTGATTCCAATTGTGCGGCCGTCAAGTTGGCTACGAGCCCCATGCCGTCGAATCCAATGCCTGTCTTTAGTCCCTTGAACTCTCGGTAGCGAATGGAGTTCCAGAGATCCACCGCCTTTTGCGATGTCGACAGATGCCATTTCAGACTTTCAAGCTCCGCCTTGTCCAACACCAGGCCGGGAAGGCGCTGCTTTGCCTCGCTCGTAACCAGTTCCCATTCTGTCTGGTTCAGCTTGCCAGCGAGTTCCTTAAAATCATTGACGGTTTGGCCGCTGGCAGTCGTCGTCCACACAGCCAGCAACAGGGCGATGGTCCTAAGAACACATGACAATAGTTGAATTGTCGACATGATCGGGCTCAATCTCGGTCCAAAGACAGACGTCAGCCTCCAGAATAATTTGTAACGCCGTGAGCACAATAGGGAATTTAGGTTAGTATTGACGGTATGGCGAATGCCGTCGTTTTTGAAATGCGCTTGAGCACTGATGCAGCCGTAGCGATCTCAAAGGCCGAAGGGGCGGCGTTGGTCTCGATGGTCAAAGGCGCAGAACCAATGACCGTGTCGCAACTTGGAAAGACTGACGATTAGATTGGCCTGGTTAAGGTTTGGACTGAGCGACAGTAAGGATGTCGCCTCCGGGTCAATCGCGACGATTGCCGCTCGTAGTCATCGAGTCCGCCGTACCCCGGGATAGCTGACTTCGCGCTGCGTTGCAGTGAAACGTCGAGAAGGGCCATAACCTGCCTAAGGAAGCATAGCCTGCTGCGCCATCGATTTTGCCAGGCGGCAATCATCAGTTAGACCATACTGCGCCTAATGCGGCAGGAAGCTTAGTGATCGGGAGGATGCAATGACTTACTGCAAAGTTGAGAAACTGATGACGGGGGTATTGAGCACGGTTTGCGTGATGTTGCTTGCAGCATCGGCGCTGGCTGGTGGCGGCAATAAGATGTCGTGTGTCAAGGCGGGGCCACAAGCACCGCGCGACATTACGAAATTGGTTGGCGGCAATTCTGTAAGTTTCGCGCTGGCGCCGTTCGCCGCGGATATGAACCTCTGCGACATACACTTTCATCGAAATGCAGAGCATCGCGCCAGCGGTTACAGTAAGCTTGCAGGTAAAGGCGATCACAAAGGCTACGTCTGCAACGGTTCGAAGGAATCCCACGATCGTTCGCACGACAATCGTGGCGGCTCGGGTTGCGTTGGGATCTCCGCTGGTGACACGATCGAAGTCCATTGGGTCTTTACTTCGTGTGACGTGAAGCCCGGACCGACACTCAACAGCTGTTTTACCAAGACCTGCAAAAACCCGAAGTTGCGGGTCGAGGCACGCGTTTTCAACCTGACAGATGACGGCTCCGGCGCAAACTTCGCATCGTTCTCGGACTACTCGTCCGGCAAAGTAAAGGTGCCAGCAGCAGTCAAGCCTGTTCAATATCTCGGCTCAACGACGGGGGCAGGCTATAATGATGGCACTTGCTCACCATTTCACGTGACGTGGAATGTCACCTCAGCCTGCCAACATCTCGAACTGAAGACTATCAACAATTGGTGTGGCAAGACGAAAAACGCATTTGCCGAAGATCATGCGCACGGCGTGCGAATGCTGGTAACTGATCGTTCTCTTCTATCGCCAATCAAGTAATTGGTTCAGCCGCCACGCGTATCAAGACCCCACGCTCGTGCCAGCTTTGATGGCGTGAGCGGCCACCATCGTACCGGCACGGCAGCAATACCCCAATAAGTGGAAGGCCGGAGAACAAACCGCGATCCGTTTCCGCTATACCTCCAGCTTCGAGCATGAATGACAGAATCCGCCACAGCCCCTTCGGGCCAGAAGCTGTCTTTCCAAATCTTGTCCGTCCCTCAAGTGTTTTGGAGAGACGTCAGGACCGTAAGCCGAGTGCTGCATAGATGTAACGCGCTGGACGACCGTCCATTGCGGCCAAACCAAGGACGATTAATCCCATTCCGCCAATGTGCCTCGGGGCGAGCACTTCGTCGAGAATTGTTACACCCAACAGGATCGCAGTCACGGGCAGCAGCATGGTAACAAGCAGCATGTTGACCGCGCCAGCAGAAGCGAGCAGTCGAAAATAGACGATGTATGCGATCGCGGTAGACAGCACTGCTAGACCAATCAATGACGCGATCGAACCAAGTGATGATTCGGCTATCACCCAAGGTCCGCCAAAGAGCAGCGTTACTGGTATAAACAAGACAGTGGAGGCAGTCAGCTGACCTGTTGCCGTCATTATCGGGTTCAGTCCCAATCGTTGAAAGCGTCGCCCGAACACTCCGGCCAACGCGAACGACAAGGCGCCGCAAACAACAGCGAGTTGTGCGATGGCTTCCGATCCAAGTTCTTGTAGTGCCGACACACCGACCAGCATAACGACGCCGCCAAACCCGATCGCGAGCCCTGCTATTCGTCCAACAGCAAGTTTCTCGTCTTCTGTGAAAAAGTGAGCGACGATCACTGCGAATAACGGCGTGGAAGCATTCAATATCGCTGTCAGGCCACCGGCGATGTGGGTCTGTCCCCAGGTCATAAGCGTGAAGGGGATCAGGTTGTTCAAGATCCCCATAACAAAGAATGCACCCCAGACCGAGACTGAGCGAGTTATAGGAATGCGCATTGCGAGCAGCAGAACATTCAACGCCAACGCCGCTAGTCCAACACGAGCCAGAACAATGACCAGTGGCGTGTAGAAATCCACGGCTACCGCGACAAAGAAATACGTCGCTCCCCACAGGACCGATAGCAAGATCAGCAGGCTCCAATCGGCAGCGCCCATGGTCGTGGAGATAGCTGCCTTGCCCGTCAATCGTCCGTCCCCTCCAATGATGAAGGTATCACATTAGGATGCGCCTGACGGGGCAAGCCACCCGAAACTTGTTGTCTGACCGAGTTTCTGAAATGACCGCAGTGGGTCAAAGGCTGCGGTCGAGTGTTGGGCGCTGGGCTGGCCGCTTGTCGTTTAGCAGCGGAACAACGGGGGCTTCTGCCCGGAGCAAATAGCGTCCGATAGCGCGCTGCGCCAAGCTGATCGGAACGACCTGTAGTTTTGCTTGTCACGGCCGCGTTGCCATCTGGCGCGCCCACCCGCACGGGTGTACGCTAGCGCGTTCGCGCGCACCTAAACTTAGCTTCTAAGGACCCGTGGATGTCTCTCGATCTAGTCTTAAAAAACGCCTTTCTCAAGAACGCTGATGAGCCCGTCGACATCGGCATTGCGGACGGCCGGATCGCTGCGCTGGCCGCAAATCTAGGGAGCGATGCAAAAGCGATCGATGCCGGCGGCTGTTTCGTCTCGCCAGGTCTGATCGAAACGCACATCCACCTCGACAAATCACGCATTCTCGACCGGTGTTCGCCATCGCCCAATCGCGGCATGGATCATATGAAGCGCGTTTCCGAAATCAAATCGTCTTTCACGGTCGAGGATGTTTACGAGCGCGCCGGCAAGACGCTAGAAGGCGCGATTGCCAATGGCGTCACGCACATGCGCACGCACGTCGAAGTCGACCCGAACGTCGGTCTGACGAGTTTCGAGGCGCTCCAGCAGCTCGCCAAGAACTACGCATGGGCCGTTGATCTAGAATTGTGCGCGTTCGCCCAGGAAGGAATGACCAACATTCCAGAAGCGGACGCGAACGTAGAAGAATGCCTCAAGCGTGGCGCCAAGGTCGTCGGTGGCGCGCCGGGTTACGATCCCGATGGACCCGGCCAAATCGATCGCGTGTTTGAACTGGCCCGGGCCTACGACGTCGATGTCGACCTCCACCTCGACGTCGGGCCCGATCCGGAGAACATGAACATTTATCAGGTCTGCCAGCTGACGGAGAAGTACGGTTACGGCGGACGCGTTGCCGTCGGCCATGGCTCGCGCTATTCCTGCCTGCCTTCCGACAAACTGCGCGATCTCGGCAAGCTCCTCGCCGACACCGGTGTAACGATAACGGTATTGCCTGCGACCGACCTCTTCGTGATGGGGCGGCACCAGGACCACAGCGTGATGCGCGGCGTGGCAGATGCCAATGCGCTGATGCATTGTGGCGCCAACTGCTGTCTTTCAACCAACAACGTGCTGAACCCGTTCACGCCGTTCGGAGACAGTTCGTTAATTAGGATTGCTAATCTTTACGCAAACATTCTTCAGCGCGGCGCGACAGAGGAACTCGCGGAGTGTTTCGAGATGATGACGAGCGGGCCGGCAAAACTGATCGGGTACGACGAACATGGCGTCGCGCCCGGTCATTCCGCCGACTTGGTCGTTTGGGACGCGAAGGCGCCAGCCGATGCCGTCGCGACGATTGCAACACCGCTCTACAGCTTCAAGCGCGGTCGGCTCACCTGCACGCGAACGCTTCCAACGCTTCATCCGCCGGCGTGATCCCGTTCGCCTGCGTCCGCTCTTGGCTCAGCTTCGATCCTGATATGATCAGTCAGAGTTATTCAGCGTGGGGGCAAGAGTGAGCATCGCGGGCACTACATCATCGCGGCAGCAATGCTATCAACATCGGACGAAACTGTCAGCGAACGGTCAATGGCGCTCCGGGCCACGAGCCGCCGATCCGGGGCAAGCTCACCTCGACTGTAGCTCTCTCAATACCGGACCAGATATCGTCGTTGCCTAGCAATCCTGTTCCGTTCCTACTCGGACCTCAGTCAAGGGTCGCCGGGCCTGCAGCCGATCTCGTTCCACAAATCGGAACACGACAAAACCGATCGCTGACCCGAAACCATCATCGATCGCTAAACCCCGGCACTGCCCGGCATTGAAGCGTAATGGATATCGTTGCGAACATCGAGCACGCCATCAATTGAACGAATCTCGTCGATAATCGGATCGATATCTCGAGCGCTTGTCGTTACGCCAGAAATGGTCGCGACACCACCGCTGACTGACACCCTCAGCGCGCTGCCGTAAGGAGCATCCGCGAAATCGCGGTCAACGACGGTGCGAACACGCGATTTGACCAATTTATCCTGCAGCATAGCCCGCGTGTCATCTGTCTCCTCATAAGTTGGGCAGTCTGCAAGCAAACGGATTTGCCTCACGCATGCGTCAATGGGTATACGCCCAGTGTTAAGCACGATGTCGTAGCTTGCAGGATCTCTCCAATCGATGCCGAACTGCCGTTGTATTGTGCGTGCATGCGCATCATCACTGCGCTCGATCTCACGTCGAACGATAGCATCATCATCAATGTTCAAGCGACGTTTCATCTCAGCAATGCGATTGGCCATAGGCGCAAAGATGCGAACGCAAACAACGTGCGGGATGTCTGCGAGAAGCTGCGCGGCGCCCCAGCCCCGAATGAGCACGTTACCTTTTTGCGTGAGCTGGAGAATTTCCTCTGCTGTGAAACGCGACAAACGCCTTAAATCGATTTTCCAGCGCTCCCACATCGACGATTCTCCCTCGAGAAACCGATGAACTGCGCTCTCGCTCGTCTGTAGGCGCTCCGCAAGTTGTCGCTCGACGAGCTCATGGTGAACGACTTCAATGTCAAGTGTTAGGGCTAGCCCAGCCGCCACATCCTTGCCCAAGGTTCCCATTTCTCGAGTCATTGCGATGACGGCCATTTTGATCTTCCTCTTTGCGGGCAACAACATGCTGTAAGGGAAAAGCGTGCGACATTCTGCGCCTTCGTCGCGAACAGAGCAACAACTTCTGTCGGAGGAGCATGGTGGTACCCCTTGACCGGTTGTGACGACGCCTCCGCCACCGGCGAAAAGTGAAGATGGTCTCTTCTTGTGCCTGCTGTCGGCCTGAAAAAGGGGTCGACAGCAGAAGTGCTGTGAACCCCAAGACGTGAATATAAATGATTGGGAATGGTGCGGTGGATAGCAACCGGTTCTTTCAGAACCGTGAAGGTAAGTTGTTCGATAGCGTTCGGTTCTCGTCTCCTGCGCTCAACGCGCACTGAACCGCCTCGACGCTGCCTTTCCGCCAATGTCGATCTGGCGCACGCTGCAATTGGCCGGCCGCCACAGAACATGGTGCGTTCGGTTGCGTCATCGGCGCCAAGGAGGTCGGCTCGTCTGTGCGTGACGGCCCTTTTCTCGGGCATTCCAATGTCGCGTTACCAGCCCAATGCTATGCCGGACTGGATGTCAACCTGATTGGGCAGATGCGATGAATGTTCGGTTTTGGGGTTGGTCCGCTATACCTTCGGCTTCGATCCTGTCGTGTCCAGATTGAGATCTTCCGTCTCAAGCCAAAAGCGGGCATGGTTCGCTCTGAGCCAATTGCTGCAAAGCGGAATGAGCTGCAGTACTAAGCAGATGCGGACGGCGAGAACAGATCTTCGTCGATGCTCAAATCGCTAACGGATGAAGGCAGGTTGAATTTCTCTTCCAACGTTTCGGCGTCGGCTACTTCACCAGCTTCACGCAGGCACAAGGCAAGACGCTCGGCTGTTTGGAAAGCTAGTAAAGAGGCACCACACCTTTCAGCAGCGTCTAATGATCTCCGCTAACACTTTAGTGCCTCGCTCGCCAAGAGCGCCGATCCGTTGCCGTCGCGAATCTTAGCAACCACATTCGACACGTCGATCGCCGCGAGGATTGCCGCCTTGTTTCCTTTCAGCACGGCGCCGAGTAGGCGGATATCGTTGACCGGGACGCCGGCCAGTCGCGACTGATCAACAGACCATAGGATCGACTACGCTTGCGCCGGGGCCGATGCGGCCACGATGGCGGCGGCGAGTGTTAACGTTTTGCGTTTCATAGAGCGCCCTACTTGCCAGGGTGCGCAATAGACTTGCGATTTTTTGTTTTGGTCGGGAAATCGGAACGCGGTCGTCAACGTCGCCGTCGAGGCTGCATCGATCGGTTCGCACGGCATTGAAGATTGAAGATCGAGAAGACTTGACCACGCGCTTGACGAGATTTGATCGAACCACGAAACGAGTTGCCAAATATTCTTGAGTGCTTTGAACCAATCTCGAAGACGCCGCGACCGATGTGTGTAGGCGGTATCGATCGGTCCGCCAACACATCGTCAACCAACTTTGAGAGCAATCCAATGTCTTACGCTTTGACTATGAAGTCGGCGGCTATTGCTATGGCCCTTGCCGCAACCGTCCCCATGATGACCTCGATTGCGCACGCTAAAACGTGCAAGTCGTATTCGGTTAGTAAGTCCGGGGGCAAGAAGTGGACCAACCTCTCCGCACGCCTAAGCTCGCGGACCGAATGGCGCCGCCACGTGCGTGGTAAAATCAGCTGGACCTGGTCGGTCTACGCGATGGCAAAAAGCAAGGGCTACAACTGTAAGCGCAAGGGCCTGAAATGGCGCTGCACCGCCTATGGCCGCCCATGCAAAGCCTGAACCGACAGCCACCGAATGGCGCCCGGCCCCATGGTCACACCCCGATTGACGTTTCCCCGATCAAACGGCTGGGCGCTTCACCAATCCAATCGACTATTCAACTGGAGATGAACAATGAACACGATCACCAAACCCTTCGCCACCGCATTCATTCTTGCAACCCTTGCCGCCTTCAGCATCGGTCCGGCCCATTCGAAAGCGAAATCGGGACTGAGCCTGAAATCCAAACAGGCGATCGCCGTAAACCTAAACAGCTCCCGCATCAGCCGGCCCGCGTTAAAATCGAAGATCCGCCGTGCAGCTCTGAGAAAGGGAGTCAAGCTGTCGCGCGCTCAACTCAATAGGGCGACCCATCGGGCAATGAACCAATTCAATTCAAATGGCAAAGGGCCCCAAAAGGGCAAGATCCACATCCTCCTCGGCAAACTGGAAATCTGCCTGGCCTGGGGCAAGGACAAGGGAACCTGTGGCTGATCCTGTCAGCCTCGATTGCATAACCGCCCTGGCGGCAAAGCCATCGATGAGCGTCCGCGCATCGATGGCTTTTGCTTGCGTGAACGACCCAGCAAACTTGAAGGCGGCAACACGCGAAAAATTCTCCCGATCGTGAACCTTCGAAGGCTCAGGCACGACTGATGGTTAGAGCGCCGCAAGAGACCGGCATTTCGAAGCAACATCCAAGACCATCCTCGGGAGATTCCAATGACGCGTACCTCACTCATCACGACCGGCCCCGTTCTGCTGGCCCTGGCGGCACCGCTGCTCACAACTACGGCGGCTCATGCTCAGTTCGGCATCACGGCAAAGAAAACTTGCAAGCGGCATTTCGCAAACGGAATCGGCGTACCGCACATACACCAGGCAACGGCAGTCATGTCGGCGCGCCACGTCTGGAAAAGACGCGTGACTGTCGCTTATGGCCCGAGGTGGGCCAATTTCGCGAAGGCCCAGAAGAAGTCAACCAAGTGCAAGCGGCACGGTATCAAGTGGAAGTGTACGGTGCGAGCGCGCCCATGCAGGTGACAGCAACCTCCTGCAGTTCGTGCCAGGTCGTTGTGGCTGTGACCGCGCGAGATATAGACGGCTCGGCGTGCCGTACTAAGAGGGTCCGACAATGACACCGCTACTAGCAATGAAACGAATTGGGCGCCTAGAGCCTGGCAGGATGCTCGACATAGGATCACGAGACTTCTTCGTAGCGCGTCAATTTATAGACGCTGGATATGAAGTACATGCGATCGACCCGGCACCATCGGAACGAGCGATCATGCCGGAGCAAGTCGCATTCCAAAAGACACGCTTAGAGGATTTCGATACGGCGTTAAAATTCGACCTTGTTGTGGCGTCCATGGTCTCAATGTTCGTGTCGTACGGATTAGACGAGTTCCTGAAACGTCTGGCTGATTTGACGACGCCAGCGGGGTACAATTACGTAACACTGCTCGGAGACGAGGATGACTGGGCGAGCAATACAAATTGCAAAGCCATCAGCTTCAGGGAAGCTCTTGCCCTGATAGACGCGTGTGGTCTACGGCCAATGTATAAGGCGACAGAGTATTTTGATGGTTCGACCTACGATGGCACACCCAAAGCCTGGCATATTCATACGTTTGTGACGGTAGACAAACGAGTAACTGAATAGCTCCCGACAATGTTGGCAGGGGCCGGTGCATAGTACGTGCGAAAAGTTATCTTAGCGCAGGTTTCATCAAAACACTGTCCGAAGAGGATCAGCACGTCCATGACTTAAGGACGCGTTTCCAGCATGGCTAAGCAGCTTTGATCGGCCAGACGTAGGGCGGCCGCTATTACGGGGCCGCCCACTTCAGGCAAACTGCCCTTCCAACGCAACGCTGGAAGGAAGTCGACTAGATCTGCGGCACACGGCCCTCGAACCGGACGCATCCAGCACGTTGTGCAAGGCCACGATCCCATGCCTTGCGCAGTGCGCGCTGACACTTGCGGCGGGCGCGATTGCAGGCCCAGCTCTTTTTGGCCGCCTTGCCGTGTCCTTTGATCTGGTGGACGGTTCGATTGGCAAACCGGTCAAACGCCTGATAAAGGCAGGATTTGCGCCCTGCTTCTGCGGGCACTGCACTGTAGCTCAGTGTTGCGCCCACGACGGCAATGGCGAGGGCCGAAGCAATGAAGTTGGTCGGTTTAAACATTTGTCACTCCTCTAACAATATCCGGCTGCCCATAGCAGCCGATACTGCCTAAGACGCGACGATGGTCGAATAGGTTCAAGTGACTGACGTGGCTGCTCGATGCCAAAGCCGGTCAGCGAGCAATGTTTTTCGTTCTATGGAGAGCCCCCTTCTAGCCTCGACAGTTTCGCCACAACTGCAATGGCTGAGTTGACTTCCGGGTTGGGTCAGCAGGCGACATTTGCAGCTGATCGACCAATTCGCCATAGTGGCGGTGTCCTTGTCATAGATCCAAAGCTATCCTTCAATGAACGCGGACATCAAACAGATCACCGAAGATGATATTGAAGGCTACCACCACGTCCTTGATGTGGTAGGGCGTGAACAGAGGTACATTAGCTTCCTGAAAGCTCCACCAATTGAGCAGACAAGATCATTTGTCATGCACAACATCGCCAACGATGTCCCCCAATTCATTGCGAAGACCGAAGGTATGATTGTTGGTTGGTGTGACGTCTGTCCCAAAGGTCAAGCTATCTACGCTCATAGTGCGATATTGGGAATGGGCGTGCTCCCTAACCATCGCAAGAAAGGTATAGGAAATGCTCTAATTGATGCTGCTCTCAATAAGGCGTTCCAGCGGAATATTGTCCGGGTTGAATTAGCTGTTTTCTCAGACAACGTAGAAGCCGTACAGCTTTACAAAAAATTCGGATTTCGCGTAGAAGGCGAACTGCAGGACGACGCAGTCATTGATGGTCAGTACAAGAATTCTCTTATCATGGCCCTCATCTGCCGTTAGCAATCAAAGGCAGCAACCAATTACTCCGCACTGGGTCATCACCAGATGATTCTTTGATCAGCTTAACGCTTCCGCTTGCAGTCGTTTTCTCGGCGACGATGCATTGCGGCAGGAATATGAACCTTTCCGCCGATCAACGCGACAAATTCCAAGAGAAGACCTTCCCTCTTGGAGTTGTCAGATGTTCAGGATTTTCGAGCTCTTTTTTGCGTTTCTGATCATCAGCGTATCTCTTGCGACCTGTGCCCTGACGCTTCCGACGAGCACGCCGAACGGTGTGCGGCGGGCTGCCTCTTTGCTCGCCAGAAAGAGTACCTTGCCCAGGATACAAGCGTCCAGACGCTTGGACGTATTCTTGCCGCGTTCAATTTGATTTGAGGCTACGACCGTTGATTGCTTGAACGAACCCGCCAGGGTCGCGGTAGGAATGCCGGTTGCCCGGCACCCCCCGCACAGATCCCGGCGTGCGCTACTAACGCACCGGGCTCCTCCCTCAGGTCGAACGTGAGACAACAAGCGGTTTGGAAGCGCTCATCATCCGACGTACATCCGCCATTCGGATCGACGCGATGGCCCGGCTCTGTGTCCGGACCGCGGCCGCCTGACGGCTGTTCCCCTTGGGCCGGGCCCTTCCCTCCACGTCCTCCGCAGAGAGTTGCCTCTCATTGTTCGAACGCTTCTTCGGTACTATGGCCCGGTCCGACTTCTCACCCGCGTACATGTTCGGCGTGCGGCTTGTGG
>JBPCVZ010000037.1:0-3443 GCA_051010015.1 Hyphomicrobiaceae bacterium
GGCCAAGGGCGGCTAAGTCGCTGTTGAGCATAGCGCTTCCGCTTATCCCCCAGCTTCGAGCATGATGCACTCGCATCGAGATTTTCAGGGCCGGGCCATCAAGCGACATCAGAGCGCTGCACTGTCCGGAACTATGAATAACTGCAAAATGGATCTCTAGCGGTGGCGAGCCAATACAAAATAACGTCCCGATGAAATATGCGACGTCGGTGTTTGCTCTCCACGCGTCAGCTTGACGACTTTCCGAGTGACGAACTCAGACAATTCACCCACGACAATGCGCCCGTCCTTCTTCAGATCTGCACTGCCGCGCAAGCCTTCCAGGACCGAGTGCGTGAAAACGCCGTGCCCAAGCCGGTTTGTTTCCGCAGCCAACGTTTCCGCATCGGTTGCCGCGAGAACGGCAATCTTGTCATCGGCAGCATCTTTGATCAGGCGCGGATTGTACGCATTGCCCGAGAAGCAGGTGTCCATGAAGATGATACGTTGCCCCCGAGCGGACTCGATCGCCTGGTGAAGCGCGCGCCAGCTGACCACGGTCGACGAGTCGAAATCACCATCCGGCTGCTGGGCCGCATCAGTTGGCAAAAACAGGTAGTCGCTCCCTTGATTGATACCATGTCCTGCCATGAATAGAACGACCGTGTCACGTGGGCCAGCAGAACGAAACGCCTGCAACGTCTTTTTGATTTGCGCTGCCGTAGGAGATTTTTCTTTGCCACTCGTCGTCAGCAAGTGACTTTCCACCGAGATATGCAGCGGGCCCGCGTACTTGATCAAACTATTGCGCAACGACGTCGCATCGATTTCGGCAAAATTCAAATCCTGGTCTTCATAGTTTATGTACTTGTTGACGCCGACGGCAACGATGATCAGCTTGCCGCGCTTATCGAGATCCGGTTGCCCCGTGTGAACAACGCGTAGCGATTTGGTGAGCTTTCCGATTTTGTTGTGCGCGACCAGCTCGATCGTGTTGGCCCCTTTCGACAATGGGATACGAAACTGAACCTCATGATCCTTGTTGGTCGTGCCTGCCGGGCTGCCGTCTCTGCGCGACGCGATCCGACGACCATTGACGGTCACATCAAACCCATCGACCGCATCGCGATTGGGCTGGATGCGTAGTGTCAGATCGAGCGGACTGGATCCGATCTTCGCCCCATCTCTTGGTGACGAGATCGCGACATCGGGCGGTTGCCTGGCAAATAGTTCAGAAAGCTTGAAGTCCGTAACGTTGGCTTCGCCAATTGCCTTGCGTGCGCTCGCGAGCTCAATCGCGCGGCGTACGATATCCGGACGATAAAAGTGTTGCTTGAGCTGGGCTGCCGTCACGAAGAGGGCTGCGGCGCCCGGCCCCCTATTGATGTGCCAACCCACGAACTTGTCGCCGCCGGGCGACGCCGCATAGTACCCCTGCGGCGTCCAGATGATCCAACGACCTTTGCTTCCTTGAAATATCGAGACGATGTTTTCGAAGGTACTGGCGTTCCAAAGACGGATCGTCTGGTCATCGCTGCCGGAAACCAGGAGGTCGCCGTCGGCCGAACTCGTCACCGCCCAGATATCGCTGGTATGGCCGATGAAGTCACCGAGCTTACGGCCCGCCAGGTCGAACGCGGACAACCAGCCGTTGCCACTCCCGCTGACAACCGCGTCTCGATTGCCAAGGAAAGAGTACGCATTATGCGCAAAGCCGCTCTTTTCATTGCGTCGGACAGTGGCCTTGACGCGTCGTTGTTTGCTGATGCGCAGGTCGGCAAAGTAGCCGTACTCTCCTCCCGCATGGTGGGACAGCTTCAAGCCTTTGCGGCGCACGGCGGCACGCACGAAGCGCGCCGTGTCGCCAAGCAATGGTTTCGGCTCACCCATTGTCCGGTTCGCGTGCGGCAAGCGCAGCGTCCGCTGCAATGGTCCCTGGTTATTGAGCGACTTGGTGCGCAAGGAATGCCCCCACGCGAGATGATGTCCGTCGCGGGTGATCCCAACCGACCAAACGCCTTGCCCACGGCCTTGAAGCCGTTTGATTGGCCGCGACCGTCCAACCCGCCACAAATGGATCTCATGATTGCTGCCACCCGCCGAGGCGATCAGGTCACGCGTTGGGTGCGTCGCCGTGGTGAGGACTAAATGGTCATGAGAGCGGTAGCGTTGCATTACTTTCCCGGTCCGTGCATTCCAAACCAAACACATGTAGGGCGCGGTGCCGGCACCTGTGATCAATCGCTTGCCGTCCGCGCTGTAGCTCAAGCCCAGCAGATCCATGTTCGGTTGCTTGAACCGACGCACAATGCGCAATGTCTTTGGATTTGAGATGCGCAGTTCGCCGCTTTGAGACGAAGTGGCGATTTCACCGGTCGTCGGTGAAATGTCCAGGCCGAAAACATTGCCGACGTGCGCGGAAGACTGAGCCAGCGGTGCTCCAGTCCGGGCATTCCAAAGGCCGACAGTTCGATCATCGCTGGCCGTCGCGACCCGTTCTCCATCGCGCGTGAATTTAGCGCGGTTAATGTCAGCTGCATGTCCGCGCAGGTGGGCGATGATCTGGCGGTCCGCGACATGCCAAATGATCGCCGTGTCGTCGGTTGACCCGGAGACAAGAAACTGGCCATCCGGCGAGAAATCCAGCGACAGTACCGCTCCCTGGTGTCCGTCCAACAAGCCAACAATCTCGCCGCTGCGAAAATCATAGAGCCGGATAGGATGAGAACCTTCACCGACCTCTCGCATCCGACCGGCGGCTGCGAGCATCCGGCCTGAAGGGTTGAGAGCCAGAGCGTAGATCTTACCGCGGTTGCCAGACCCAATCTGCCCCCGCAAGGTGCGCACCGACACGCCGCGTTTGATATCCCAAACACGGATCACTTTGTCGTCCGCCGCTGAAACGATGGACTTGCCGTCAGGGGTAAATATGATGTTGCGGATAGAAGACATGTGACCGCCAGGGTCGAGGATCAGTTTCGGTGCGGTCTGCGCCCAAGAACTGCTGCCCGCGGCGACAAGCCCAAGCAAGGCGGGCACTGCCAATCGAAAGGCAATGGAGAAGACAAGGCGGCGCATGGATTTCGCTCCCTTATATCACCTCGGCCCGCGTCGTCGCCGTTATGCGAACTAATGCAACAACGTGATCTAGCGGCACGGGGCCATTGTTTCGTTTAGCGGCAGAGCCTTCGCCAGCACGCGCGCATACATGGTACGAAGCGCCTGCTACATGCGCGGCCGGGGCCACAACGAACGCGGTATCGAACGTAGCAGGCGTTGCGGCAGGCCGCGCAAGTGTAGCCGCTCCTAGCATAAGATGGTGCCCTACGGATCGAACGCGAACGATTGCGCCGCCTGGATCTCGGGGCGGGCCGCCGCGTATTTGCCGTCCTGCTGCGGCGGCGCAAAAACGGTGCGCGCCGAACCCACGGCGGTCGCGAAAATCTCAGGGGCGAGCGCAAAAC
>JBPCVZ010000038.1:0-10571 GCA_051010015.1 Hyphomicrobiaceae bacterium
CAGGGGGCGTCGTTGCCGACTCCGGTCGTCGAAATTGGCCGTATCGAGCCAGGCTTCGTGGGCTGCGCGGACGCCGGGCCAGTCGCTGTCAATGATCGAGAACCATGCCGTGTCGCGGTTGCGCCCCCGATAGTGCGTCGCCTGGCGGAAAATTCCCTCGAACCTGAAGCCATAGCGTAGCGCTGCGCGGCGCGAGGGCGCGTTCAAGGCATCGCACTTCCACTCGTAGCGGCGATAGCCGAGATCAAAGACGTTCTTCATCTTGAGGTACATCGCCTCCGTCGCCAAAGCTGTACGCTGTAGCTTGGGCGAGAAGCGGATATGGCCGACCTCGATCACGCCATCCTTCGGCACAATGCGCAGGTACGAGCCGAGGCCAACGGCTTTTTCCGTCGTGCGATCGACGTAGGCCCAGAACATCGGGTCATCGCCCATGCAGTCACGCTCCATCCAGGCGCGATAGTCCGCAAGGCTGTCAAAGGGCCCGTAGGCGAGATAGGTCCAGCCCTCGCCGGTCTGATCGAGTTGATTAGCCGCAAACAAGTCGGCGGCATGTTTCGCCGGATCGATCGGTTCAACGCGCAAGCGCGGCCCGTCCAGTGCCGAGCGTGGTGGTACCGGCGGCGGCTGCCAGCCATCCGGCAGGGCGTCGCCGATCGGCTGACCGAGTTCATTCGTGCGAGTCATGGACGTTTTCCGGTTGGTGCTTGGCGTGTCAATCTAGCACGCTTTGCAGCGAAGTTGGCTGTCACGTCAAGTGGACAGCGAGCCGGCGGACTATGTCGTGCGCGCGGGACCGCTGAAAGGTCATGCCACCTTTCGGTGCGTTCTGAGCTACATTTTGCAGTCGACCAAGGCTAAACTGCTAGCAAAGACGGTATCGACATTGGACACGCACATGAAACTCGACGCGCACAGGCTGGGCGATGGGCCGATCATCAGGCCCCACATGGACGACCGTATGGGCGACAACGTCAATGGCCCTTCGCTGATCGAGGTGCCGGACTGGCTGCCCAATCCGCTCGGCCGTTACTACCTCTATTTCGGGCATCATGATGGCCACTACATCCGCCTGGCATATGCGGATGATCTCTCGGGACCCTGGCAAATGCACGAAGCAGGCGTTCTGCCGCTCGAGCGCAGCCTGTTTGCCGGCCACATCGCTTCGCCGGACGTGATGGTCGACGCCGAGGCGAAGCGCATTCGTCTCTACTATCACGGTGCCGAGGTGCCGACCGGGGTACAAGCGCCGCAATTCACCCGGGTTGCGGTGTCCGAGGATGGCTTGAATTTCACCGCACAACCGGAAGTCCTGGGGCGTCCCTATATGCGCGTCATCCGTCACGCGGAATGGTACTATGCCATTGCCATGCCGGGCCTCTTCTACCGTTCGCGCGACGGCCTGAGCGGGTTCGAAGAGGGCTGCAATCCGTTCGAAGCCAATATGCGCCATGCCGCGCTGCAGGTATCGGGAGACCAGCTGCGTGTATTCTACTCGCGGATTGGCGACATGCCGGAACGCATTCTGCTCAGCTCGATTGATCTCACCAAGGATTGGCGGGACTGGCAGCCGAGTTCCCCGATCACGCTGATCGCACCGGAGCGCAGCTACGAAGGTGGCGACCTTGCCCTGCGAGCATCGGTGCGCGGTCTTGCCGTCGAGCCGGTACGCGAGCTGCGGGATCCCGCGATCTTCGAGAAAGACGGAGAAAGCTATCTTCTCTACAGCGTTGCCGGCGAGCACGGCATCGCGATCGCCCGCCTTGGCGTCTCGGCATAATGCGCCGTAGACTTTGGAGCGAGCCGGCCCACGCCTGCTCGATGCGGCAACAACAACGCAACAGAGGGGCGCGCGCTCGTGAAATTCAGCAATTTCCTGTTTCCCCAGGCCGAGCCGGACAGCGATGGCCAGGTGATCGATGAAGCGGTGCAGGAAGCCGTACTATGCGACCGCCTCGGCATCGAGACACTGTGGCTGGCGGAGCATCATTTCGATGGCAACTGCGCCTACGTCGATCCGGTTTGCTTTGCATCGGCGCTCGCCGTCGCGACGAAGCGGATCAAGCTCGGTTTTGCCGTCGCCCAGATGTCGCTGCACCACCCGATCCGCATGGCGGAGCAGTTGTCGCTGATCGACAACCTCTCGAAGGGCCGGCTGATCGTGGGATTGGGACGCGGCACGGCACATAATATCTATGACTATCGCGGCTATGGCATCGCGCCCGAGGAGGCTCACGAGCGCCTGCTCGAATCCGAAGAAATCATGATCAAGTCATGGACCACCGAGAACTATGAGCACAAGGGCAAGCACTGGCAGCTCTGGTTGCCGGCATTGCGCCCGCGGCCCTTCACGCAACCGCACCCCTACATGATCCGGGCCTGCTCGGGCGAGGAATCGATGTTGGAGATGGCGCGTCTCGGGCGGCCGTTTCTGATGAACGTACAAACCGACGACGTCACGCGGCACCGTATGGACCTCTATCGCCAAACGATGCGTGCTGCCGGTTTCGATGATGCGCATGTCGCCGGCGCGGTCGATGAAACCTGGGTCTGGCGCAACATTTTCATCGCCGAAACCGATGCGGAAGCCGAGCGAGTCGGAATACCGCTGTTCGAGGCGCAACGCGAACAGCGTGCCAAGATGCGCAACCGCATTCTGAAAGAGCGCGGCGAGAGCATGGCCAAGCCCGGCGAAACGGGTGTCGCGAAAACGGCGGCGCGCAATGTCATTGAACACAGCCTGATCGCCGGATCACCGGCCACCGTCGCAGAGCGCCTTGCCAAAGTCGACGCGATCGGTGTCGGTGGTGTCATTCTGCAGTTCCGTGTTGGCCCGTCGCCATTCGAAGTGACGCAGAACAGCATCGAACTGTTCATGAACAAGGTTGCGCCGGAGTTTCAATCGACGCCGGCCGTTGCCGCAGGGGCATGACAACGCTGGGAGACGACACATGGAACTGAACGGAAAGTGCCATTGCGGAGAGGTCGCCTACGAGATTGCCGGTAACCCCATGGGGCATATGCTTTGCCATTGTGGCGATTGTCGCCGCCATGCCGGCGCACCGATGGTCGGTTGGGCACTGTTTGCCATCGACGACGTCAAGACGACGCGTGGCAAGCCGAAGATCTACAACTCGTCTGAGCATGGGCGTCGTCACTTTTGCGGCACTTGCGGAACGGGCCTCTTCTACACGAACGATGATTTTCTGCCCGGCATCATCGATGTCAGGACCGCGACGCTCGACAATCCCGAGGCGCTACCGCCCGAATGCCACATGCAGACCGCCGAACGCCTGAGCTGGATGGAGAAGGCCCACGAGTTGCCTTCGTTCGAACGCTTCCCGCCGACCGAGTGACGCCTCAACTCGGCGTCCCGAAACCACCGCCGCCGGCGGTGAGATAGTCGATCCGGTCTCCCTTGCGCAGGACCTGATGCTCGGCCGGATCGATCGCCTCGCCGTTGACCTCGATACTGGCCGGCAGGCCGTCGTTGCCGCCGTTGGCGCCGGCCGGCGGCACGATGCGTCGCGTCGTGATGAACGAACAGACGGCGGGCTCATCGCCGAGGAATTCGAAAGACAGCGCCAGACCGTCGCCGCCGCGACGCTGGCCGTCGCCGCCAGACCCGACACGGCGGCTGCGATGCAGGATTCGGATCGGCGCCAGGCTCTCCATCACTTCGACCGGCGTATTGCCGAGATTACTGGGAAAACTCAACACGGTCTGGCCGTCCCGATTGGCGGTGGCGCCTTGTCCGGCGTTGAGGAAATTGACGACGGCATAGCGCTTGCCACCATGCTGTCCGGTCATCGTGAAGGACGAGTTCGCCGAACCTTCGGCGCCGAAGCGTTCGCCCAACACCGGCGCCAGGGCACCCATGACGGCGGCTGGCAGCATGTGTCCGATGATGCCCCGCCCGCCACTAGCCGCCGGATATTCCGGGTTCAGGATGGAGCCGGTCGGCGCATCCGTGGTGATCGGCCGGAAGCTCCCTTCATTGTTTGGAACACTTGGTGCAAGCAGCACTTTCACGCCATACGCGGTGTAGGCAAACGTGTAGGCCGGAACGACATTGACGGCGCGCGCGATCTGGTCGGAACTGCCGGCGTAGTCGATATGCATCTCATCACCGTCGATGTGGATCGAGCAATCGATGACGATGCGTTCCTCGAAACCATCGTGACGCACGATATGATGGTAGCTTCCGTCCGGCACATCCTTGATGGCGCGCCGCATCACGGCTTCCGATCGACTTTGTAGAATACGCGCCAGTGCACCGAGGTCGATGCGCTCGCTGGCGAGCAGCTCCTGCAACTTGCTGCCGAGCGCCTGGCAGCCTGCGACGGCGCCGAGGATATCGCCGAGACTGTGGCTCGGGACGCGCACGTTGCGCTCGATCATGGCCACCAGGGTTTCGTTGCGCACGCCTGCTTCGAACAGTTTCAGCGGTGGAATCTGCAGCCCCTCCTCGAAAATCTCGCGCACGCCGGTGGACCGGATGCGCCCGCCGATATCGGGCAGGTGCGTCGCAATGCCGGCAAAGCCGACGAGCGCATCATCCGCGAAGATCGGCACGACGAGATTGACGTCGTGCACATGACCCGTGCCGAGCCAGGGGTCGTTGGTGATCATCACGTCTCCGTCGCGCAGGCTTGCGGCCGGGAAACGTTCGAGAAAGGCCTTGATCGTTGCCGGCAGCGTTCCGATGAATGAGGGAATGCTCTTGCTCGACTGCGCGATCGAGCGCCCTTCGGTGTCGGTCAGGATGACGGCGAAATCGTTCGCCTCGCGCACCAGCGTCGAGAACGATGCACGCGAAAAAGTCGCTGACGCCTCATCAACGATACTGATGATGCGCGCCCACAGGATCTCCAGGGTGATGGGATCGAATTCGGTTCTGAGTTCTTTGGTCATGTGGCTCCAACGCGCACTAGGTTATCTCGATTGACACGGTGCCGTCGTCAAGAACGGTGACGTCGGCGCTGCGCGCGATCACGATTGTCGATTCGGCTTCCTGCAGGATCATCGGCGCAGCAAGCCGTGTTCCAGGCGCGAGCCCATAGCGTTCGTACACCGGGACATCCTGTTTTTGACGTTGCTCGGGAAGGAATACGGAACGGCAATTAGGCCTTGCTTCTTGCGATGAAGGGGTGGCCCCTGTCACGTTGAATGTCGCCGTCGGAATGGTTGAGGTGCCGATCAGGCGCCATGTCACGATCTCCACTGCGGTGTTCGGCAGGGTGCGTGCATAGAGCTGCGTATAAGTTTCGGAAAAATTCTGCTCGGCCAGCGCACCAACGGTTTCGGTCAGCGCGCCGAAAGCAAACGGAACGGTGATCGTATCGCCCTGTCCCGCGTAACGCATTTCGAGATTGATGGCCCAGTCGACGCCATTGACATCGATACCGGTCTCCTCGAGTTCGCGCACGCAATCTGCGTGGCACGCATCCAACCGCCGTTGCGCGTCAGACCAGTCAACCGCATCGAGTTGCTCCGGCTTCGACCATGAGCGATCAACGCGTGGCGGGGCGATCAGGAGGCCCAGGCAGGAACCATTGCCTGCCGCGACCGGGCACAGCACGCGCTTGATCCCGAGCTTGTGCGCGACTTCGACCGCGTGCACGGGCCCGGCGCCGCCCGTCGCCACCATCGTGAAGTGGCGTGGGTCGAGCCCCTTCTCGGCGATATGGACGCGGGCCGCGGCGGCCATGTTCTCGTTGACGAGATCGTTGATGCCGAACGCGACGTCTTGGGCGGCCATCGCGAGGTTGTCAGCCAGTCGCCCGATTGCCGTTTGGGCATCCGCTTCCGATAACGTCATCTTGCCGCCGAGAAAGCTGTCGGCGCTGAGGTAGCCCAGCATCAAGTCCGCATCGGTCACCGTCGGATCGCTGCCGCCTTGACCATAGCAGGCCGGGCCCGGCTCGGCGCCGGCGCTTTGCGGACCGACATTGAGCAAGCCGAGTGCGCCGACATGCGCGATCGACCCGCCACCGGCGCCGATCTCGATCATGTCGATCGACGGTACCGTGATCGGCAAACCGCTGCCCTTCTTGAAACGGCGCACGCGACCGGCCTCGAACTCACTGGTGATCTCCGGCGTGCCGTCGATGGCAACGCACAGCTTCGCCGTCGTACCGCCCATGTCGAAGGCAAGGACATGGCTGACGCTGGCACAGTTGGCGGTGTTGATGGCACTGAGCACGCCGGCGGCCGGACCCGATTCGAGCAGTCTCACCGGCGTCCTCGCCGCAATCTCGGCGGACGTAAAGCCACCGCTCGACACCATGATCTGAAGCGGTGCTGCAACGCCGATCTCCGACAACCGCCCCTGTAGATTGGTCAGATACCTCGACGCCAGCGGTTGAACATAGGCGTTGGCAACGGTCGTCGACGCGCGTTCGTATTCGCGGATCTCGCGCGCAATGTCGGATGACAGGCTCATGCGCAAGTCCGGCAGGCGTGCCGCGACCGCCGCCGCGGTTGCCTGTTCATGATCATTGTCCACGTAGCTGTGCAGCAGGCAGATGGCCACGGCGTCCACGCCCAGCTCTTCAAGCGCGCTCGTTAACGCAGACAGCGTCGCCGGTGCCACGGGCTGGATCTCTTCGCCATCCGCGGACATGCGTGCATCCAGTTCCAGGATGTCGTCGCTGTTGACGAGCGGATCGGGGAACGCAATCTCGAGATCATAGAGATCGTAGCGATCCTCGCGGCGCAACGTCAGCGTGTCGGCAAATCCCTTCGTCGTGATCAGCGCCGTGCGGGCCCCTTTGCGTTCGATGATCGCGTTGGTGACCAACGTCGTTGCGTGCACGACGTCATCAATCATACCGGCATCCGGGGTGGTGGCGGCATCGGCTGCGCCCAGCAGGGCCTTGGCGACCGTCGAAACGGCCTCGCCCGGATCCGCCGGCGTCGTCAGCGACTTTTGCAACCAGATCGCACCACTCACGGCGTCGTACATCACGCCATCGGTGAACGTCCCGCCGATATCGATCGCGATTTTGTAACGGCTCATGTCAGCTCCAGGTCTACCGGCATTCGATTGTCCGGAGCGCACATGCGGTTGCGCACCGACCATTTGCATTTACGTTACCAGACAACAATTGCGCGTGGCAGCGCCGCGACGGGTAAATTCTGGACCGGATTGGCAGGCGATGCGTCCGATAGGTGCCCTGCGCAATGCGCAGGCTCAATGAAATCTTCGGCAGCGATCGCCGACGTTGCCGGCCGATCTGCTTGCGCTCATCGAATGCTAAGAAGCTTGCCTGTTGGGCGCCGTTATTCCACAGTGCTCAACAAGAACTTTAAGTCGGGGAAGCGAATGCGGCACATCACACGGGGCGGACGGGCAATATTCACAATACTATTGTCCGCATTTCTCGGTCTTGCTGCGGTATCGCTGGCCGAGGCGCAAAGCGATCTCAAGTGGCAATTGAGCGAAGGCAATGATCCTGACAGCGGCGGGCGCAAGGTCGCACGGCTGGTTTACGGCGTACCGGAGACGGACAACCAGCAGGTTGTTGGCGTCTGTGAAGCGCGTTCCGGCACCAGCGCGGCCTTTTCCGCCGTGCGGCTGTCCGCCGATACCGGCAAGCTTGGCAATGGCGCCGAGGTCAAGCTGCGGTTTTCGGGAGGCGGTCGTGAGATCGAGACGCGTGGCGAGATCGTCGGCGTCGGCAACACGCAGGAGGCCATTTCCGGAATCCTGATCCGCCCGCGGCACGACGACCCGGTTTGGACGATGCTGACCCAGTTGGACGCGGTCGACTATACCATTCCCGGTTACCGCACGCGTGCGCTGGCGCTCAAAGACGGCCGCACTGCGATCAACGACTTCGTGGCCGCATGCAAATCCTACGCGCGCGCCGCGGCGTCACCACCATCCGATAGCAACGCGGGCATCACCGAGAAAGAGGCGTTCGAGATTGCCAAAGACCTCGGCACCGCCGATGGTTGGCGGGCATTTCTCAAGCAGTTTTCGACAGGCTTTCGTGCGGATCTGGCGCGGGCCTACATCAACCGTCTGGCGAACAAGACGACCGATGGTGCACGGCCACAACGCGCGCCGACGACAACGCCGAGGATCAAGCCATCCTTGCCGACCGTTGCACGCGGGCCAGCGACGTCGCGCTGGATAAACCGCACCGAACGGCGGCGTGAGGGCTCTGTCTATACCGCGAGCGTGCGCGTTCCCGGTGTCGAATTGACGACCTATTGCGTCCGGCGCGGCTCTGGAAACTATGGCCTCGGCGCCGTTCTTCGCCAGAAGGGCAGATATCCAGAATTCGGCGAGCGGATCCGGCAGGGGTTGGCTGCCAGCTCAGCCCTCGATGGTGGTCCGAACCGTGCGATCGATATCGAATTCTCGAACGGGGCGCGGGTTGCCGATGCGGCCGCGCTGCCCTCCCTGGTCAATCGCGAACTCGGCATCGGACCCAATGCAGATGCCTTTGAACAAGGTAGTGCTGCCCTGGAATACCTGATGTCGCAATCCGAAGTGACGATTGCGCTGGCGCCGTTCGAGGCGACATTCCAGCTGCGCGGTAGCCGCAAGGCGATCTGCTCGGTCATGGACCGTTGTGGCGCCCGCGTCGCCGGCTGCGGTCGCCGCGGGCCGGCCATTGCCCAGCCTGTGCGTTCGCCGCGACGCTGTACCGGCGGGCGCATCTTCAAGCGCGCCAGTGGTCAGTGTGTTTGCCCGGTGAGCCGCTCCTACTGGAATGGTCGTTCCTGCGAGCGGCTGCGATGCGGCAAGAACTACCGGCTTGTGCGTGGCGAGTGCGTGTTGCAGCAGAATTGTGGTCGCAACGCCTACCGCAGTCCCGAGGGGGATTGCTACTGCGTCCGCGGTTATCGCAGGACCTCCGGCGGGACCTGCGTCCGTCGCCGCAGGTCCGAAGGGCAGGACGGGCCGATCAAGTGCGGTCGCGGCCGGACCTGGGTCGGTGGGCAGGGACGATGCGTGTGCCTCGATGACCGCAAGCGATGGAACGGCCGGCGCTGCGTGACGGTGCGTCGCGGATGCGGCCCGGGCAAAATCCGCAACTCGAGGGGGCGCTGTGTCGCGGCAAACCGCAACTGTGGACCGGGTGCGTTCTACGTGCCCGACCGCGGCCGCTGCTTTTGTTCGGACGGTTCGAAGCGCTATCGCAACGGCCGCTGCATCTCAAAGCGTCGGCGTCCCAGCTGCACGGGTGGCCGGGTCTACGACAATCAAGTCAACCGCTGCGTGTGCAATGGCGATAGCGCCTGGAACGGTCGTGCTTGCGTCAAGGAGAACGAACCACCGCGCCGCCCGGTGCGCAACAGCAACAAGCAGAACGCGTGCAATCTCCTGCGCGCCGCCTGCCAGTTCGGCGCCCAGCCCGCGTGTCGGAAGTTTCAGCGCGACGGCTGCTAGCCACTGGTTCGACATTGCGATGTGCGCGTGCTGAGCAGCACGCATCTGCGCCAATCAGGCGTTCGCGTCTGCTGCGCATTTGGTATCGCTCGTTTTGGCGGTTGCGTGCTTTACGCCTGGCAGAAACCGCTGGTGACCACGCCAAGAATCCGGTATTTTCTCGCGAAGGCCCCGTAGCTCAGCAGGATAGAGCATCAGATTCCTAATCTGAGGGTCACAGGTTCGAATCCTGTCGGGGTCGCCAATGATTTCAATAGCTTACATAGAATGTGATCGGCAAGCATTGGGCGATTAGTGCCAATTCGATCGGACTTTTTGTCGTGACGGTGTTCCAGACAAGTCGGGTCTCGATGCCGTTTCGACGTGTCCAGATCTGATGGCACAAAGACGGCCACCACCTACTAACTCGATGAGCGTCGCCGCATGACGGGAGCGTGGCGCACGTGGTCAGACGCTAGGCCGGCACCGCCCGCGCGCCGGCATTGATCAGCATGATGCCAGTGTAGACATTGCCTGCGGCCGACCGTTTCCGACGCGGTTTCCGCTCAGCCATTAGCCGCTTGCCGAATGTACTCTGCGAGACCGGCTCGGCATCGCCGCTCGATGCACCAAGCAGTGTATGCAGCATAGAGGTCCGATGCACCCATCTGGCGAGTTCGCGTGGATGGTGCAATGCAGGCATCCCAGAAAGCTGTGGGGTCGCTGCATCCTGTGTACGCTGCATTGCGTGCACTGACGGCCGGTTTCTGGAGCCGGAGTGGTGTGACGTTGGCCGCCGGTTTGGCTGCCACACGTGCACGCTGGTGGCCGTTTTTGGTCTTGCGGCGTGTACCCTTCGGCGCGCCACCGGACGGCCCTCCTGAGGTCGTCTTCGGCGCTTCCTCTTTGTCCGCTTGATGCCCTATTGGGACCGCTGCACTCGCAGGAGTTCGTGTCCGTTCATTGGCGGCGCCGAACAGCGCGACCGAGGTGATCTCGAACATGGTCGCCAGCACGAGGATGACTGTCATTGCAACCTGGTCGGCGCTCAGGCCGGTAGCCTGCGCGATCTGCTCGAAGCCGCGCAGCGGATTGGCCAGGTTCTCCTTCGTCGTGCTGCGCCGGATCTTGATCGAAAGCTCGTCGATGCGTGCGATCAGTTCCTCAGCCTTCGTCGCGGCAGCGA
>JBPCVZ010000039.1:0-18462 GCA_051010015.1 Hyphomicrobiaceae bacterium
GAACGAGTTCCCTGAGTGCGCGGCGCAATGTGTGTCGGTTGACTTCGAAACTCGTGGCGAGTTGTGTTTCGGTAGGCAGCCGCGTGCCTGATGGCAGGTTGCCGGCAACAATCTGTTCTTCGACGGACCGTGCAATTTGCGACCAAACCGGTTCGCCTGCCTTTCGTTCGAACGCGGCGGCGGAAACCAGCAATTCTTGGCGTGGAGCCGCGGCGACCGTTGCCTCGTGCTCCGTTTGCTCATAATCGCGCTTCGTGGAAGCGCCTGGGGCTGGTTTTTTTCTTGCGGTAGCCACGTGTCTCTACTCTTCACGTTCGAATACGCATTGAACAACTATTGACGGACAGCGGTTACGCTGCGGGCACCGAGCAGTAGAGCAATCAAGGCCAATATTAACTGTGTCATATTCCGGGTCGGTGGAGAGGCCGAAACGGTTGTGTTGTAACAGACCCCTCAGGCTCCATGCATAAGCTTTTTCGCGACAGGATTAATATCGTCATATTGCCGAACGATCCACCCCTACAGCATTGATATTGCAGAACATGTGGGAATATTACCCGTCTTGAAGGAAGTAATTGGGATGGTCGGCCGTGTGCAATTGCTCAAATTGAACACATCGCCCGCGCGCGCAGCGCCGCAGAACCCTTTGTTTTCGGGTAGCCGCGGCGGTCCCTGAGCGGTTTCAACGCTGTTTGCAGGTACAAGTGTGTTGGTGGGCGTCCAGAATGGCATTGAACGCCGCATCGAAGGTGCTGCCAAGCCGGCGCAAGTGCCGCGCATTGTAGTCGGCGTAGAGCGCAAATTCGATGTTGCGCAGCGCCTTGCGCAAGCGCGCGCGCTTCTTCTTTGGCATGGCTTCGAATCGCTGATCACTCATCGCATCGCGCGCGTGAGTGAGGACTTCGAAGGGGGCATCGCTGGTCGTCAACGTGGCGTACTCGGTGTGATCCAATGCCGGCAGCAGAAGTGCGCGAATTGCTGCGACATAGTCTGGGGGATCGGACAGGGTCGCTTTGCCGGCATCGGGTCGTGCGATGCGTGTCGTTAAGCGTGCCGCGGCCTGCGTTTCACCCTGCAATTGCTTGGCCTGGGCTACTTTGCGTGTCAACGGCTCGAGCTGCTGGCGATAGAAGCCGATCAACTCTCTGGCACCAGTGCACAGTGTTTCGCGCTGCGGCTGGCTGGCGTAGGCGATCAATTCGTCGGTCGTGCGCTGCGCCATATGATAGAACGCGCGGCCGTGTGACAGCTCCCTGAAGGCTCCTTTTGCAACGACACGCCGCGCGACACCGGCTGCAATCCGGCGCTCGGCCGGCGATACCTCCAGCTTCGTCGGATCGACCGTCGGAACAACCACTGGTGGCGGCTCATAATCTTCGGGTATCGGTTTCCACTTCAGGCACCGTATGCGGCCGCCGCGGGCCAGGATTGAGCGCACACACATGCGGTTGGCGGCTCGGTTGATCAGTTGCACGGCCAGTAGGCGCTGCTGATAGGCATTGCGCGCGGTGATGCCATTGCCGTCCCAAAACTGCCAGTAGCCCGGCATTGCGGCGACTTCGACGCGCATTTCGTCGGCAACCGTCTGTGTCATGCGTGCTTTCGGCAAGACATCGCGGCCAAGATGTGTGTGATAGCGCGCAGCGCAGTCTGCCGGTGTAGCCGCCAGGGCATGGGTCATGATGTTGGTTGTGGTGTCCGGGCGTGCGGCAAGCGGGTCTTCGGCCGCGTTTGCTGCGAGCGCGGCTGCGAGCGATGCGGCCGTTGCGATAAGCAAGGGCCGGCAGCCAACTTGCCGTCGCGCACCGGGCGCAGGCGTCAAAGCGTTGTCATCCTCGTCCAAAGCCATTCCGTCAGTCGCAGCGAATCAGATCATGGCGAACTATGTCGTTCGCGGACGATCTGCTCAAGCAACAAGTCTGCTTTGCCGGCTGTACTTACTTGCCATGGGTGTCGAACGGGTCACGTTTGCCCGGAAGTCTGTTCATCACGCACCGAATCAGCGATCGCCACGGCCGACATGTTGAGCAGGGATCGCACGGTAGCCGATGTCGTGAGGATGTGCGCCGGTCGCGCCGTGCCGAGCAGCATCGGGCCGATCGCAACCGACTTCGTCACCGAGCGCAACAGCGTGAAGGAAATGTGGGCGGCATCGAGCGTCGGCATGATGAGCAGGTTGGCGGGGCCTTCCAGTCGCGAGTTGGGAAAATTGTCTTCGCGGATGAAGGTGGAGATGGCGGCTTCAGCGTGCATTTCGCCTTCGATCTCGAGATCGGGGGCGAGGTCATTGACGAGTGCCAGGACGCGCCGCATTTTCCGGCTGCTTTCATCATCACGCGTGCCGAAGTTGGAATGCGACAGCAGCGCGATCTTCGGCGTTATGCCGAATCGTTGGACTTCTTCGGCCGCCATCAGCGTGATCTCGGCCAGCGTTTCGGCGTCCGGTTGGTGATTGACGTGTGTGTCGGCCATGAACAGCGGACCGCTCGGAAGAATAATGCCGGTAAGGCTGGCAAGCGCATTGACGGCTGAATGCTGGCCGATGACCTGGCGAACATGGCGCAGGTGCGCGAGATAACGACCGACGATGCCGCAGATCATGGCGTCCGCGTCGCCACGGCGCAGCAGCAACCCAGCGACCACGGTGGCGCCGGCACCGATCACGCGACGGGCATGGCTTGGCGGTACGCCGCGGCGTTCGACGAGGTGCAAGTATTCGTCGGTCAGCGCTGGAATGCGCGGATCATTGGTCTGATCGAAAACCTGCACGTCCTTGCCGATGCGCATGCGCAGGCCGAGATGCTTGATCCAGTGCTCGATGTCTTCCGTATTGCCGACCAGAATCGGTTCGGCAATTTGCTCTGCGATCACCTGTTGCGCCGCCTGCAGGACATAAGGATGAGCGCCTTCTGCGAAGACGAGGCGGCGCCGGCGTTCGCTGTGCGCGTGCCGGGCCTGATCGAACACCGGCTTCATCATGAAGCCGGATTGATAGACGAACGACGACAGCTTGTGCCGGTAGGCATCGAGGTCTTCGATCGGGCGCGTCGCCACGCCGGTTTCCATCGCTGCCCGCGCGACGGCCGGTGCGATCTCCGTGATCAGGCGCGGATCGAAGGGTTTGGGCACGATATAGTTGGCCCCGAACACAAGGCTGTCCGACTGATAGGCGGCCAGCACGATGTCGGACGCCTCATTTTCCGCGATCGAGGCGAGCGCCAGCACGGCCGCTTTCTTCATCTCCTCGTTGACCTGCGTCGCACCGACGTCGAGAGCGCCGCGGAAGATGAACGGGAAGCAAAGTACGTTATTGATCTGATTAGGAAAATCCGTCCGGCCAGAGGCCATGACGGCGTCCTGGCGCACGGCGTGGACCTCCTCCGGCATGATCTCCGGGGTTGGATTGGCCAGCGCGAAAATCAGCGGTTTGTCGGCCATCGCCGCGACCATCTCCGGCTTGACGACGCCGGCGGCCGAGAGCCCGAGGAAGACGTCCGCGCCAGGCATCACTTCGGCAAGAGTCCGTTTGTCCGTCTCGCGCGCGAACGGCTCCTTGTAGGGGTCCATCAGCTCCTTACGGCCAGCGTAGACGACGCCTTCGATATCGCAAACATAGGTATTTTCGCGTTTCAGCCCCAGGCCGACGAGCAGGTTGAGGCACGCCAGGGCCGCCGCTCCGGCGCCGGACGCGACCAGTTTCACATCGGCCAGGTCCTTTCCGACAATCTTCAGTCCGTTGATGATCCCGGACGCGACAACGATCGCGGTGCCATGCTGGTCGTCATGGAACACGGGGATCTTCATCTTCTCCTTGAGACGGCGCTCGATCTCGAAACACTCCGGCGCCTTGATGTCTTCGAGGTTGATGCCACCGAAAGTCGGCTCGAGGCAGGCAACCGCGGCAACGAACGTGTCGACATCCTCACTGGCCACTTCGATGTCGAAGCAATCGATGCCGGCGAATTTCTTGAACAGGACGGCCTTGCCTTCCATTACCGGTTTCGATGCCAGTGGGCCGATGTTGCCGAGCCCGAGCACGGCGGTGCCGTTCGTTATGACGCCGACGAGGTTGGCGCGGGCGGTGTATTTCGACGCGGTCGCGGGGTCTTCTTCGATCGCGAGGCAGGCATGCGCGACGCCTGGCGAATAAGCGAGCGCGAGATCATGCTGGTTGGCCACCGGTTTGGTCGGCACGATCGCGATTTTACCCGGCGGGTCGGCCTCGTGATAGGCAAGTGCCGCGCGAATGTCTTCGTCCGCCATTCAGATACCCCTTGGCGGCCGTGCCGCGCCTTTAGCGTTTCGGTAGTTGGACCTGTTTTTCGAGGACCGCGACAGATCAGGCCTATGACACCACGAGCCGCTGGGCTTGCCAACCGTCATATGTACTTATGCTCACAGGGCCCCGGCGCCAGGACGACGGCCCCCTGATCGCGGTTCGTCATCGGCTGTATTGACGAGCATCGACTGTTTGCCTTGTGCGAAGCTCCACGTTTATTGCCAGCTCGCGGGTCGGGATCGATTCCTGATCGTTGATGGGATGATCGCGCGCGTGGCTTGCTTTTCGGAAGTTTCCTCCGGATACAGGTGTCCTGCCGCGCGCCGCGGCCGTGCTGGCTCCCGAATGAAAGCAGATCACAAATGGCTCCGAAGATTATCGTCGTTTGTCCGTCCTCCAACGTTGTGCCGATCGCCGAGGGCATGGCGCCCAACGGCTTTGAAACCGTCATCGCCGCACACAATGACCCGGCGATAGACGCCCATCTCGCCGACGCCAACTATTTCGTGTGCTATCCGAGCGTCGACGTCGGCCCGAAATTCCACGCCAACGCGCCCCGCCTGCGCTTGCTGCAGTTGCTCAGTGCCGGCTATGACGCGATCGATCTCGACGCGGCGCGGGCGGCCAGCGTACCCGTGTGCAACAACGGTGGTGCCAACGCAATTTCGGTTTCCGAGCACGCCATCATGCTCATGCTCACCGTTGCGCGGCGCGTCGTCTGGCAGCATGGCAGCGTCACGGCCGGGCGCTGGCGGGGCAACGGTCCGGCACCACGCATGTACGAATTGTCGGGCAAGACACTCGGTATCGTCGGTCTCGGCAATATCGGCAAGAAGACCGCGCGTCTCGCCAAGGCATTCGGCATGAACATCATCTACACCGACATCAAGCGGCTCAGCGAAGACGAGGCCGACCAGGCCGGTGTCAAATTCCGGGTGTTGCGGGAGTTGTTGCGCGAATCCGATGTCGTCTCGCTACACACGCCGCTCAACGCGTCGACCCGACACCTGATTGGCAAGGCCGAACTCGAGGAAATGAGTCCCGAGGCGATCCTGGTCAATACGGCGCGCGGCCCGGTCATCGACGAAAAAGCGCTCTACGAGCACCTCAGCGCAGGCAAAATCTTCGGCGCTGGCCTCGATGTCTTCGACCAGGAACCGCCGCCGGCGGATAATCCGTTGTTCAAGCTCGAAAATGTCGTGTTGACCGCGCACTTCGCCGGCCCGACCTGGGACAACCACAGCGCCCGCTTCCGCAACGCGTTCGACAACATCCAGCGCGTCGAACGCGGTGAGGCGCCCCTGTGGATCGTACCAGAGCTGGCGCAGTGACGATGTTGAGACCGATCCGGCGGTCTAGCCGGTCGCAATATCGAAGCCTGCCGCCGTCGCGTCGGCATAGAAAGCTTTGACGGTATCGAGCGAGTTCTGCACCGGGTCCTTGCCAAGCCCGCCGAGCTTCGAGATCACACCATCCGGCGCTGTGATGATATGGCAGCCCATACGGTCGGCCTGGATGACGTTGAACACCTCGCGTGTGCTCGCCCACAGCAGCTCCGCCTTCGGCTTGGCCGCGACGACCTGGACGGACTCTTCCATCACCGGCACCGGGTCATGGCCGGTATCGCCGAGACGGCCGGCAAATACCGACAGGATCGACGCCGTATCCGCGTGCACGGCATTGGTGATGGTTTGGACCTGCTCAACCGTGTAGAGCGCGGTAATGTTCAGCACGACGCCCGCCGCCGACAACCGCTCGATGACCGGCACGAGGCTCTCGCCCTTGGTGTTGGTCACCGGCACCTTGACGTTGACATTGGGCGCCCAAGTCGCGATTTCGCGCGCCTGCGCCTCCATCGTGGGCAGGTCGTCGGCAAACACCTCGAAGGAAATCGGTTTGTCCGGAATGGCGGCGAGGACGTCGAGTGCGTAGGCCTTGTAGTCGGTCACGCCGGCAGCCTTGACGAGTGAGGGATTGGTCGTGAAGCCGCTGATCAGCGGGTTCTTGGCCTGTTCCTTCATCGTTTCGAGATTGGCGCCATCGGCAAAAATCTTGATCTTCAGTTCCGAGGCTTTCATTGCATCACCCTTCTGCGCCGGGCGCCCGCGCGCCTCGGCAGTCCATTGCTCTTTGCATTCCCTGGCCAGCCAGTACCAGTTTCACACCGCCACGCCAATCGCCGAGGCGATATGGTGTCAGGCCCTGACATCCACGACAACGCGTCCCTTGACCTGGCCTTTGAGGATATCACGCCCGAGCCCCGGCAGCTCATCGAGCGTTGCCATCTCGATCATCGCTTCGAGTTTCTCCATCGGCAGGTCGCTCGCGATCCGCTGCCACGCCGCGACGCGGTTGTCGTAAGGCTGCATCACGGAATCGATGCCGAGCAGATTGACGCCGCGCAGCAGGAACGGAATGACGGTCGTCTCGAGCTTGTTGCCGCCGGCCAGGCCAACCGCCGCCACGGACGCCCCGTACATCATCTGCGGCAGGATGGTTGCCAGCATCGCCCCGCCAACGGCATCGATGCATCCGGCCCAGGCTTCCTTGTCGAGCGGCCGTCCCGAGGGCGTGCTGACCTCGTCGCGCGGCACGATCCGGCTGGCACCGAGGCCCTTGAGGTAATCGGCCTGCTCTGGCCGGCCGGTCACGGCGGCGACCTCATGGCCGAGCTTTGCCAGAATCGCCGTCGCGACGGAGCCGACACCGCCGGCGGCGCCGGTCACCAGCACCTCGCCCTGGCCCGGTTTCAGCCCATGCTTTTCGAGTGCCATAACCGAAATCATCGATGTAAATCCGGCGGTACCGACGGCCATCGCCTGCTTCGTCGTCAATTCAGCGGGCAGCGGCACCAGCCAGTCCGCCTTCACGCGCGCCTTCTCGGCGTAGCCGCCCCACCAGGCTTCGCCGACACGCCAGCCGGTGAGCACGACCTTGTCGCCGGCCTTGTAGCGCGGATCGTCCGAAGCTTCGACGGTGCCGGCAAAGTCAATGCCCGGCACGTGCGGGAAATTGCGCACGAGACCGCCGAGGCCGTTGACGCACAAGCCATCCTTGTAATTGAGCGTTGAGTACTCGATCCCGACGGTTACGTTGCCATCGGCTGGCAGCCGGTCCTCTGCCAACTCCTGCACGCTGGCCTTGGCCTTGCCTTCATCATTCTGCTCAACCAGCAACGCCCGGAAACCCATCGCAAAACCCTTTCAAGATCGCAGCATCATGTTGCGTGGCAACATATGGGAGATGGATGCCCGATGGAAGGGTCGTGATCGACGCGATCGACTTGCCGTCGGCATGCCCGTCACCCTATGCTCTCGAACCAAACCGATCGTACGCCAGTTGCAAGCCAGGAGGCTCACCATGCTCGTTGCCGTCGTCCAGATCCCACGCAGTGGCCCGAAACCCGACAAGGCCGCCGCCGTCGCCCGCGCTCAGGACTCCGCGCCGATCTACCGCGAGGTCAAAGGCCTGATCTCGAAGCAATACCTCAACGGTGAGGATTGCGGTGGTGGCATCTACACGTTCGAGAGCCGGGAAGCCGCGGAAGCCTGGTTCAACGACGAATGGTGGGGCTGGATCGAGGAACGTTTCGGCGCCCGCCCGACACTGACGATGTACGATCACTATGTCACTGTCGACAATGCTGCCGGCTGTGTCCGCATCGACGGTGAACCGGTCTCTGACAAAGGCACCGAGGCCGCCGAATAGCGCTTTGCAACGTCACCGATGAATTCAAACCGCCGGCGTGGCTTCACACGCTTGCGGCACCCATGCGAGTCGTATGAGCGAACCAACCAAACTAACCGTTTACGGTGTCGGCACGTCACGTGCTTTGCGGGCGCACTGGGCGATGGCCGAACTCGGCCTGCCCTATCGAACGGAGCAGATCCAGTCACGCAGTGGTCAGACGCAGACGCCGGCGTATACGCAACTCGATCCCCGCCAGAAGATCCCGGTTCTTCAGGATGATGATTTCATCCTGTCGGAAAGCTCGGCCATCATCACCTACCTTGCCGAAACCTACGGCACGCCGGACAACCAGCTGGTGCCGACCGATCCCCGACAGCGCGCGCGCTACAACGAGTGGGTTTCGTTCATCTGCATGGAACTCGATGCGACCAGCCTCTATGTCTTGCGGCGCCACGAGGGCTTGCCGCAGATCTACGGCGAAGCACCCGTCGCGAACCAGGCCGCGCGCGCCTATTTCACTAGAATGATCGAGGCGGCAGCGGTCCGCTTCGATGAGAATTGCCCCTATCTACTCGGTGAACGGTTCACCGGCGCCGATATGTTGATGATGACTATCTTGGGCTGGGCCAAGAACCTCGAGCCGCCGATTCCTCTGCCGGCTGTCTTCGAAGTCCTGCACGATCGCATCGCCGAGCGGCCGGCCTATCAGTCCGCCGTCATCGCCAATACCCCCGAAGGGCCGCGCGCGCCATGACCGGTCCACTCGACGGTATTCGCGTGTTGGACCTGACGACGGTCGTATCGGGACCCGCCTGCACTGCCATGCTGGCCGATCAGGGCGCTGACGTCATCAAGGTCGAGTCACTGGCCGGCGACAATGCGCGCCGTTCGCGCGCCGGCGCATTCCCGCCGATGTTCATCTCGTGCAACCGCGGCAAGCGCTCTCTCGCCATCGACCTCAAGCAACCACAAGGCGCCGACCTGCTCTGGCGCCTGATCGACACGGCCGACGTGCTCGTCCAGAATTTCCGGCCCGGTACCATCGAGCGTCTCGGGTTCGGCTTCGAAGCCGTCCACACGCGCGCGCCGAAACTGGTTTACATGTCGATCAGCGGCGTTGGCGAGGACGGGCCCTATGCCGCCAAGCGCGTCTACGATCCGCTGATCCAGGCGCTTTCGGGTCTTGCCGATATCCAGGCCGACCCGCTCACGGGGCGCCCGCGCATGACGCGCACCATCGTCGCTGACAAGGCGACCGCCGTTTATGCCGCCCAGGCGATCACCGCCGCTCTCTTCAAGCGTGAGCGTATGGGAGAGGGCCAGCACATCCGGCTCTCGATGCTCGACACGATGCTCTCATATCTGTGGCCGGAGGGCATGGCGCCGTTCACTATCGTTAGCGAGGGCACGACTGAGCACCGCAACTCACCGCACGACATGATCTTCGAAACCTCGGACGGCTACATCACCGTCGGAACCAATTCCAACAAGGAGTGGAAGGGGCTGTGCGCCGCCCTCGAACGGCCCGAGTGGCTTGAGGATCCGCGTTTCATCGACCAGGCCGGGCGCAACGCGAACCGCCAGGCGCGCATGCTGCTGCTCGAAGCGGAGTTCGCCAGCCGGGCGACCGATCACTGGCTCACCGCCCTCGATGCCGCCGATGTGCCCTGTGCACCGGTTCTGCCGCGCCGCGCCGTCATCGATCATCCGCAGGTGATCGCCAACGCGATGGTCGAGACGTTCGACCACCCCGGCGTCGGTGAAATCCGCCAGGCGCGCCCCGCCGCCCGCTTTGAAGCTACGCCAGCCGCCATCCAGGGCGCGGCCCCCTATCTCGGCGAGCATACTGGCGACGTCCTGGCAGAACTCGGCCTCGATCCGACGGCGGTCGCTGATCTCGAGTCGGCTGGCGTTGTCAAATGCCACGGCGGTTGACGGCAGGCCAAGTGCGGCGAAGTGGCTGCCTGGTTTGGTTAATTCAGCACGCTTCGAGACAGTGTGGTAACCCGCTATGCGATCCGCTATTCTCGAAACTCTGCCTCGCCGCCCTTTGCGCAATCGAAGGAGGGCACGGCGCCCCGACATCTATCCCCCTCTCCCGACCGCCGCAGCCGTAAGTTGACCATGACCGCAGCCGACATCTCACCGACAGATACCATCGACGTTTCCGTTTGGCGCGGTGGTGACGAAGGTCGATACGAAACCTTCGTGGTGCCCTTGCGCCAGAACCAGACGATCCTCGACGTCGTCACCTGGATTCAGCGCAACGCCGACCCGACGTTGTCCTATCGGTTTGCCTGCCGCGTCGGCATGTGCGGTTCCTGTGCCATGACGGTAAACGGTCGCCCGCGCTGGACCTGCCGCACACACGTCTCGAAGGTCATCGATGACGGCAAGGTTGAACTGCGCCCGCTCGCCAACCTGCCCGTCATCAAGGACCTCACCGCCGACATGACGCGCTTCTTCGAGAAGTGGCAGCAGGCTGATGGCACCTTCGTCCCGAGCAAGACGCGGCACGATCCCATCGAGCAGATTTCACCGAACACGCCGGCGCGTATCGAGGCCGATACCGCGATCGAATGCATCAACTGCGGCATCTGCTTCGCCGCCTGCGATACGGTGCGGTGGCAGGACGAGTACCTCGGGCCGGCGGCACTCAACCGGGCCTGGACCCTGGTCAATGATGAGCGTGACGCCGGCAAGAGCGAGCGTCTCAAGGCCGTCGCCGCGGCCGGCGGTTGCCATGCCTGTCACTCACACCAAAGCTGTGAGCAGCACTGCCCCAAGCAACTCAACCCGACCGCCTCGATCGCCGGTCTCAAGCGCCTCACGATGCACGCCTATCTGCGGGGTGAGCTGTGATGTGGGATCTCCGCCTCTATGTCATCCAGCGCACCACGGCACTGCTCATGGTGCCGTTCATCCTGGCGCACCTCGCGATCATCTTCTACGCAACGCAAGTCGGGATCACGGCGGCCAATATCCTCGGTCGCACGGCTGGCAGCGTTGGCTGGGCGGTGTTCTACGGCGTGTTCGTCGTGCTCGCCGCGCTGCACGGCGCGATCGGCGTGCGCACGGTCCTGCGCGAGTGGACATCGCTGCGTGGTAGCGCGCTCGATGGCGTCATGATCATCTTTGCGGCCCTGCTCATGCTGCTCGGTGCCCGTGCCGTGATCGCCGTGACGTTGCCGGGAGGTCTCACATGAGTACGGACAGCAAGACACGCCTGACCGCCGGCACCGCCCACCGGCGCGACTGGCTGTGGATCGCGGCGCTGGTCCATCGCCTGTCCGGCGTCGGCCTCGCGGTCTTCCTGCCGATGCACTTCCTTGCGCTCGGTCTTGCCATCGAGGGCGAAGCCAGTCTCGACGGCTTCCTGAAGTGGACCGAGAACCCGCTCGTCAAGGCATCCGAGACCGCCCTCGTTGTCCTGCTGACGCTGCACCTGCTCGGCGGCATCCGTGTGCTGCTGATTGAAAACATGAAATGGCAGCCGGGTCAGAAGCAACGCGCGATCGCCGCCATCGCCATGGCGCTATTCGTCGGCATTCTGCTTGCCGCAAACCTTTTTTGAGTTCGAACCATGTCGCAAAACGCAATCGAACGCACACGTACTGACATTCTGATCCTCGGTTCCGGAGGTGCCGGCCTGCTCGCCGCACTGCACGCGCATCAGACGGCGCCCGACCTGTCGATTACGATTGCCACCAAGGGATTGCTCGGCAAATCGGGTTGCACGCGCATGGTGCAAGGCGGCTACAACGTTGCCGTAAACCCGGCTGACTCGGTTGAGCGCCACTTCATGGACACGATCGATGGTGGCAAGTGGCTGCCGCATCAAAAGCTGGCCTGGACGCTGGTGTCGACCGCGATCGAGCGCATCCGCGAACTCGAAAACGAGATTGGCTGCTTCTTCGACCGCAACGACGATGGCACGTTGCACGGCAAGGCGTTTGCCGGCCAGACGTTCGACCGCACGGTCCACAAGGGCGACCTCACCGGCATCGAGATCATCAACCGTGTCATGGAGCAAATCTGGGCACGCCCGATCAACCGGCTCGAAGAGCATCGCGCGATCGCGCTGGTGCCGACAAAGTCCGGCGACGCCATTGCCGGCGTCTTGATGATTGATATCCGCACCGGCACTTTCCGCTTCGTCGAGGCGAAAGCTGTGCTGCTCGCGACCGGCGGCGGCCCGACGATGTATCGCTACCACACGCCGAGCGGCGACAAATCCATGGACGGCCTCGCCATGGCGCTCGAGCGCGGCCTGCCGCTGCGCGACATGGAGATGGTCCAGTTCCACCCGACCGGGCTGCTGGCCGGCACAGAGACGCGGATGACCGGCACGGTTCTCGAAGAAGGCCTGCGCGGCGCTGGCGGTCATCTGCTCGATGGCAATGAGCGCCGCTTCATGGCGGATTACGACCCGGACGTCGAGCGCGCCACGCGTGACATTGTCAGCCGCGCGATCTATGCCGAAATGCGCGCCGGCCGCACCACGCCCAACGGCGGCGTCTACATCAAGATGAGCCACCTCGGCCCTGAGACGGTGACGCAGAAGTTCAAGGGCATGGTCGAGCGCTGCGCCGACTGCGGCTTCGACCTCGCCGGTGGCCTCGTCGAGGTCGTGCCGACGGCGCACTACCACATGGGGGGCCTCGTCTGCGAGGTCGACACGTCGACCGAACTGCCCGGCCTGTTCGTTGCCGGCGAGGATGCCGGCGGCGTGCATGGTGCCAACCGTCTCGGCGGCAATGGCGTTGCCAACTCGACAGTGTTCGGCGGTATCGCCGGCGACACCATGCCGAACTTCCTCGCTCAGAATCCGCATTGGCGCGCACCGGACGAGGCCGTCATCGACGACGCTATCGCGTGCGCGACGGCACCGTTCGGCAAGGCAGGCGGTGATCTGAACGGTCTGCGTGAGCGCCTTCTCGACCTGATGTGGGATGATGTCGGCGTGCTGCGTGATGCGGCCGGACTGGCGCGTGCCGTCGAAGGTCTCGATGCGATCAGCGGTGAACTCGAGCAGACCGGACTGCCGGATGCGGACCGGGCGTTCAATCTGACTTGGCACGATTGGTTGAATCTGCGCTCGCAGATCGTCATATCGAAAGTGATAACGCATGCTGCCATCGCCCGCGAAAACAGTCGCGGCGCCCACTACCGGGAAGACTTCCCGGATGCCGGCGATCTTGAAAAGTCGACCTTCACGGTGGTTCGCGAGGCGAACGATCAAATGAACGTGACGAACGCGCCCGTTGTCTTCGATATCGTCCGGCCCGGTGATACGCTGATCAAGGACAAGCCCGCAGCGGCGGAGTAGAAACGATGGGTGCCACCGATTCACCGACAAAGCCCCGGCCCGGCCCGGCGACCTACGCCGATATTGAAGCCTTGCCGGAAAACATGGTCGGCGAGATTCTGTTCGGCGTTCTGCATGCGTATCCGAGACCGGCGTTCCGCCACAGCCGCGCGGCCTGGCGTCTTGGCGGCCAGCTGGATGGTCCGTTCGATCGAGGCCAGGGCGGTCCCGGCGGATGGATATTCGCGCCCGAGGCCGAATTGCACCTCGGTGACCATGTCATTGTGCCTGACATCTCGGGCTGGCGTCGCGAAAAACTGCCGCGTCTTCCGGATACGGCCGCCATCGATATCCCACCAGACTGGGTGACCGAAATATTGTCGCCTTCAACACAACGTGCTGATCGGACGGATAAGCTCGCCATCTATGCCGCGTTCGGCGTCGCTCATGCCTGGTACCTGGCCCCCACTTTGAAGACACTCGAGGTGATGACATTGGTCAACGGCAAATGGCAGATCACGGCAATGTTCAAAGATGCCGAGTCGGTAACCGCCGTACCTTTTGAAGCGCATACCTTCCCTCTCGACGTGCTCTGGCCTGAAGATACAATCTCGGAACCCCAATCATGATCCCCTTGAGCGCCATCCAATCGACTGCCGAGACCCTCATGGCCAAGGCGGCCATCGAGATCCCCGACGACTACCTCGGCGGTCTCGAGAAGCTCGCCGATACGGAAAGCGGCGAACTCTCGGCGTTCGTCATTCGTGCCATGCTCGACAACTACAAGGCCGCGGAAGAAGACCGTCGCGCCATGTGCGGCGACACCGGCACGCCGCGCTGGTACGTCAAATTCGGCAACGACGCCCGCGTCGAGGGCGGCCCGGCGGCGCTTGAGGGCGCCCTGCGCCGGGCGACCGCGAGCGCAACCCACGACGTGCCGCTGCGGCCCAATCGCGTGCATCCATTGTGGCGCACGGATCACGACAACAACGTCGGCATCAATGCACCGGAAATCGAGTATGCCTTCCATCCGGAGGGTGACTGGATCGATATCATTACCGTCCACAAAGGCGGTCTCTTCGGCTCGGATTATCGCATGCTGTTCCCCGGCGACGGCATCGACGGCATCAAGCGCTTCTTCCTCGACACCTGCATTGCGTTTGGCAAGCGTGGCCTCGCCTGTCAGCCGGCAATCGTCGGTGTCGGGCTCGGCGGCTCCAAGGACGCCGCCATGGTGCTCGGCAAGCAGGCCGCCTGCCTGCGCACCGTCGGCTCGCAGCACTCCGATCCGAAGGTCGCCGCCCTTGAAGAAGAGTTGCGCGAACTCGGCAACTCGATCGGCATGGGCGCGATGGGCTTCATGGGCTCGTCGATGGTCGTCGACTGCAACATCGAGGTTGGCTATTGCCACACCGGTGGCATGCCGATGAGCGTGCACATGTTCTGCCTGTCGTCGCGCCGTGCCGTCGCCCGCATCCATGCCGACGGTCGTGCCGAATTCCGCACGGACCCGGAGTGGTTCACCGATTATTCCCGCCGCCCGACCGTCGAATGGGACGGCGTCGGCGCACCGCAAACCGAGGCGGCTGAGTAACAGAGCCATGACCGCAGCCCATACCAGCGCACCGTTTCTCGACCCGCGCGATCCCTCGTTCATCGCTGATCCCTATCCGGTGTTGGCGCGCTTGCGCGAGGAAGCGCCGGTCCACTGGAGCCCGCCGCTGCGGGCCTGGATTGCGACGCGCTATGACGACGTGCACGCGATCCTGCACGACCGCCAGATGTCCGCCGACACCGTGACGCCGTTCTACAAGTCGCAGCCGTCCGAGACGCAGGCACAGATCGAATCGTTGATGCGCTATCTCGGCAACTGGTTCGTCTTCAAGGACCCGCCCGACCACACGCGGATCCGCAACCTCACCGCGCGCGTCTTCACCAGCCGCGCGATGACGCCGGTGCGTGCCAATGTCGAACGGATCACCGCCGACCTGCTCCGCGCCCTTGAGCCCGATACCGACGTCGACCTCGTCGAAGCCTATTCCAATCCGCTGCCGGCCTACGTGATCATGGACATGCTCGGCGTCTCGCGCGCGCTGCTGCCCGACATGAAGCACTGGTCCGACGAAATCAAACTGTTCATTGGCGAGGCGCAGTCGGTCCCGGACAAATACGAACGCGCGCGCGTTGCCGTCGAGGCGATGGCGGCGGCATTCCGCGAGGTCATTGAGGACCATCGCCGCAACCCGCGCGACGACGTTCTCACGCTCCTGATCGACGCCCACGACGACGAAGACGGCAGCCTCAGCGATGACGAACTGATCGCCACCTGTATTCTGTTCCTATTTGCCGGCCACGAGACGACGACCAACCTCATCTCGATGGCGTCGATGCACATGATGCGGCATCCGGCATGGCGAAAACAGTTCCTGAAGCTCGAGACTGACGATCAGGTCGAAGCCGCCGTCGAAGAGTTTCTCCGTTTCGATGGGCCGGTTCCCTCGACGGTACGCATCGCGCTTCGGGATCACGAGCTTGGCGGCCATGCCATCAAGGCCGGTGACCGGGTCTATGCCGTAATGGCCGCCGCCAATCGCGATCCCGACGTCTTCCAGCACCCCGATGAGCTCGACGTCGAACGACCGGCCAAGCGCCATTACGCCTTCGGCTATGCCACGCACTTCTGTCTTGGCGCGCCGCTCGCGCGTCTCGAGGCCGCGATCGCTATTCCGGCGCTGCATCGGGAATTTCCGCATATGCAACTTGCCGGCGAGCCGGTTTGGGCCGATGGCATTACCCTGCGCGGCCCGCTCAAGCTGCCCGTTTCGCTCGGGCCAACTTCCAGCGCTTCCGCCTAACCGCACGATCGGACCCCAATCAATGACCGACAGCAAGATCAAAACCGTCACGCTCGATTTGCCGGCGACTACCGAGGACCTGCGCAAGCTCGAAATCGGCACCGTCGTGTATCTCAACGGCCGTGTCTTCACGGCGCGCGAAGGCGTCTACAAGATGGCTGTCGATGACGGCAAGGAACTGCCGGCGGATCTCGGCAGCGCCAACTTCCACTGTTCGCCGGCGGCAACGATTGAAGACGATGGTACACTCAACGTCGGCGCGGTGACGGCCACGGCGTCGTTCCGCTTCGCGAAATGGCTCGATGGCTGGTTCAAGATTTCCGGCTGTAACGTCATCATCGGCAAGGGCGGTATGACCAGCGAGATCTACCGCAAGTCGTTCGTGCCCAACAACGCGATCTACCTGACGACGGTCGGCTATGGCACCGGCGCGCTGCTCGGGCGCGGAATTGAAACCGTGGTGGCGGCCCACTGGGCCGAAGACCTTGGCCTCGCCCAGGCGATCTGGGTGCTGGACTGCAAGAAATTCGGGCCCTTCCTGGTCGAGAGCGATCTCGACGGCAACTCGCTGTTCGAGCGCGAAAACGCAAAGATTGCTGGCAATATCGAGAAACTCTATGAAGGCACGCGGCCGGCTACGCTGCGTCGCTTTGGCGAGACCGATGACAAGACCGAAGAGGTTATTTGATGAGCCAGCAAGGCGCCGCCGCCAGCGGCGATGACGATAGCCAGCCCGATCCACGCAAGCGGGCGAGTTTCAAGATCTGGACTTCCCATACCATCCGCTACAACGACCAGGACACCCTTGGTCATGTCAACAACGCCGTTTACTCGACCTTCTTCGAAGCTGGCCGCACGGCGTTCATCAAGCCGATGCTGGATGAAATCGCCGACGAAACGACCACGCTCGACTTCGTGCTTGCCCGCATCATCATCGACTTCCACCAGGAGCTTAACTATCCAGGGACGGTCGATATTGGCACACGCGTGAACCGTCTTGGCACGAAGTCGATGACGATCGTGAACGGCGTCTTCAAGGGCGGCACCGATGAATGTGTCGCGACCTGCGATGCGATCCTTGTGTTCTTCGACCTTGAGCTGCGTGCCTCCGTCGCACCACCGGCCCGCTTGCGCGCCATGCTGGAGGCAAGCATGCGCGGTGAGTGACCGGATCGCGTTAACTTAGTGCGCCGGCTAACCGTTCGATAACCACGCCGGACTCAGCCCACTACGATTCACAACCTGCCTGCCCGTTTATGCTTAAGAGTTGGCCCATACCCTGCATCTGAATTGTGCAAGGTTTGAGGGCAACGGAGTGCGCATGACCTCGGAAGCAACAACGGAAGGGTTCGGCTTGACTAGGGCGGGAGAGGTTGCAACCTCTCACGTGGCGGGATTGTTTGAGCGTTGTTTCTGCGACCGCCTCGGCCAGTTGCGCCGGCCTATGTTGCTGTTCAGTCTCGTGTGTGTCGACCTTGCAGTCATCGCGCTTTCAGGCATCGGCGCCTATTTGATTACGGCGCTCAACGGTATTGGCGAATTCGCGGCGACGGCAGCGATCGCCATCGTACCCTTCCTGATCGTCGCGATTCTCAGTGCGAATTGGTCCTATTCGATCTCGGCGCTGCGCCGTCCGGCCGCTCAAATCGGTAAAATCCTGAGCGCGATCGCGCTCATCGCGCTTGTCGTCAGCGGTGCTCTGTATCTTGTCGGTTTCATGGCTGTTGCGCCGGTTACGGCCTTGACGTGGAGCACGCTCGCTTTTCTCGCGCTCGCAGGCAGCCGCCTCGTCGTTGCGCATTCGATCAATCACTTCGCTGCAACTGGTCGCCTGCGCCGGCGTGCCGTCATCGTTGGTGGCGGTGAAGACGCCAACACGCTTGTTGACCTTCTGAGCGGGGAAAGCGCGCACCTTGAAATTCTTGGCATGTTCGATGATCGCTCGCAGACGCGCGACGGCAGCCATGAAGCGGACGTTGGTTTGCGCCGGCTCGGCACCTTCGATGAACTTGAAACTTTCTGCCGCGAGGCCGGTGTCGAACTCTTGATTGTCAGCGTGCCGGCGGCGGCGGAAGAACGCCTGCTACAGATCGTCAAGCAATTGCTGCAGCTTCCAGTCGATATCCGCATTTCGGCGCACAATTCGAAACTGCTGCTCAATCGCGAGGCCTACACCTATATCGGCAACGTCCCGATGCTGCGTGTTCTTGACCGGCCACTGAGCGATGCGGACCGTATGATCAAGAACGTCGAGGACCGGATCCTCGGTCTCGCCATTCTGCTCATGGCGGCGCCGGTCATGGCGCTTGTCGCCCTCGCGGTGCGCCTCG
>JBPCVZ010000040.1:0-7213 GCA_051010015.1 Hyphomicrobiaceae bacterium
GTTTTCGATTTCGCGGACGACGAGGCTGTATTCGTCCTGGCAAGAGACGAAGGGGAACGCGCCGGCCCTCAGCGCGGTCCAGTGTGCTTCGACGACCTGCCACGCCGGCAGGTTCGAGCAGCCGATGTAGCGTACCTTGCCGTCCCGCACGAGATCTTCGAGCGCGCGCAGGGTTTCTTCGATCGGTGTCAGCGGGTCGGGGCGATGGAGCTGGTAGAGATCTATCCAATCTGTCTTGAGTCGCGTCAAGCTGGCTTCGACCGAGGACATGATGTAGCGGCGGGCGGCGCCTTTCTTGACGCCCTCGTCGTCCATCGCCATGCCGAACTTTGTGGCAAGGACGATGTCCTTACGGCGCTCACCTAAGATCTCGCCCATGACGGTTTCCGAGCCGCCTCGGCCGCCGTACATATCAGCGGTGTCGAACAAAGTGATGCCGGCGTCGATGGCCGTGTCGATCACAGCGCGGGAGGCTTCGCTGTCGAGACGAACGCCGAAATTGTTGCATCCGAGGCCGACAGCGGACACGCGCAGGCCGGACGCGCCGAGATTGCGGATTTCCATGTTGAGTTCACTCCTTGGCACACGGACTCGCGAACCGTAGCGCGTGAGATTCTATGCTGGTGGTTATGAAGATTGACTGCGCAGTGTTTGCCAAGATTGGGGTGTGGTCAATGCCGATTTAGCGGCAGGCGCCGACAACGGACGCATTCTGACTCTTAGTTCAAGTGTTTGATGCTCCTATGCGGCTCCATGGCGGTAAAAGTCAGAATGACCTTTGATTCTTACTGTTTTTCATTTGTTTCCTAATCTGAGGGTCACAGGTTCGAAACCTGTCGGGGTCGCCAATCACATCACGTCTCAGCAGTCACGGTGGTTCACCGCACATCAATTACCAATTTAAACGTTCGTGTCCCGTAACTAAGTTCCGTCCAGGTTCCTCGCGCAATAATCGTGTCTCCGCCGCGGAATCCAGGAGTTGATCTGTAATAAAGCCTCGTGAGAAGGGCGTTCTTGTTTGAGCATTTTTTATGAAACAAACTATCCTTCCCAAGTCTGACAATATCTTCCTCGGCTATCACGCGCGTACGACCATGTTTCGGTGCGGAAATAATTTCAATCTCTGGCAATTCCACAGAGTTGCACTCGGCATCCAACGCCACAAGCGACAGAACTACCGTTGATACACCACTCGCGACAACCCGACGTTCAGTCTCTATTCTGGTCCGCTTGGGAAGAGCGAGTTCCGGCTTAGTGAGGGACGCGATACCGCTTTTCCGGACTTCCTCGCCCGCCACAGTCGCGGTGCTAAAGATACCAATAGCTGCCACCATGGAACATGTAAGGTTCGCGAAAGACCGGCTTTTCAGGGGGATAGTTTTGAACATGGGAAAACTCGAATAACTCACCTCACATTGATCGTATATCTCTTTCGCCCATACCCGCCTCCTTTTGTAAACCACTCCAGAGAAATATTGTCTCGTCCTGTATAGCCGGTATTGGATTTATAATAAACTGCTGCGATGTTTCTCAGTGTTAGGTTGCACGGGTGGCGCTGATGACCTTTGGGATAATTGGAATACCCCTTGACAATGGCCACTTCTGCCAGTCCATGCTTCGGCTTCTTAGTAATCCTAATAATTGCAGGCGGTTTCTCACTACAATCAGGATTGGCACCATAGACATAGTAGATCCGTGTCCTCACTTCGCTCGCTACATTTGCAATAGCGACTCTAGTGCGCTTCTTCTTCTTGGCAAGAGACGGTTCAGTGCCGCTGACTAAAAGTGCAACTGCACCCATGAGGATGCTTAGTTTCACGAGCATTGATACGCACTCCACCTTTGAATAGTTAAATATACGACCTTGCAGGGAAGGTAACATTGACTCAAATCAACCGGAGATATTGGGTGCATTCAATATTCGCCTGGCAATGAACAATAGTGCGCGTAGGCATTTATTCTTTCGGCTTGGTTGGTTTGGCTAATTGCCTTAACATTCTGCGGTGCGCTTACTATCCAGGCGGACATTATCGACTTGTTCGAATGGCTTCGGAAGGCGGTCTCGGGCGGACGCTTACTTGGAGTGTCTCAAGCGGCCAAGGTAACGGAGGCGGCGCAACATCCAAAGCGCATCAGGCGTCACGCGCGACCTGATCGCCTGCAAGCCCTCGTCGAGCGTCTCAACGATGCCAGTGGTATTGGTGCCAATCCACATGCCGGTCCAGCGCCATGAGCCACGCTGCCCGCCAGCGTCGTTCATGACGACGCGGCCAATCAAAACGCCATCAGAAAACACTTCACGATCTGCCTCGGGATCAGCGCCTGGGAGGCGACAACGGCGATGTGTGAACGTTAAATTCACCACGCAACTCAAGCCATCACAGTTCATACAATCGACGAAAATTTCGACCTGTATTTTCTTTATTATTCAAGAAGTTTCCGACTGCAAGCGGTGCGAAATTAGCATGCGCCATTTAGGCTCGACTTTTCGGACCTCACAGTAGCGTTTCGATGACGGGAAGTGCCACCCAGTAATAGAGTGCTGCCAGGGCGCCAAATCCGATAACGGCAAGGACGGCGCAGGCCAGCAATCGCGGCTGCCAGATCGACGCGCTCAAGCGCTATATGCTTCAGCTTTCAGTGTGAAGGAGATATTATCCAACGGGGCAGATCGCGATGGGCCGAAGACGGTCGCAACTGGTTTGCGCCAAGTCAACGACGTTGACAGCCGTCAACATAGGTAGCGACAGTTTCTTGTTGAGAGTATCAGCTCCGAGTGATGTCCGTCGCGACATAACTGACCTGCGCGGCAGCCCGATAATGCATGTCAGCCGGCTATTTTTCTCATTGCGGCGGCTCCGCGGCATTTTCTTCCAAGATTTCGAAACCTTGCCTTCCCGGCAGCGGGTGTAATCTCGCCAGTATACCGAATGATGGCAGACGGGTTCCGCCTTCCCGTGAACTCGAACTTTAATTTTCCGGCTCGATCGACCTTGCCACCTCGCATTCGCCGACCGCCGCTCACACGGCTTTTGGCAATCGTAATGTTGAACTTCCAAGATTTCCTGCGGCAAGCTTTGGCCGATGTTACCGTCACCTCCCAAATCCCGTCGAAAGCGTGCCGCAAATTGGCAAGCTTGCCTGTTCCAGAACGAGCATAATTAGCAGCGAGTTTTTCCATTGCGGCGACGCCGTAGCAATCCTTCCCGACCGCTTGAACGGAAGCTTTTCCAGAATCGTGCGTGATCTTGCCAACATATCGTAAGATCGTGGATGGATTGCGCTTTCCAGCATGCTCGAACGTCACCGTGCCGTCAGGACCAACCGTGCCGCCTCGCATTCGCCGTCCGCCGCTCACTTGGCTGGCGGCGATGATGATACTGAATCGCCATCTACTATTAGGACAATCCCTGATCGATTTTACGGCGACCTGCCATATGCCATCAAATGGATGTTGAAGGTTGGTCAGACTTTCATTTTTGATTCTATTGCGCTTGTCGTCCTGAGCTGTTGCCGCGGATGTTTCCGGCGGAGGAGCCGCGGGGCGGAGTTTTGTTACTGTTTTGTCTTGTCCTGAACGCTTTCGTTTCAGCTTCTGCAGCTCTTTGCGCAGATGCTGCATTTCTTTGAGAGTTTGGCGATAGTAGCGGTCGCCAATGCTATCGCGCTGCAACTTTGTATGTTGCGACGATGCCGGCCCGGGCGCCTTCGGTACAAACACGATTTTGTCCGTAAGGGCTGTGTGCTCCCACGGAATTTGCCGATTGTTGGTCGCGCGCATGACATCCCTGCGAACATTTATAAGAATATCCGAAATATTGTCGCCAGGACGATCAATAAATTTTGCTAATGCCGCGGCGTAAGGTGAATTTCTCCCCGTTCCATCCGAAGCAAGATTGCCAGGTTGCGTTGAAAAACTGATTAGCGTGCCAACACCCGATTCAACAGACGCCAAGCCTTGTCCAATACTGGCAGCACGTGTTCCCATGGCGCGTGCCAAGTTTCGCGCCAGTGGATTGTTACGACAAGCGTCGAGGAAGATAAGATTGGAGGTGGCTACGCGCTCCATTGTACGTTGAATCACGTCAACTCGCAGCAATTCGAAATCAATGCCAGTTGCATCCTCGAGTTTCGCATCTACCGGAACGAGGTAGTTCTTACCGTCTACCTGGATACCATGACCGGCATAGAAGAATGCTCCAACCTTTGCGCGTCTCAAGACACGGGCAAATCTTCGGATTATGAGATCCATACTGCGCTTATCGAGGTCAGTCCCTTTAATGACGCGGAAACCGACTTTCTCGAAAGCCCTGGCTACATCGTCTGCATCATTTTTAGGATTGACGAGATCGCCAGCATACGCATATGAGGCATTGCCTATTACCAGGGCGACGCGCTGATCGGGAGCGGCAACGATCGCAGTGGTTTGAGCGAACACGCCAAAGGCAAGTGATATTGAATAGATGAAGTTCACTAAATGAGGCATTGAGCAATCCTCTCAGCGAAATCGCAAGATACTGGCCAGATAGCACATCATGAATTCAGACGAGGGCGCCAAGTTCGGCAATGCCACCCTCTGGTGCGATCATGGCTGATTGCATCTGTGACGGCAAACCGCGATCTCTCATGTCGCCAAACCTGGCATCTGACCACCGAGTTCGCCAAGGACGGTCTTGGCGCGTTGGAGATCGAGCGTGTCGAATCCCTCGGTGAAGCTTCGATGGATGGGGTCAAGGCGTTCCTTTGCTTCTTCGTACCGAGTTTGTTCACCCATCAACTTCGCGAGACTTGTCACGCTTCTGAGCTGCCAACCCCGAGCTTGGTCCTCTTTGGCAACCGCGAAGGCCTCCCAATACGTTCGCTCAGCCAAATCCGCCTTCCCAAGGCGTTGCAGTATTTCGCCCTTCAAACGGAACCGCTCCGATTCTATCGCTATGTCGTTCTGCTACGTAGAAGTCGGCTCGATCTCCGCCAGCGTTAGCTATCTATCGGTGCGCGACAAAGGCAATCGCCTGTAACGGTGCCGAGATCGGATCGGGGCCGAATTTGTCCCGCAGCATGCCCTCGATCTCGGACAGGGTCCGGTCGTCGCCCAAATTCCGCGCCTCGAGCTCGCCGAGCAAGGGCGTGCTTTGAACCTGCCCGGTGATGATGTCCTTGACACTGGCAGGCCCCGTCCGTCGCGGCAGGACCGCGATATCGATGTCGCGGAACCCGGCGGTCTGCAACATCGTTGTGACAAGGTTCATGTCGGCAAGCCCGCCATAGGGCACTGTTAAGAAACCCGGTGGATCGTCCGGGCTTTTCGCGGTCACGAATTCGTGGATCGCGTTCGGGATCTCGTTGCGCTCGATCCGGTCCCAGACATTGAACACATACCGCCCGCCCGGCTTTAGCACGCGCGCCACCTCTTTGAATCCGCGCTCCTTGTCCGGGTAGAACATGACGCCGAACTGACAGAAAACGGCATCGAACGTGTTGTCATCGAATGGCAGGTCCGTCGCATCGGCGACTTGAAACTCGACGCCATCGATTTCGCGGGCAATATCGAGCATGGCGTCGTTTATGTCGGTGCTGACCAGTCGAGCGCTGGTCGGCAGTCGATCGCGCAGATTGCGCGTGAGGACGCCCGTGCCCGCCGCCGTTTCCAGAACGGCACCGTTTGTGGGTACATCGATCCGGCCCGCCAAGTCGTTGGCGTAGACCTGAAACAGAAACGGAACCATGTACTGATGGTAGACTTCGGCGGCAAACATCTCGACTCCTTACTGCCCGCGCGATGACTGCTGCACCGCGTCGTGGACCAATGTGCTCGCGGTCGGCCTCAACCCAGTTGTCCAACGTTTCGCGAGAGGCCATGGCACGCTCGACGACGAGGCTCTCCAGCGCCTGGATCCGCAACGCTGGAGCCGCGGGCAGATGACTATGTAGGTGTCGATGGATATCGGCCGCCTTCTCGCTTCGTGCTCAACCAATTGCCTTCTCCCAATATCGACACGCAGCAGTCTAACACGCCGTCTGCCAACTGCTGACTCTCAGACGACTTTGCTGAAACCAGCAGAAGGTGCCGTTGTCAAAACGCTTGCCCGAAGACCGCTGTCGGTCAAAGGCGGCGGTCGCGTCTCCTTGCCAGCAAAGTCCGCTCAACCATCAGATAGCTGCCTACTTGATGCGACGCAGCTAAAAGTCGCTCTGGGCCATGTCGAGATGCAGCGCTTCGTCGGGTAGGGCCATTTCAAAACCTAGACTGATCGTGTGACGATCTGCCAGTAACCGCCAACTGAGGACATATTGGATCGAGAATTTGCACGGAACTGCTGGCGCACCGCATGCTAAACGAATTCGATGCAATCGGCGAACACTGGGCGGCTCAACCTCTATTAGTCTACGTCGTCGAAAAGATCATTTTCCCGGGGAGGTTGAGTTTGATCGCAGGGCAAGAAGGTACCGCGGCCAGGTTCAGCAGTGAAGGCGCCGTCGTGCCAAATCACCTCGCCTCGTGAAATCGTGGTGACCGGCGAGGCAAGGATCTGCTGGCCTTCGAATGGCGTATAATCCATGCCGTCATGCAAATCCGCAATCGTAATAGTTGCCGGACGCTCGGCGTCCCACACAACGATGTCCGCATCGCTGCCGATCTGAATCGTGCCCTTCCGGGGATACAGCCCATAAATCTTTGCGGGGTTGGTGGCGCCCACCGCGACACATTGATTGAGGTCAACCCGTCCCTCCAACGCCGCCGAAACCAAAAGCGGCATTCGTGTTTCTACGCCCGGCACGCCATTTGTAATCCGGCTGAACGGGGTGTTTGGTCCGTCAACCAATTTGCCGCCGGGTGCATCGAAGCGAAAAGCTGCGTGATCTGACGAATAGACTTGAAAGGTACCCGCAAGCAGTGCCCGCCAGAGTGCTGCCTGGTTTTCGGCCGTCCCTGGCGGTGGGGCACATAGTAGCTTGGCGGCCTCGACCCCGTGCCGGCGCAGATCCTCGTCCGTCAGGAACAGATATTGGGGACAGGTCTCGCCATAGACCTTTAACCCACGTCCCTGCGCCCAACGGATCGTCTCGGCGGCATCGCCGGTGGCGACGTGGACGATCAGAATTTGGGTGTCTGCGATCTCTCCGAGTGTGATGGCGCGGTGCGCCGCTTCTCGCTCGACCGCGGGTTGGTGGGCGATGGCTTTGAATTCCGGCGCGGTCCGTCCGGTGGCCA
>JBPCVZ010000041.1:0-6120 GCA_051010015.1 Hyphomicrobiaceae bacterium
GCCCCGGACGTCCTCGCCGTGGCGGTGCCGCTCATGACCCGTGCCAATCCCGCCCTGCTCGGCTCGGGCACCTTCTACGTCGCAGAGACCGCCGATCACCAGATCGTCGGCTGTGGCGGCTGGACCATGCAGCGTCCGGGCACCGGCGAGATCGTCGACGGCCTGGCTCACATTCGACATTTCGCGACCCATCCCGACCGGACCGGCAACGGCATCGGCCGCGCACTCTATGACACCTGCGCACGAGAGGCCAAGCACGCCGCAGTCAGTCGCTTCGAATGTTTCGCAAGCCTGAATGCACAGGAATTCTACATGGCGCTCGGTTTTGAACCGATCGGGAGGATCAACATCTCGATAGGGCCCGGCGTGGATTTTCAGGCGCTTCACATGCAGCGAGGCCTTTGACGTCATGACATCGCGACACGTTCAATATTTTCTTGCGCTGATCTTTATCGGCCTCGGCGGCTGGTGCCTGGTGATGCCGCACACGGTCGAAGCCCTGGTCTTCCGCCCCGCCCACCAGCACCTGACGCCCGCAAGCGCCATTCTGATGGGCTGCTTCGGCGCCCAGGCAGTCCTCGTTGGCACGGTGATCGCAGCCGCAGACTTCCGGCCCTCGACATTCATGATCTTCGGGCTGATCGCATCGCTGCCGTTCTTTGTGTTCAATGTCTACTTCTATTTCGTCGCGCAGATATTCACCGACTGGATGCTGCTCGACGTCGTTGGCAACGTCGGCATTCTGGCATGCGGTGTCATCGGCTATCGCCTGAAGGCCAACGAACTGGCCGAAATCAATTGATGCATTAATAAGCGTGACCGTGCGCGCCACCGGCGCCCGCTGCGCGGGCAGGCGCCGGCAGGCACCTTACTCAGCGGCGGTTCGCGCCTTTTTCAGTTGCGCGACATACGTGCCGCGCCGCGTCATGTTTTCATCGTAGGCGGCCGGGAACTCCGGAGCCACTGCGCCCGTCACCCGATCATCCGCAAGCAGCGCGTCCGCCCAGGCGCGGACCAGCGGGAAATCGTCGAGAAGACCCGTCTTCAAGGTCGCATCGTTGATCAGGAAGCGCTGCAGGAAGGGCGCGTAGGCGGCGTCCACCAGCGATATCTCGGGGCCATTGAAGAACGGGCCGTCATTGCCACGCTCGCGTGCGATCGCCTCTTCGAGGCGCTCGACGGACGGCCGCGCCGCCTCGACACCGGCGGCGACCTCCTCGGGCGTCTTGGCGTAGTTGATCTTGCCAAGCGCGGCCGAGAATGTCGGCGTGAAATCCGTCCAGGCGCGGTTCTGCGCGCGCTTGATCGGGTCTTCCGGATGCAAACGCGGTGCGACAACCTCGTCGAGGTATTCCGCGATCGCACTCGACTCGAACAGCGGTACACCTTCGGCATGCAACACCGGCACCTTGCCATGCGGTGAAATCTTCAAGAACCAATCCGGCTTTTCGCGAAGATTGATGTAGGTAACGTCGAACTCGACCTGCTTGGCACGCATCGCAATCACGGCGCGCTGTACCCAGGGTCAAGTATAAGAAGAGATCAGATGATATTTATCAGACATATCTCGAGCCTCGATGTTGTGTGGTCGTGATCGCGCGAGCATAGTTGGCATGCAGCGTTCGGGCAATGGCGCGTGATCATAGTGCATCGGGCGGCAACACGAAGAGGTACATCATGAGCGATACGGCTGACGCACGGCATTTCGACTGCGGCGCGCACGCCATCGACATCATCGTCCACGGATATCCCGGCAAATCCGTCTGCCACGGCTCGCTTGGCTGGAGCACCATCGCGCTCATCCGCCATGGCGACCGCAAGGCGCTGGTCGATGTCGGCGCGTTCGGCCAGCGCAAACTGCTTCTCGAGCATTTCAAGGCCAACGCCCTGACGCCGGCCGATATTACCGACGTGCTGCTGACGCATTCACACTACGACCACTCGATCAATTGGGTGCTGTTCCCGAAGGCCACGATCGTCATTGGCGATCACGAACTGCAATGGTCGCTCGAGCAGCCGTGGGGCGAAACGCCCGTGCCGGAACTCTATGTCAGGGAACTCGCCGCCGTGCCGCGCCTGCGCAAGGTCGCCGAGGGCGACGACGTCTTCCCCGGCATCACCGCGCACCTCGCGCCCGGTCACACGCCCGGTTGTCTCGTCTATGTCCTCGATGCGGGCTCGCGCGACATCATCTTCAGCGGCGACGCCTGTAAGAACCGTGCCGAGCTTGTCTCGCGCGAAACCGACATGACCTACGATCCGGCGGTCAGCCGCGAATCGATCGAAAAAATCTGGCAGCTCTGGCGCCGCAAGCCGGGCAGCGTGCTGGTGCCAGGCCATGATCTGCCGATGATCGTCGATGATGGCGCGCCGCGCTATCTCGGCGCGCGCGAGGCGGCGGTCAGCGCCTGGTTCGGCGACGATATGAACAAGACGACGCTGATCTCGCTGACCGGCAGCGCCGCTACTTGATCGGCGAGAACGGCGCCGCCAGCATGATTTTCGATTCCTGGTGGATCACCGGGCTGTCACCCGGCGGCGGCCAGATACCCTCGGCCTTGGCCTTGTCGCGCACCGCCATGCGCTGGTCGAGGCTGTTGTAGGCCCAGATGTGTACCCACTGATTGAGGTCACCGATGTCCGACGTGAAGGCCCCCACGAGCGGCGACATGGCGACCCGGCCGGGCAGGAATTCGGCCCAGCGCTCGTCCATCTTCGGCGCACTGCCGGGCTTGATGATGTAGGAACGCATCTCGAAGTAAGGCCCGATTTCGGCTGGGCTCAGTTCGGGCGAACAGGCAGCAGGGATCATGATCTCGGACTTCATGTCGACGATCAGGTGACCGGTCTTGGGCGGCCACTTGCCGGCTGCAGTGGCCTCGGCGCGAATGCGGGCGCGCGCGCCGGTATCCTCATAGCCCCAGACGTGGATGACCTGATTGAGCGGCCCGATCTCGGTCAACCAGAACGCGGTCAGTTTCGAGTATGCCTCACGGCCGGGCAGCGCCTCGCCAAATGTTTTCAGGAATTCGGGCATCGAGCGCGGCTTGATCGTATAGGTGCGGAATTCGTAGATCATGACAAACCTCCGTGGTGTTGATCGGTAAAAGTGCGGTTAGCGGATGGGAGAGAACGGTGCAGCGACCATGATCTGGTTCGCCTGATGGGTGACGAGCGTCTCGCCCGGCGGCGGCCAGACGCCGGATGCCTTTAGTTCCTTGCGGATCGCCATGCGCTGGTCGAGGCTGCGGTACCCCCAGATCGGCATCCAGAGATTGAGATTGTTGCCAATCTCCGTCTGGAAGACCCCGACGAGCGGCGATCGTTCCAGCCGTGCCGGCAGGTGTTCGGTCCACCGCCTGATCATCTCGGGCGCACCACCGGGCTTCAACGTATAGCGTCGCATCTCGAAATAGGGACCGGCGTTGGCCGGCGCGAGCGTTCCGGTGAACGGCGTCGGCACCATGATTTCCGATTTCATGTCGACGATCATGTGCGCGTTGTCCGGCGGCCAGGTTCCATCCTGCGTCGCCTCGGCGCGAATGCGATTGCGCTCGGCAATACTGTCGTAACCCCAAACATGGATCACCTGGTTGAGCGGGCCGATTTCCGTTAGCCAGCAGGCCGCGAGTTTCGAATGCCTCTCGCGATGCCTGAGCGCCGCGCCGAACCCTTTCAGAAAATCCGGCATCGCGCGCGGGCGCAGCGTATAGGTCCGGAATTCATAAATCATTGCGGTGGCTTTCCAATCAGCACGTTTTCAGCTTGGCACCATCGGACCGCACCGGCAATATGTGCGCGGCAGGCACCAAAACGAAACGGACATCCATTATGAGTTTGATTGATCACGAAGCGGCCACCGACGTTCTCATGCGGTTGCTCGCCGTCGAAGGCATCACCGGTCAGGAAGAGGCCGTTGGCCGGGAGCTTGTCACGACGTTGCGCAAAGCCGGCGTGCCGGCCCGCGCGATTAAATTCGACAAGGTGCACAAGACCATTCCGGTGCCGACCGAAACCGGCAACCTTATCGTCACTCTGGCCGGACGCGGCGCCTTGAAAGACAAGCCGCGGCTCTTGTTCATGACGCATATGGACACCGTGCCGCTCGGTGCCGGTGCCCGCCCCAAGAAGCAGGGCCGCAAGATCGTCAACGAGGCAAAGACCGCACTCGGCGGCGACAATCGCACGGGCTGCGGCGTGCTCGTCACCCTCATTACAGAGCTGCTCCGTCACAAGCCTGCACATCCGCCCCTTACGCTCCTGTTCACCGTGCGTGAAGAGACCGGCATGTGGGGTGCGCGCATGATCGACAAGGCCGACCTCGACGGTGCCAAGATGGGCTTCAACTTCGACGGCCGCGATGCCAACGCCGTCATCATTGGCGCGGTCGGCGCCGACAGCTGGCGCGCCGAGATCCAGGGGCGCGCTGCGCATGCCGGCGGTGCACCGGAACGCGGCATCAGCGCGACGCTAATCATGGCCGAGGCCCTCGCGGATGTCCGCGCCGGCGGCTGGTTCGGCAAGATCGAAAAGGACGGCAAGGCCGGCACCAGCAATGTTGGCAAGGTCAGCGGCGCGGGCGGGGCCGCAGCGGGCGATGCGACGAATGTCGTCACCGATTACGTGCGCGTCTACGGCGAGTCCCGCAGCCACGATCCCGCCTTCTTCAAGGCGATCACAAGCGCCTACAAGACCGCCTTTCAGGAGGCCGCCAAGCGCATCACCAACGTCGAGGGCAAGGCCGGGCGCGTCAAATTCACGGCGCGGCCGGTCTACCATCCCTTCCGCCTGAAGGAGTCGCTGCCCGTCGTGAAGCGCGCGCGCGCCGCGGTCGAAGCGCTTGGTCTCGAGCCCGACGTGCGCGTCGCCAATGGCGGCCTTGATGCCAACTGGATCGTCAAGCATGGCATCCCAACGGTCACCTTCGGCGCCGGTCAGAACGAAGTCCACACGGTCGACGAGTGGATCGACCTGCGCGAGTACGACAAGGCGTGCCAGCTGGCCTACCAGCTTGCAACCATGTGAGCGCAGGAGACAGGCCCTAACGCTTGCGCTCGAGGAAATCCAGAACGATCTCGTTAAAGGCGGCCGGCTGCTCCCAATAGGCGGCGTGGCCGACTTCGCGCAACGTGTGGGTCTCGGCGTCGGACAGATTCGCAGCGACCATCGCCTGCAGCGGCGGCGGCGCGTAAAGGTCCGCTTCTCCAGTCAACAACAAGACCGGGCGTTGCAGGCCGCGCAACGCCTCCCATGTGACATCGACACCGGATGGCTGGCGCGTCGGCGACTGCCGGTGCGCCGCGGCCGAAAGTGCCGCGAATTGCGCCGTCCCTTCCGGATTTTCGAACCGATAGGTCGGCCCGAGTTCGATGAATTCCGTCGACACGGCATCGCGCACCGCGGCAATCCCGAGCCGGCTGAACGCCGTGCGCCAGGCCTCTTCCTTGACCGAAAAGATCGTACCGGCGAGCGTCACGCTGCGCGTCCGCTCGGGATGTGCGACGGCAAAGGCAAGCGCCGTGATCCCGCCGGCAGCGGCGCCGACAACATGCGCGCTGTCGACACCGAGCGCATCGAGCAAGGCAGCAAGGTCACCAACGCTTGTTCCGGGTGTCTCGGCCGGCCCCATTTCCGATGCGCCATAGCCGCGCCTCGAATAGGCAATCACGCGATAATCGCAAGCGACCAATGCCGGCTGCTGATAGCGCCAGATCGCGGCACTTTGCGAAGCCGGATGGCAAAGCACGACGACATAGCCGTCGCCGCCGCTATCCGAGACCTCGAGGCGACATGGACCGACGTCGACAAAGCGCGCTTCAGCGGGCGCGAGATCGGCGGGCGCGGATGCCATCAGCCGTTCATCAGCACGATATCGAACGCGATACGCTTGGCATCGGGCGCCATGCCGTCGAGCGGGTCGAGCATCGGCATCACGATCGTCTCCTGGCGGTTGGAAGACTGCAGCCAGCGATCCTCGGCGTGATGTGGGTCGCCGGCAAAATACATCTGCGTGATGAGCCGCTCGGTCTTGCCCCAGACGTCGAAATGAATGTGCGATGGCCGCATCGTATTGGCCCCCGCCGGATAGGCACCGGGCTTGATGGTTTTCAGGTTGTAGTG
>JBPCVZ010000042.1:0-3835 GCA_051010015.1 Hyphomicrobiaceae bacterium
GCCGCCGCGTTCGCCGATCTCGAGTCCTGCAGCTTTCGCCAGTTCTGTATCGGGCTGCACACCGATACCCAGTACTACGATGTCGGCCGGATACATCGCGCCCGACTGCGTATAGATCTGCAGTGAAGTATCCTCGGTCTGTTTGAACTCCGCTGCGCCGTCGCCCAATACGACTTTGATGCCCTTACGCTCCAGATACCCTTCTGCCAGGCGCGCCATCTCCCGGTCCATCGGGCCAAGAATCTGATCGCCCATTTCGACGACAGTGACGTCAAAGCCGCGATGCGCCAGGTTCTCCGCCGTCTCCAGACCGATGAAGCCGCCACCAATGACGACGGCGCGGGTTTTGGGCCGGACCGCCTGAATGCCGGAATAGCGGTGCATGCCGGTCAAAAAGGACGAGCCCGCCTCCAGCCATTCCCGGATTTGGCGCGCATCGGGCACCGTGCGGACCGAAAAAATGCCGGGCAGGTCGATCCCCGGCAACGGAGGGCGGATCGGCGGGGCGCCGGGTGAGAGCACCAGCTTGTCGTAGCTCTCGGTTGTAATCGTGTCGGTCTGCACTTCCTTGAGATCGACCGTCTTGGCCTTCGGATCGATGGACACGGCCTCGCAATGGGTACGGGCGTCGATAGCGAATTGACCGCGGAAAGTGTCGGCCGTGGCAACCAACAGGCTCGACTCCTCGGGGATCACTCCACCGACGTGGTAGGGCAGGCCGCAGTTCGCGTAGGATACGTACGGGCCACGTTCGACCATGATGATCTCGGCGTCTTCATTCAAACGTCGCAGGCGCGCGGCGCAAGAGGCGCCTCCGGCGACTCCCCCAATGATAACAACCTTCAATACGCTCTCCTCCGGTTGCACACATGCTGCCTAGCCGCGATGGGCCGAGGCACAAGCGTGTCCGCAAAATGATCGAGATGTGCAGATTCCGATCTACACTGTTGTGTGTTTCTTGTTAGCAGCCTGCGCAGCATACGGGCAACTGCCAGTCCTATCGATGAAGTCTGCCGCACACGCGCTATTGCTGGATATTCCTGACGCGCGCTTCTTCGCGGTGCGGTCCAATGCCCGCGTTGTCGCTATCGCCATAAAAGCCCGAGAAAGAGAAGCCGCGCATTGTTTCTCGGAAAACGACTTTAAGCTATCGAACGTTAAAACTAATTCCCGGTCTTGACCTCCTTCCAGCTGCTGGTTGGATCAAAGGTACGAACCGCCTCTGAAATCTGTTTCGTGTCTTCACCAAGATCGATCTCAAACACGATCCGGTCATGACTGATAATGAATGTCTTCACACCAGAGTTTCCATAATCGGCCGGATAAGCAATCACTGCAAACCCACCGATCATGCGGCCTTGCACGATGTAAGGTTGGGTGCCGCCCGGTGCGTTGCGGCCCTGCGCGAGCAGCATTTTAAAATGATAACCATGATATGGTTGACTTGATTCGCCGGTCTCTCGCTGCTTCGGCTCGTAGCCAGCCCGCACGGCATTGGCAACCAGCGAACCCAGGGGACTCTGCTCTTCGCCATCCTTGGCCGGCCAATAAAGCCCGTCCTTCGTTACTTCTGAACTGGTGAACTTTTGCGCATATTCTCGCACGCCTGTTCCGGGCGGCGCCCTATTCGCGTACTCAAACTGCGCGTCGGCAATCGCCAGCAGAGTTTGGATCGTATTGAGTTCATTGCGTCCGATACGGCGGTTCAAAACCTCTTCCTTCCCCTCGGCGGCATCGAACGCCCAGCGCTCGCGCAGTCGAACAATAGGAATCGGGAATGGAAACGCGTCTTCACCGACCTCCAGAATAGCCTTATCGGGACCCTCGCTTTGAATTGCATGCTTTGCCTTGTAGGCTGCAACGAAGCGTTTTCGGTCGCGCTCATCACTGACCGGGTCGCCAGAGTCGGTCAGCTCACGGGCATCGGGGCCAAGAATGGCCAGCATCTCGGCAGGGTTGCCGGCTGCCAAGCTCTTCATCAATGCTGTCGCGGCTTCGTCAGGTGAACCATAAGTCTTTTGAACAGGTTCCTGGGCCATCGTATGATTGGTTGGCAAAATGCAAAGGCCATAGCCAATGAACACAATCAAAAGGATGCTCAAACGTTTCATCGCGATCTCCATGCCGTTTGCAGCACTGAATTCCTTGGGAAGGTCTGGCAACTGTTTGAGTCGGGTCATCTATCGTCTGCCACCCCCTCCGCGGCCCCGACCGCCCCCTCTGAAGCCGCCGGCCCCTCTAGAGCCCCCGCGGCCATGGAACGAACCGCGGCTCGAACGTCCACGCGAGCTGTGTCGTCTGGCTTGTCGACCGGAACCCGCACCGCGATAGGCGGAGGAACGTCTTGGTGTCGATCTTCGTTGCGACCGCGAGCGGTTTGCTGATTTCCGCTTGGATGGAGATCGGCGTTGGGTCTTGCCGCGTGATGCAGTTCGCGTGCGAGCCCGATCTTTTGTGCGCCGCGTCTGCCGCTTGGATCCTGCCTTGCGCTGCGTTTGCCGCTTGGACCCAGCCTGGCGCTTGGCGTTGCTGCGCGATCCATCCCGGCGCTTGGCGTTGCCGCGAGATACAGCGTCGCGTGCCGCCCGCTGCGTAGAAGGCCGAGACAACTGTTGACGACCTGCTGCTGCGCGGCCCCGGAATTGCTCGCGGCTTCTTGCGTTTTGTGGTGACCGGCCAAATCGATTAGCAACGTCACGGTTGCCATAGGGAACACCCCTGCGATTGCTTGGATTGTGTTGCCACCGGCCGTTTCTGATGTTTGATCGATTGAACTGATTGTACCGATTGACATTGATGTTGACGTTGTTCCTGCGCCAATTGCAATTCCCCCAAAGCGCTGCACCCACAGCAACGCCCACCCCAAACCAGACTGCACGACCGGCGACGTAACCTGGCGGGTAGTAGGCGTACGGCGGATAAGCAGAATATGGCCAGGTCCCGTAAACGACGGTTGGGTTGTAAGCTGGGACATAAACCACGTCTGGGTTTTTTGGTTCAATGACGATGTATGTGGTGCTGGAACCACTTGGCGTTGACTTCGTGACTGTCTGTTGTTCCGTTGACTTCAGATTGCCGGCTTCCTCCGCACGGCGACGCAGGACTTGGACAGCGACGAGCACGTCTTTTTGTTGCGCCAAGAAGGCGTCTCCGAGCTGATGAGCCCAATCGAGCTTCTCGTTCATCATCCGCAGCACTTCTGGGAAAGCCGTCAGTGATTTGATGCTTGCATCCCAGGACTGCTTTTGCATTGCGTTCTCGAGCGCTGCGCCTTTGACCTTGGGATTCGTTTTCGACCACCGCGCCGCCTGAACGATTTCGAGCGGATACGTGGACGCCATCAGAACCTGTGCCAACAGCGAATCTGGGTAGAGCGCGATCGGCGCAACCAGCTGCTCTAATTGCTCATGGCTCAACTTCGCATTCGCATCTTGCTGAGCAGACGCGCTAAACACGACAGCGCTAGTCATCGAGAGAACGAGAGTCAAATACAGAACTATTCGTTTGAACAACATACTAACTACTCCGAAAGATCGGCGCTGCAGAGGTCGTACAACGTGAATTTGCCCCGCTCATTTCTGTGTTCCTAGAATTCCACCCACAGTTCCCGCGGGGCATGACATGTTGGCCGCAACGATAGATCTCAGCCGCATAAGAGTTCTTCATCTTCTCGACTGTGGCTCGCGTTATAGCAACAGCCTGTACGGACAATCCAGTTTGAGCGAAGGCGAGATCAACGGGCAGCGCTATGATTACGCATGGCTTGTTAATACAAGCTATTGATGCAATCTAACGGTGCCTAAACGCCTGCAAGTTGACTGTAATGCAAGGCTGC
>JBPCVZ010000043.1:0-3356 GCA_051010015.1 Hyphomicrobiaceae bacterium
TGCCGGATGGCACCTGACGTCTCGCTCGAAGAGTGTTTTCGCCTGGCGCGCGCCATGACGTTGAAGAACGCGGCAGCCGGGCTTGCGCACGGCGGCGGGAAATCGGTCATCTTTGCTGATCCGACGATGCCGCTTGCGGACAAGGAGAGGACCGTGCGGGCCTTCGCCCGCGCCATTGGCCAGATATCCGACTACATCGTCGGGCCGGATATGGGCACCAATGAAACCTGCATGGCGTGGGTGCTCGACGAGATCGGCCGCGCCGTCGGATTGCCGCGGGAACTTGGCGGCATTCCGCTCGATGAAATCGGTGCGACGGGCTACGGCCTTGCCGTTGCTGCCGACGCCGTCGCCCAAGCAGGTCGCATCGAGCTCGATGGCGCGCGCATCGCCATCCAGGGTTACGGTGCGGTCGGGCGCCATGCGGCGCGTTTCCTGGCCGAGCGTGGCGGCATCGTCGTGGCGGTCTCGGATTCGCGTGGCGCTGTTCACTGTCCGGATGGCTTGGACCTGGATGCTGTCAACAAGCACAAGCTCGAAACCGGAAGCGTCGGCAGGTTCGGCGCCGGCCAGGATATCCCGCCCAAAAACCTGGTTGGCGTCGATTGCGATATCTGGGTTCCGGCCGCACGGCCTGATGTTTTCGACGCAAGCAACGCGCAGGATGTCAAAGCAAAGCTGATCCTGCAGGGTGCCAACATACCCGCCACGGCCGAGGCCGAAGCCATCTTTCACCAGCGCGGCGTTCTCTGCGTCCCCGATTTCATAGCCAATGCCGGCGGTGTTGTTTGCGCCTCCGTTGAGTATCATGGCGGTTCGCAGAAACAGGCATTCGATGCCATTGCCGAAAAGATCCATCGCAACGTTGCCGAGGTGCTGGAGCTTGCCGAGCGCGAGCAACGCGCACCGCGCGCCGCTGCCGAACAGCTTGCCAAGCAGCGCGTGATGACGGCGATGAGTTACAGGCGTGCCTGAGCGCTGCCTGCTTAAGCTTCGACCGAAGCTGCTCGAACGATCCAAGACTGACACCTTGCTCAGTCGAAACAATCGTCATCGAAGGTCGCAACGACTGCGGCGTGATAGGAGCCAATCGAGTCGAGACCCATGGCATAGCCGACCGCTTCATCGCCCAAGGCTTCGTTGTGAATTGAGATTTCGCGGAACTGCCCATAGATGGAATGGCTCGCCAGGATGTGATCCAGCATCTGCGGGCGCCCGTGGTGCAGGACGCTAAAGCGCCGCGCGGGTGGCGCCGCCCTGTCGAGTACAACCAAGGCGCGTGCCGCGAGCTCGCTGTTGCCGGTGTCTTCCGGTGCCCCGATCACGATGCGCAACGGCGTTTCATGATCCTGTGCGTTGAAATCTCCGGCAACAACGATGCGAGCCTGTGCATCGTGATCGAACAGAGCGTCGACCAGCATGCGCAGTTCCAGCGCCTGGCCAGTTCGCTTCAAACCCGAGACGTAGTAGCCCTCGGCCCAGGCGGCAATCGATCGCCAACGGAACGGGGATAGCTTCTGGCCGGGCACGCTGGTGGCCGTTGGCGCGCGCAGATGCACGTTCACGACGGTGAGCGACTGGCCGCCCGCATCGACCTCGGTCACGAGCACCGGTCGGTCGAAACGTGTTTGCGCGATGTTGTCCGAGTCCGAGAGCGTCGTTTGCAGATGCACCTGCGCGGGCGGAACGAGATCATGCCAGACCTGCTTGTTGCCGAGGATGGGGAAGCGGGACAGTGTCACGAGATTGTGGACGCTTGCGGCCGTCGCGCGCTCCGGCGACGTGGTCTCGGCCCGATGGTAGGTGGCGTACCGCGTGCCTTCCAGCAACTGGTCAAGTGCGATGAGGCTGCGCCCCGGTCGGCCGGAGGTCTTTTGACCGTTGATTTCCTGGAGGCAGACCACATCCGCCTGGAGCCGGTCGAGAGCGGGCCGCAATATGGCGGTTCGAGACTCGACCGGCAGGTCAAGGCTCTCGATGTTGAACGTGGCAATGCGCATTTTTTCGCCCGTGATTAGCCGATGGGAAGTTCTGACCGAGGCTGCTCTTGAGTTTGCGCCTGAATCTGCACGGGCCTTTTGATTTTGATCAAAAGCTGCGGGCGATGTCTCGAAGCCGGTTCCGTCGGCGCCCTGTCAAACGCAAGGCAGCGCGCTCAATTGATCCGCGTCAACGCACTCAGATTCGCGCGGCGTAGGGTCTTCGTTCGTCGGTGGGAACCGCGACTGCGCCACGCCATGGCCGCAATGGCATACGCTTGCTGTCCGGACACAATGACAATGCAAGCGTCGGAAGCACGCTACGGCAAGGAGGGTATCGCCCTGCCGACTTGGTGCCGATCTCGCAACCAGCCCGGGTAAGGACCCCATGCAGGATTTTCGTTCAACGTCGAGACGCGGGCTCGCGGACCGCATCGTGAACCGGCTCGGTCCTACCCGCGCCCAAATCGTCGACCGGGCGCGGTTCAACGTGACGAAGCTGTTCGAGGGATTGGGTGTCTGGCGCTCGATCGGACTGCTGGCAGGTGTCCTGCTGGCGGTCGTGCTGGCCTGGTGGTTGTTCGGTCGTGGCAGCCTGGTCAGTGCGGTTGTTGCCAAGCGTGGCGATGCGGCCCAGGTCGTCTACGCGACCGGCGTCGTCGAGCCCGTCAACTGGTCCAAGATCGCGACTTTGAAGCGCAAGAGGATTGTCGAAATCTGCGCGTGCGAAGGCAAGGCCGTGACGAAGGGCGAAGTTCTCGTGCGCCTCGATGACGGCGAGGAGCGCGCGGTGTTGCGTGAGCTGGAGGCTCGTCTGGCACGTGTTCGGGCAGATGCCGGCCGCATCAAGAAACTGGTCGATCGCAACATCACGTCGCAAACCACGTATGATGAAAAGCTCACCCAGGTTCGCGAGTATGAGGCGCGCGTGGCTGCGCAAATGGATAGAATTGCCGACCTTGCCCTGAAGTCGCCGATGAACGGCGTGGTGCTGCGCCGCGATGGCGAGGTAGGGGAAATTGCAGGGACGGGCGCCAACGCCGCGTTGCTTTGGGTCGGAAAACCGAAACCGCTGCGCGTCGTCGCTGAGGTCAACGAGGATGACGTCGTCAAGGTCAGTCCGGGCCAGAACGTCATGCTGCGCCACGAGGGGCACAGCGGCGGGCCGCTCGGTGCCAAGGTCGAGCGCCTGACACCGAAAGGCGATCCCGCGACCAAGACGTTTCGCGTTTACCTGCGCCTGCCCGACGACACGCCGCTGATGATCGGCATGAGCGTCGAGGCCAACGTCATCGTTCGCGAGGTCAAGGACGCGGTTCTCGTGCCGGCAGAGGCGATATCGAACGGTACGGTGCAGCTGGCAAAGGAGGGCCGGCT
>JBPCVZ010000044.1:0-5589 GCA_051010015.1 Hyphomicrobiaceae bacterium
GCACCGCCGCCCTGGCGCTGCATTTCCGGGATCGCGGCCTTGGCCATCAGCATCATCGACTTGACGTTGATGCGCATCGCCACGTCCCAGGCTTCGGGATCGACCTCGACGGCGTTGCCGGCCGGCCCGCCGATACCGACGTTGTTGACCAGCACGTCGAGCCGGCCCCAGGCATCGACGGTGGCCTTTACCGCTTGGGCGCATGATGCCGCATCCGCGACGTCGGCGACCAGCACCATCGAGGTGCCGCCCTCCTTGTCGATCATCGCCTTGGTCGCCTCGGCCCAGTCGCGCTCGGCATCGAGCAGCGCGACCCGGGCGCCTTCGCGGGCCAGCAAAATGGCCGCCGCCCGGCCGTTGCCGATACCGTCGCCGCGCGAACCGGCGCCGGTGACGATTGCAACTTTTTCCTTGAGCCCGCTATCCGGCATCTTTGAAACTCCTGGTTGTGATTGATTCTGGGCTCAGGTGAAGTTGAGCTTGAGGCCCGGTTCCGGCCATTGCAGCACGCCGACGCGGCCGCTGTCGGAGAGCGTGACATAGGCGGTACACATGTCGGCGCCGCCGAATGCAACGTTGGTCGGATAACAATCCGGCATTTTGACTTCGCGGACAATATCTCCAGCCGGCGAGAACTCGGTGACATAGCCGGTGTTGAGGGTCGCCACCGTGATGTTGCCGCTGGCCATCACCGCCATGCTGTCAAACCGTGCCGCGCCGCCGAGACCGGCCAGCACGCGGCCGCTGTGTGGGGCAAATTCGGCTTTCGGCTTGAGTCGGCCCGGACCCTCGACATCGAACGCCCAGAGCCGCGCGCCTTCGGTGTCGGCGGCATAGAGCGTCCTGCCGTCTGGCGACAGCCCACAGCCGTTGGGGCTCAGCATCGGATAGGCCACGGCCGTCACTTTCGAGCCGTCGGGCTGCGCATAGTAGACGCCGCCGTTGTCGCGGTGGCGCGGATAGCGTTTGCCAAGGTCGGTAAAGTAGAAACCACCGTCGGCGTCGAACACCAGGTCGTTCGGTGCCGAGAGCAGCTCGCCGTCGACGTCCTTGTAGAGCAGTGTCGTCGCGCCGGTTTTCGGATCGAGCCGCTCGACCCAGCCGTGCTTGTAGTCGGGATGCGGCCCAAGCCCCATCGAGTGGCCTTCGACATAGCGGCTGCCGCCGTTGTTGCACAGGTAATAGGCGCCGTCCGGCCCGATCGCCAGCCCGTTGGGCCCGCCGCCGCAATCCGAGAACAAACTGACTGTGCCATCCGGCGCGATCCGCGAGCAGCGGCCGTTGCGGATCTCGGTTACGATCAGCGATCCGTCGTCAAAAACGATCGGACCTTCCGGAAAACCGAGTCCGGTTGCGAGAATTGTCACGTCTGTCATGGCATTGCTCCCCTCGGGTCATGCCCGGGACGGCCCCAGGACGGCGCAGGCTGTTCAATGGACTGCGTTTCTTTCAACAAGAGGGACTGTACGCCAATCTCCAATTGGCATAGCAATCTCAATGAGGATTTCCAACGCCGCCACCGGGCGTCGTTCGATCAAGGAGCCCGCCGTGGAACCGTTGTTTCATTTGTCCATACCGGTCGACGACCTCGATCGCGCCAAGACATTCTACATCGACACGCTCGGTTGCGCCGTCGGCCGTGAAACGCGTGGGCGCTTCGACATCAATTTCTTTGGCCACCACATCGTCGCGCACCATTCACCGCGTGAAGCCGCCAAGGAGAACGGCACGATACCATCAGATGGAGACATCGCGCCGCTGCGCCATTTCGGCGTCATCCTGCCGCTGGAGGATTGGCAGCGGATGGAACAGCGCCTCACTGAGCGCCGCGTCGAGTTCACGCTCTCACCGCGTCTTTCTTTCCAGGGCAAACCGGCCGAGCAGCACATCATGATGCTGCCGGACGGGTGTGGCAATATTGTCGAGTTCAAGTCGCAGGCACGGGATCGTGTATTTGCAACACAATAAGCTCGAATGGTTGTGACTCTGGCGACTGTTCTTGCTAACAGTCCGGGCGCGACCCGTTTTTTGAAGTGAAGCAATGAGCAAGAACGCGAAGATGATCCATCCATTTGTCCTGTCGGGCGGCTCAGGCACCCGTCTGTGGCCGCTGTCACGCAGCAATTACCCGAAACAATTTCAAGCCCTTGGCGGCGGTGAGCACAGCTTGCTGCAGCAAAGCTGCCTGCGTGTCGCGGCGCCGGATTTCGCCGCCTGTTCGGTGCTGTGCAACAACGAGCATCGCTTTCTGGTGGCAGAGCAGTTGCAGCTGGCCGGTATTGCAGACGCCCAGATCGTTCTCGAGCCGGTCGGGCGCAACACGGCACCGGCCGCCCTGATGGCCGCGCTGGTCGCTGCCCAGAGGGACCCGGCTGCACTCGTGCTGCTGATGCCGTCGGACCATGTCATTGCCGATACCGCTGCGTTCCAGCGCAGCATTGGCAAGGGGATCGAGGCGGCGAAGGACGGGCGCATCGTCACGTTCGGCGTCAAGCCCGACAAACCGGAGACGGGTTACGGCTATATCGAGGTCGGCGACGTGGCCAACGATGTCCACGCGGTCACGCGCTTTGTTGAAAAGCCGCCGCTGGAAACCGCCGAGGCCTACCTGAAGGCTGGTAACTTCCTGTGGAATGCCGGCATCTTCCTTTACGCGTCGCGCGCCATGATCGCGGCATTCGAAACACATGCGCCCGATACGCTGCGCCATTGCCGCGACGCGCTTGCCAACGCCAAGCAGGATCTCGACTTTCTCCGGCTCGACGAAGCGGCTTATGCCCAATGCGAGAATCTCTCGATCGACTATGCCATCGTCGAGAAGAGCGATGGCGTCGCCTGCGTGCCGCTGGAGAGCGATTGGAGCGATCTCGGCTCGTGGCATGCGCTGTGGGAGATCGGCGGCAAGGACAGCGCCGGCAATGTCACCGGCGGCGACGTCGTTCTGCATGACACGCGTGACAGTTACGTCCAGAGCGCCGACGGGGTTTGCATGTCGCTGATCGGCATGGACGGGGTCATCGCGGTTGCGACACAGGACGCGATACTGCTGGCGCCGAAAGAGCGTGCCCAGGACGTCAAGCATGTCGTCGACAAGCTGAAACAGACCGGGCGCGCCGAAGCGGAGTTTCACAAGCGCGTCTACCGGCCGTGGGGCTGGTACGAGCAGCGTGGCCAGGGCAGCCGCTTCCAGGTCAAATACCTGATGGTCAAGCCCGGCGCGAAACTGTCGCTGCAGAGCCACCACCACCGCGCCGAGCACTGGGTCGTCGTGTCGGGCACGGCCGAGGTCACGGTCGATGACAAGACGTTCCTGATGACGGAGAACGAGTCGACCTATATTCCGCTCGGCGCCACGCACCGCCTCGCAAATCCGGGCAAACTGCCGGCCCTGCTTGTCGAAATCCAGTCCGGTTCCTATCTCGGAGAAGATGACATCGTGCGCTACGAGGATGATTTCAATCGCGACAAGGAAGGTCCCTGATCGGCGAAATACCGCCACAATCGATACTTATGCTCATTTGCTGAGGTGCGCACTTGGTGCGCGCGCTCGATACGGCATTGCTAGCCAGTAGGTTCCTCGCCGTTGACCGTCATTGCAGTGAAGCGCCCACGGCGCGCGGCACCTCCGGTGCATCACCATGCAATGACCGCGAGGAAACTGAACCGCGCCTTGACCACCCCAAAAGTGAACGACGCCTGCGCGTGCCTAATTGTGTGCGCAGGCCCTGGCAGACGGAGAGACCGCATGGAACTGAACAGGCGCAATTTTTTCGGCGTGGCTGCCGCCTCGCCCCTGGCTGCGAAGGAAACGGCGGCCAAGGTGATCGAGGCTGCCGAGATGGAAGCATCCGGTATGAGCATCTACAGCGACAGCATGTATACCGGCATCAACACCTATGGCTTCGACGTCGATGATGACGACGAAACGCCGATGCGCACCTTGTGGGATGCCATCAAGGACCTTGGCATGCCGGATTGGAAGAAGGATGATCTGTGGACCGATGCGAAACGTTCGCGCACGATCGATCCGGATATTGCCTCCATGCGCTCCCTCTCGATGAACGCGAAGCTGCAGATGCAGTGGAAGCGCAACTATCAACTGTTGATCGACCGCGCCTACGAGCAGCAGCTGATGGAGCGGCGTAAGCGCAAGTTCTTCGAGAAGCATAAGGACGTGCAGGAGTATTGATCCTAAAGCGTGTCGCATAAAATGCTCCCCGCTTTAGCTTCCTTTTGGCTCACGGCTATTCCCTCGCTTCGCTCGGGGCCTCCGCCGGCGCGGCGCGAGGCGCCGGGCCGCGGTCGCGGCCTTGATGTTGAATCCGATTGGATGCGACAGAGTTTAGGGTCTGCGCCCGTGCAATGCCAAGCGCCGCGCATGAATTCCTGCGCGGCGCTTGGCCGTTTCGCCGGATGCATGCGGCTTGAATGTGCGGCAGTATCAATCGACAGTAGCCGTATCAACCCATATACAACCCGCCATTGGCATGGACCAGTTCGCCGGTCATGAAGCGCGATGCGTTCGAGCTGAGAAACACGATGATGTCGGCAATGTCACCGGGTTGCGCCATTGCGCCGAGCGGCACGAGATCGGACTGTTCGGCCATTTCCGTTTCCGAGAACTGATAGCGCGGCTGCGCCGTGTCGGTGATGCCCGGTGCGATCGCGTTGACGCGGATCCCGTGTGGCGCCAGCGCCAGTGCCATCGAGCGTGTCAGCCCGATAATGCCGGTCTTGCTCGCGGAATAGTGCACGCCGAGCACGTGCCCGCGCACCGATGACGACGAGATGTTGACGATCGCGCCGGCGACGTTGTCGGCGACCATGTGGCGGGCCGCGGCCTGGGCAGCGAGGAAACTGCCCTTGAGGTTGACGCCAAGGACGTGGTCCCATTCCGCCTCCTCGAGGTCGAGGAAATCGGAGCGTGGAAACACGCCGGCATTGTTGACCAGGATGTCGAGCCCGCCGAGGCCGGAATGAGCCGCATCGACAATACGCTGGACGTCCGCCTTGCTGCCGACGCTGCCTTGGATGAGCATCGCCTCGCGACCGAAGCTGGTGACCTGATCGGCGATCCTGAGGGCGGCATCCTTGTCATCGAGCCAGTTGATCGCGACGTTGGCGCCGGCATCGGCGAGCGCCAGCACGACGGCCCGGCCAATGCCCTGCTGCGCGCCGGTGACGAGCGCCCTGCGGCCGTTCAGAGAGGTGCTGGCGAGTGTCATGACGGTCTCCTGGATTGCCTGCCCGGCGCTCTTATTGAACACCAAGCGGGCGGAGACGTCTATCGTGCCGCGTCGATCAGCTGCTGTTTGGCGGCGCGCGACAGCTTCTTGATGGCGTGCTCGCGCTTGAGCGCATCGGAACGGCTGCCGCACGGTGCGCTGTAGACCAGCGCGACCGGACGGCGCGTCCTGGTGTAGCGGGCGCCGCGCGGGCTCTCGTTGTGCTGGGAGACCCGAGCTGCAACGTCGCGGGCAATGCCGCAGTAGAGCGAGCGGTCGGCGCAGCGCACGAGATAGACTGAATAGGTTGGAGCGGCATCGGACATACTGCCGGGCTACCAGCATTCGGTTGGCAAGCCGTTAA
>JBPCVZ010000045.1:0-3334 GCA_051010015.1 Hyphomicrobiaceae bacterium
TAGCCTATCTGACTGAACTGCACGACGAGGAGGTTGTATTGATGGGCGGTCCCTTTGCCGACGGAACTGCTGGCCTGGTCATTCTTCAAGCATCTTCTATCGAGGAAGCATCACAGATCATCAGTAATGATCCGGCGATCCGATCCAAGGTTCTGACGGCGGAAGTTAGGGAATGGAACCGGCTTGTCTAACTGTCTGAGATGGACGACGCATCGCTCAACTCAGCCGACAAGGGTCGACAGGACGTGACGGCAACTTTCAGATTTTCCCATTTGCGGAAGTAGGTCGACCGCACGCCTATGCGTCGATCATGTCCGAAGTTGGTGATCGCTGCCATTGCGGCGCAACTTGGGCATGTCGCGATGGGCCATAACCGCTCGCGAGCAGCTGCAGCAAAATGCGATGACGTCATTGTTGCCCAATCGCAAAAGCGGTCGTCGTCTTATGTCGAGCTGCAGCATCGCACCAACGTCGCAAGGTCCACCAAACGGCCATTCGGCATTCCGAACAATGGGTGGCTGATTCCAATCAAGCAATGTCTCACATCAGATGCGGAGCATCCATACCTCGCGCAACTTGACCACTCGTACCGTGTTCTCGGGGGCAGGCACCAGCAACAATGGCTTCAAGTCTCACTAAACTTTCTTCAGGCCAATTGCGGCCCTTGCCACTGAGGTATTCTCCTGGCTCAGGCCCGAAGGCTCAACAACGGTCGGTCCAGAAAACCCGGGCTATCTGAATGTGCTGAGCACGCGCATGAATTGGTCCCGATCGACGAAACAACAATGACCAACCGGGGAAATACCGGCTAAGATTGCATGGCGATCGAATTAACGGAGATCAGATAATGGAACACGCCCGCATTGGCTTCATCGGCCTCGGTGACATCGGCCTCCCAATGGCGCGCCGGCTCCTCCAACAAGGTTTGACTGTTGTGAGTTCCGCCAATCGCCGAAGAGAGCCGTTTGATGAGCTTAAACCGCTCGGCCTCATCGAGTGCAACAGCGTTCGTGAAGTAGCTGAGCAGGTCGAGGTGTTGCTCACAATTGTCATTGACGAAAAACAGACCGATGCTGTGTTGCATGGGAACAATGGAGCGTTCGCGGGGCTTGCTGCGGATTCGATCGTACTGGTGATGAGCACTCTCTCGCCTGGGTATTGCCAGGGTCTTGCGGAAGAGGCCGGAAGAAATGGCATCCACGTTCTCGACTGCCCGATTACAGGCGGAGTTATTGCTGCGGCAAACGGAACTCTTGGTCTTCTGGCCGGAGGCGAAATATCTGCCCTCGACCGTTGTAGAGGGGCGCTAGCGCCACTGGGAACGATCTACCACTGCGGTGCTGTTGGAAAGGGGCAGATTGCAAAACTTGCAAACAACGCAGTTGCATTCGCGAATTGCGCGGCATTGGACGAAGCACGGTCCATGGCGAAGGCACATGGAATGGATTTGCCGAAACTCATGCAGATCATCTCGCATGGCACGGGACAGAGCTTCATGACCGATAAATGGGATTTCATTGTGGATAATTGGTCTCACCTTCGCCCTCTCGGACAGAAAGACGTCAACCTGTTCATTGATGCGGCCCGGACAAAAGGACTGACTTCGAAGGTAATTGAAACGATGAATAGTTCGTCCTGGACAATCCAGTCAGACAATCGAGCCACATAAAACGTGGAGGTTATAACTGCTGCCTTCACGATCCACGATGCTACACCTGATCCAGGACCGGTTGGGGTCAACCTCGTCGGTCTGGCGTCGTTGGCGGATAGTCCGCTATGGCCCCGGATAGCTGCCGTTTGGCGCACAGCAGCAATTCGTCGCCGTGCGCCAAATTCGGAAATCCCGCGAGACTCTTTTCACATCGTCGTTACGGTCGCTGGCGAACACCCGGATAGAGTCACGACGCCCACGACTGGTCGTCTATGTTCTGCTCTTCTCCCAATCGCTTCCAAGGCAGGTCTCAGCCATCCTCATGCCAATGTTCTTTTCTTTTGCAGCCTCCAGGCAGAGTTGGACATCCTGTTTGCCCATGACGGATAAATGGGGCCAATTGGTCATCATGAAGTTCCATTTATCAGCAACGAAGCACTGACCTGTCGATTCTGCCACAATCTCCATCAGCTTATTTAAATCCATACCATATGAGCGCGCCATTTCACGCGCCTCTTGGACGGCAGCAGCCGAACTATAAGCAATTGCATTATTAGCAAGTTTCGCTACTTGGCCCATACCTATTTCGCCGCAATGGTGGATAGATCCGAGCACCCCAAGCGCCGTTCGCGCACGCTCTAAAGGCTCTGATTTTCCCCCGGCGATAAGCGCCAAAGTGCCTTTCTCTGCACCAATACTTCCGCCGCTGACAGGACAGTCGAGGACATCGATGCCTCTATCCTCAGCCTCTCTCGCAATCTCTCGGCAGTACGTTGGCGATAACGTGCTCATCAGAATAACAACAGAGCCAGGCTTCATGCTCGAAAACGCACCAGAGGGGCCACGCAGGACAGCGTCGGTTTGAAGATTACCCACGACGATAGAAATCAGCATATCCACTTGCGCACCAACCGCCCTTGGCTCACGCGCCTCAATCAACCCTTCTTTTTTGAGCGCCTCTATGGGCCCTCGATGGCGGTGGGCACAACTGACTACGCTGAAACCATTTTGGAGTAGACGTCGGGCTATTGGAAAGCCCATATCGCCCAATCCTATAAAGCCAATCTGGTCCTGGGCCACTGCATGTATCCTTGAACGGGTTGAGTTGCTTGAGTAAGCAATTCCACTTCTCTGCGCCTTGTCAAGGCTGTCGGTTCGCGCCAGAGAAATTGTTGCCATTCGCCCGGACGTCCATTCCTGGGTACTCCTGCGTTGACCTCATGGCCAGCATGCGTTCGAAGGGTAATGGGCCGACAAAGAGACAGTCGAGCCGCCAAGGACCGTTGCGATGGTGCAAGAAGCTCAAGGTCACGGAAGAGGTCGGTTTGGTGGGCGTCGCGCCGATGGCATTGAACCGATGCTCGGCTCACTGGAGCTGCCGGCGCAACACGTGCAGCGACCGGGTACCGAGTCCGTTGAGATCAATTTCCGGACTCTGACCTGTTGACGAACATGACCGACATTCGACGCGGCGCAGTGACAAGAACGCGTTTCGAGAAGTACACCGGTGCACGGAGATGAATAGCCCAATCAATCGATCTGGCGACGAGCGACAGATCCAGGGACAATTGTGGCTGCGCTATACTCCGCTAGCGGTACCGCTGGCTGTGCTCCGTGAGTCGTGCTGAAGAAATAATCTTGACACGACGCTCGCGAGCGAGAGCGAGGTTGTTTGCTCAACAA
>JBPCVZ010000046.1:0-3007 GCA_051010015.1 Hyphomicrobiaceae bacterium
CGTGAAACGCGTCCGCTCCGCCATCGCCTTGAGCAGCGCCTCGCCCTCGTACGGCGGGAAGTGGTCGTAATACTGATCGAAGATGCGATTGAGCGTATCGGAGCCAAGCCGGCGAATGTCGGCATCCATCATCACCTTCATCTCGCCGAACAGGCAGCGGTAGCCAACCTCGGCCGCTTCGCGCAGCATCGGCGGCTCGACCTCCTCGACGATATAGCCGGCCGCCGCGAGCGCCTCGGCCGCGGTATCGAGCGCATCCGAGACGGCCGGGTGCAATTCGAACTCGAACGCGTTCTTCGTGAACGCCACCTTGGTCTGCCCCGGCGCCAGCGATGCACCATGAAACGGCACCGGCACGTGCCACGGATCGCGCGCATCGGGCGCGATGATCGCCGGCATCGCAAGGCGCACATCGCGCACCTCGCGGCAGATCACACCCTGCACGGACATCAGCTGCGCCATCAGCCCGCGCTCCGCCGTCTGCGACGGATTGTAAGCCGGCACGCGGCCAAATCCCGGCTTCACCGTCGCCGCACCGCAGGCGTACGACGGAAAGCGCAGCGAACCGCCGATGTCGTTGCCGTGATGGATCGGACCATAGCCCATCATCGCCGCCGCCCCGGCACCGCCCGACGAACCACCCGCCGAGGCCTGGTCGTTCCACGGGCTCATCGTGCGCCCATAGATCTCGTTGTCGGTCGTCGCGCGAAACGAGAACTCCGGCGTATTGGTGCGCCCGATCACGATCGCGCCGGCGTTCTGCAGATTGCGCACGATCGGGGCGTCGGCCGGCGCGATGACATCCTTGAACGCCGCCACGCCATTGGTCGTCGCCTGCCCTTCCTGGTCGACATTGACCTTGATCGTCACCGGTACGCCGTGCAGCGCGCCCGTTGGCTCACCGGCCGCCAGCGCCTTGTCGGCGGCCTCGGCTCGGCGCGAGGCGACGTCGCCGAGGTCCTCGACGATCGCGTTGAACTCGCCATTGGTTGCCGCAACCCGCGCCAAAACCGCGGCCATCGCCTCGACGCAGCTCACATCACGCGCGCGAATGGCCGCCGCCAGCGTTGCGCCGCTCCATTGCCACAAGGGCCCGTCGCGCTTGTCATCGGAATCGGCCATGCGTCTTCCTTTCGCAAAATGGTGTCATCGACCACATTGCCAAACCCGGCGCGCTCCGCCAACAGTTGTCATCAAACGATCATCCCGGATCATCACATCCAAGAATCGACAAAAGGAGTTCGCCGTGGCGCGTTTCAACCGTCTACTGATCACCGGAGCCGCAGGAAACCTCGGCCGGCACCTGCGCAAGGAACTGGCGCCGCTCGCCACGCATCTGCGCCTGTCCGACATTGGCGATCTCGGCGAAGCGGCCCCCAATGAAGAGATCGTCCAGGGTAACGTCGCCGACGCAGACCTGATGATGGCGCTCACCAAGGACGTCGATATGGTCGTCCACATGGGCGGCCAGGCCAACGAGCACACCTGGGAAACGCTGCTCAACGCCAATATCGTCGGCCTCTACAATACCTATGAGGGCTGCCGCAAGAACGGCGTCAAGCGCATCGTCTGGCCGAGTTCCAACCACGCCATCGGCTTCTACCCGCGCGAGCAGGTGATCGATGCCTCGGTCTACCCGCGCCCCGACACCAACTACGGCGTCACCAAGGTCTTTGGCGAGGGCCTGGCGCAGTACTACTGGGACAAATACGGCCTTGAGAGCGTATCGGTGCGGATCGGCTCGTGCTTCCCGAAACCGCTCGACCGACGCATGCTGACGACCTGGCTGAGCTATCCGGACATGACCCATCTCATCGAGCGCTGCCTGATCGCACCGCGCGTGGCCCATACCGTCATCTACGGCGTCTCCGACAACGACATGAAGCTGTGGGACAACCACATGGCCGCCCACATCGGCTTCCGCCCCAAGGACAACGCCGAGGTCTACCGCGCCGAGATCGAGGCGGCCCATCCCGAGGTCGCCATCGACGACGCCCGCACCGCCCGCCACGGCGGCCAGTTCGCCGCCGCACCGCATTACGAGGATTGAGGGTGGCGCGCGATCCACATCGACCAGCAGGCCGTCGCTGTTCTGCCCTCTCAATTGTGATAGAATACAGCCATGAACGACCTACCACGATCACTCCAGGCCGCCATTCGGCAGGCTATGGCTGACCACCCGGAGTGGACGGCCGAACAGTTCATGGCCGAAATCGGAGCTGCCGTGAGCAACCAGGCGACTCGTGACGCTATCGGGAGCCATTGGCTCTCGGCGTCCATGCATCTTGCGCGCAACGAATCGGGTCAAGATATTTCCGCCGATGAAATGGACGCTCGCCTCAAAGCCATCATAGAAGATGCGCGCACGAAAGTCCCACCTGCCGAATGACGACAGTTCTTTTCCGACCCGCCGCGCAACGTGATTTGGAAGCTATCACCGCCTACATCGCTGCCGACAATCCCGACCGAGCTGACACCTTCAGACAGGAGTTGATTGATTTGTGTCGTTCACTCGATCAACAGCCCAGGAGAGGCTCGCCTCGTGACGATCTTGGCAAAGATCTTCGCATGCTTGCGCACGGAAACTACCTGGTCTTCTACGACTATCATGAAGAACCAGACCAGGTTCACATACTCAGAGTGACGCATGGCAGCCGGCAACTGACGAACTTGAAAATCCGATAAAAACTCGTGCGTTGACGTCGCTCTGGATTTCGCTGACCTTCTCCATGGTCCGCATCACACGGGCATTGAAGCAGGGAAATCAGATACCGTATTGGCGGGAAGGCCGGTAACCCCGGGCAACCCCTTACTTCGTCGTCTTCGCCTTCTCTTCGGCCCGCAGCGGCGCGATGATCGCGTCGAACTCTTCGAGTGACGGCGGGCCGACCAGCGCCTTGCCGTTGATGAAGAATGTCGGCGTGCTGTTCACGCCAAATTCCTCGTTGGCCCGCGTGCGCACGCCAACCACCTTCTTGAACAAGGCCTCGTCCTTCAGGCAGCCTTC
>JBPCVZ010000047.1:0-11147 GCA_051010015.1 Hyphomicrobiaceae bacterium
ATTCTGGCGCACGGGCTCGCAATCGAGGCCGCCCGCCTTGAGCCGGTCGCACATCGAAGACAGCGCAGCCTTGCTGCTATAAACACCATAGCGCACAGAATAGACCGACCCCTCTTCACCCGCCCCCGGCTTTTCATACACCCGCGCTGTTTGCCTTGGGCTCCAAAAACTACTTCTCGAATACTGCACGACAAGCTGTTTGGCCAAAGCCTCGGCTCGATATTTGTCACGCAATTGAGCAACCTCGATTTCAAATTTACCAGGCCCGGTGGGCCGCGATGGGCGCACCGCCGTTGCTGGTTGGATATTCGTCACGGGTACCGCATTGGCCGCCGCAACCGGTCTGACAGTCGTCACCGGGGCCGGTTTTGCCGACGCAGCCGGCCCGGTAGCCGCCACACGAACCGGTTTCGCCGAAGGGTCAACCTTCGGCGCGGCCTGCGCTGGCTCAAGCGAACCGGTCACCTGCGTGCTCGTCGGCGGCGCAGAACTGCTGCCACCGAACAAACTGGAAAAGAACTGCCCGACGCCGGTCCCCGTACTCGATGCCGCCGGCGTCGGCTTTGCAACCGGCTGTTCGGCCGGCTTCACCGTTACGGTACCTTGCGATAACGTCACAGGCTTCAACGCGACGGGAGCAGGCTGATGTTTCGTCGCCACCTGCCACGGCGTCGTCGGCGCGGCCGGCCTCTTGGCCTTCTTGCGGTTTTTGGCTTGCTTCGGCACCCCGACGCCGCGTTCGACCTTCGGCGTCAGGAAAGACGAGAACGACGAAGTCCGCGTCGCACGCGACACCGGTTTTGCCGGAACGGCAGCAACCCGGGTCCGGAATGGTGCGAGATCACGTGCCGCTGGAGGTGCTGTTGTCGCGGCCGGCGTCGGTGCCAGTATGGGTGCGCCCTGAGGCAGTGTCGCCGATGAACCGACCGGCTTCGACACTTTGATCGGTTCAAGGACGCGTCGCGGCGCCGTCGAAACGACGCGCGACTGAGGTGGCTGTGCAACCCTGGTTGGAACTGTCGCCGATGGCGTCCATTGCGAGGCACTGCTCGCGGTCGCAACCGACGTCGGCTTCAAGCCTGCATCCCTGAAGGCCCGCATGCGTTCTTCGATCGCGTCGGCCCGGTCGCGCGACGACAAGCCGTCCTTGAAGAACAGCGCGCTGTTGAGATCAGAAATAGCCTGCGCCGCCTGTCGCTGTGCCCGGTTCGATATCGCCCGCCGGTAAAGCGCATAGGTCATCTGCTTGCGTGGCAATGCACCCGAATTGATCGCGCGCGACAACAGGCTGATCGCAGCTGCGTGATTGCGTGCCTTTTGCGCATCAAGCCCCGCCTTCAACAAAGCCGCGCCGGACTGACTTGTCGACGCGCTTTGAGCCAGAGCTGCCCCCGTCGATGGCGCCAGGCCGCCAATAGCCAGGACCGCCGCCAGAAAGACCGAAGCGACCGGTCTCACGTCGAACACCAGGATCATCCCCACTACCCCATATCGAACCCCGAATCCTCGGCGCAATTGCTACGCCAAGCAAAACCAGGAGGCAAACGGAGGAACAAAAAGGGTGTCGAGAAAACCCGCTATTCCACAGTCACGGACTTAGCCAGATTGCGAGGCTGATCGACATCCGTACCCATGAAAACCGCCGTGTGATAAGCGATCAGCTGGATTGGAATGGCCGACACGATCGGACTGACGAACGGGTGCACGGTCGGCATAACGACATGGTGCATAACTTCACTGCCAATCTCTTCGGGCTGCGCATCCGAGACCAAAACGATTCGCCCGCCGCGGGCTGCAACCTCCTGCATGTTGGAGATCGTCTTGTCGAACAGCGCGTCCCTCGGCGCGATCACAATGACCGGAACCTGCTCGTCGATCAGGGCGATTGGTCCGTGCTTGAGCTCGCCGGCCGCGTATCCCTCCGCGTGAATGTAGGAGATCTCCTTCAGCTTCAATGCGCCTTCCATGGCAATCGGGAAACTGATGTTGCGGCCGAGGTAGAGGATGTCACGCGCCTTTGAAAGGTCTGTCGCCAATGCGATATAGTCGGCCTCGGAACGAACGATGGAGGAAATGTGCCTTGGAACCTCGGTCAATGCCGCAACCAGTTCCTGTTCCCGCACCGCATCGATCTGCCCACGTGCCTTGCCAAGCGCAATGGCTACGCACGCCAGCGCAGTCAGCTGGCACGTGAACGCCTTGGTCGATGCAACACCGATCTCGGGCCCGGCCAGAGTCGGCATGATCGCATCCGACTCGCGTGCAATCGTCGACGAACGAACATTGACGATCGAGGCAATGCGTTGTCCGTTCTCTTTGCAATAGCGCAGCGTTGCAAGCGTATCGGCAGTCTCGCCGGACTGCGATACAAAAATGGCAAGTCCGTTCTCAGCCAGCGGCGCCTCGCGATAGCGCATCTCCGACGCCACATCGATCTCGACCGGCACGCGGGCGTACTGCTCGATCCAGTACTTCGCAACCAGGCCCGCATAGTAAGCCGTGCCGCATGCAGATATCGTCACCCGGTCGACCGCCGCAAGGTCAACACCGAGGTCCGGTATCCTGACTTGATGCGCCGACATGTCGATGTAATGTGCCAACGTGTGGCCCACAACTTCCGATTGTTCGTGGATTTCCTTGTGCATGAAGTGGCGATGATTGCCCTTGTCCACGGTCAGGGAGCCGGCGACAGCCTGAACCCGCGGGCGTTCGACCAAAGACCCGTCGCGATCGTAAATCTCGACAAGGTCGCGCCGCAGTAACGCGCAGTCGCCTTCCTCGAGGTAAGTGATGCTTTCGGTAAAGGGGGCCAGCGCAATCGCATCGGAACCGAGATAAACCTCGCCCGTGCCATGGCCGACAGCCAGCGGCGAGCCCTGCCGGGCGGCAATCATCAGGTCGTCATCGTCCGCGAAGATGATGCCGAGCGCAAAGGCACCGGTTAGGCGACCTAGCGCCTCCTGCACGGCCGCGAGATGGCTTTTCCCTGAGTCGAGATAGTGCGAGATGAGGTGCACGACGGTTTCCGTATCGGTCTGCGATTCGAACGTGCGGCCGACCGCGATCAACTCGTCCCGCAACTCGCGGAAATTCTCGATAATGCCGTTATGGACAACTGACACGCGCTCACTCATGTGGGGATGGGCGTTACTTTCCGTCGGCTTGCCGTGCGTCGCCCACCTCGTATGCCCGATTCCGGCTCGGCCAGTCAGCGGTGCCTCGTTCAACCGTGCCTCGAGATTGCGAAGCTTGCCTTCGGCGCGCCGGCGGTCCAGCCCGCTTGCTACGATCGTCGCGACACCCGCCGAATCGTAGCCGCGATATTCGAGCCGACGCAGAGCATCGACGATATCCAGCGCGACGTCCTCTTTGCCAAGAATGCCGACGATGCCACACATGCCAATTCTCCTCGATCAATCGACGATTGAAGTTCTATGTTGCGATCCGCCTCGGAACAGCAAATCACGTATGTTGTCGGCACATTGCATTTGCCTTGCGCCGACCTACGATCTCGTTTGCGCTTTGCGACGCTTCATCACCGTTCGGAATTTCTCCGCCCAGCCCTCGCGCATTACCTGATCGGCCCGTTCCAACGAAAGAGCATCCGCAGGCACATCACGCGTGATCACGCTGCCTGACCCGACAAATGCGCCATCACCAATCTTCACCGGTGCGACCAAGGATGAATTCGAGCCGACGAAGGCGCCGTCACCAACCACGGTGTGATGCTTGAAAAAGCCGTCGTAGTTGCAAAAGATCGTGCCGGCGCCGATATTCGCGCCCTGCCCGACACTGCCATCACCCAGATACGTCAGGTGATTGGCCTTGGCCCCTTCACCCATCGTCACGTTCTTTACCTCGACAAAGTTGCCGACATGCACGTCGGCACCCAACTGCGCACCAGGGCGGAGGCGCGCGTAGGGCCCGATCCGGGCACCGGCGCCAATGCTGGCGCCCTCGATATGGCAATTGGCACGTATCAGGACATCGTCCCCCACCGTGACGCCCGGACCGAAGAACACGTTCGGCTCAATCAAGACATCCTGTCCGAGCACCGTGTCGTGGCTGAACCAAACCGTGTCCGGCGCAACCAGCGTCGCGCCATCGCGCATCGCCGCTCCGCGCCGACGCCGCTGATACACGGCTTCAGCCTCAGCCAGCTGGATTCGGTCGTTGATACCGAGCAATTGCGCCTCATCGCTCACGACCGCCACCGCCTTGAGGCCGCCCGCGCGGGCAACCTCCACCGCATCCGTGAGATAGAATTCGTGCTTGGCATTACCATCGGTAATCTGATCGAGCAGCCCCGGAAGATCAGGACAACGAAACGCCATAACGCCGGAATTGCACAGCCGCACCGCACGCTCTGCCGCGCTCGCATCGTTGTGCTCCCGGATCGCCAGCAGTTCACCATCACCAGATGTCAGGAGGCGACCATACCCGGTCGGGTCCGCGGCCTCGAAACCGAGCACTGCGACGTGCGCCCCATCATCCAAAGCTGCTTGCATTCTTTGCAGCGTTTCAGGTTGCAGCAGCGGCGTATCGCAGAACAGCACGAACACGTCACCGGCCCCCGCCAACGCCTCTCGCGCCGCCAGGACGGCGTCCCCCGTGCCGCGTTGCTCCGCCTGAAGATAGGTTTTCACACCGGGTGACTGGCGCTCGGCTTCCGCCTGAACGCTGGCCATATCCGGGCCAACCACGACGGCGACATCACCGCCAAGCGCAATTTCGCGGGTCGCCAGCACATGACCGAGCAAAGAGCGCCCGGCAATCGTGTGCAATCCCTTCGGCAGGCGCGACTTCATGCGCGTGCCCTTACCCGCCGCAAGTACAATCGTCAGGGTTGTAGATCGTGTCATTCGCCCTTTGTCCAAGCCGTTTGGCAGTCGTCATACCGTTTTCGGAAATAGCACGCTGTCAGTTGCACGTGCGCACGCGGAGGTGGCATGTTGCTGGTATAGTTAATGATCACAGCAAACTCCGTGCCACATAGCGCGACTCAATTGCGAATTATAGTGACTTTGAGATCGGCTGGCGAAACGCTCGGGCGCAACGCCAACGACGATCACGACGCATCTTGAAACGAACACTGTGTCGCATTTGCGTTTTCCACAGCCGCACCCAGACCGCCAATTGATAGGCGTTGACCCGACTTGCTGGTCCAATTTACCAAGGGTCCGTTCGTCAAGCGTTAACTCATCGCTGTCGGCTCGCGTGTCTTGAGAGCCTACCCAAAATAGTTCGGGGTTTTATCAAGATGTCTGAGCTACACGCGAATTCACGATCGCGCGGTTCCTCGCTGTTCTGGCCCATTTACATGCTCTCTTGGGCATTGTTGGCCGGCGGCGCCCTGACGTACCTCAGCCTCAGTTCATTGCCAACGCCGGGCCTGAGTGGTCCGCGCGCCACACCTTTGCAAAGTACGCCGGAGTCGAACCGCGCGGAACTAGATCGCGCACAACTGACCGCACAAGTCGAATCACTGAACAAGACGGTGGCGTCACTGCGCTCGGAAATGGCGAGACTGAAGTCTGCCCGGCAGATATCGCCTGGCGCTCGCGTGCTGGCGAGCGATTCGCCTGTCACCGGACCGACCATGCCGGCACCCGCCGCGCCGACAAGCGACATCACGACATCATCCATCGCGGTACCAAACCCCGCGGCCCGGGAAATCGCTTCCGAAGCAGAGACGGCGCGATTGACGGATGACAATACGCCATCCAGCGCCACGCCGTCCGCCGAAACCGATGCAGCCGGCGCACCGCGTCAGCCCCAACTGCTCAATTCGACCAACCCCGTTGCCCCCGCTGGCGCCGAAACGGCACGCACAGAAACGACGCAGGCGCCCGAAACCAAGCCGCGTCGCCGACGCAACCTGGCAACGTCACCGCTTCGCCCCGGGCACGTCCCGCCATTGCCGCCGTACCCGGCCCAACAGACAAGTCAGGCCCCCGTCACGGAAAATGCCCGCGAGTCCGCTGCCACGAACCCGCAGTCGCCGAAGCTATTGAGCCAGGTGGCCGATGCCATCAAGACGTCAAGTCTGCCCGTGCCGACCGACCTGAAGCCGCAACCGGCCGCGGTGGTCAAGCCGCCGCCGTCGCAGCCAGTCGCATTTGGGACGCCGACCGTTAGACAGCATCAGGTTAAAACCTCGCCAGCGGCACTGTCATTGTCGACGGCACAATCCGTGACCGGCTTGCGCGCCAGTTGGCTGCTGCTTACGTCCCGCCATCCGGAGACCTTCGGCGGTTATCAGCCGCGCTACGTTGCCGACCAGGTAAACGGTACGTATCGACTCATCGCCGGGCCAATCCTCAATCACGCTGAAGCAGACCGCATATGCAACGAACTGCGCGCCCAGAGTGTCAGTTGCGGCGTCACCAGCTACATCGGCAGCGCGCTGCGCTAGAGCCGGCCCACTTTTCATGCGGGCATCTCCGGCCTTTGCGCCGCATCTGAGTCGGTGACGTGCAAGGGGATTGCCGCGACGAGATTATAGCTCGGATGCGTTGAACGTATCGCAAACGTCCATACGGCCGGACTTATAGCCCTTGCTGAACCACCGCACGCGCTGCGCGGCCGTGCCATGCGTAAAGGCATCCGGCACCACATAGCCCTGCTGGCGCTTCTGGATCATGTCGTCGCCAATCGCGTTTGCAGCATTGAGACCTTCTTCGATATCGCCGGGCTCCAGCCGATTGTGCAATTGATCGTTCAGGTTCGCCCAAACACCCGAAAGGCAGTCCGCCTGCAGCTCCATGCGAACCTGAATCTTGTTGGCCGAACTCGGATAACGCTGCTTGAGCTGCAGCACTTTATCGGCAATGCCAAGCAACTTCTGCACGTGGTGGCCGACTTCGTGCGCAATCACGTAGGCCTGTGCAAAATCACCCGGTGCACGGAATTTGCGGTGCAGCTCCTGATAGAACCGCATATCGATGTAGACCTTTTGGTCCAGCGGGCAATAGAACGGCCCCATTGCCGACTGGCCAAGCCCGCACGCGGTTCGCGTCGTACCGGAGAAGACAACGAGCTTCGGTTCTTTGTATTGGCGGCCAAACGATTTGAAAACGCGGTTCCAGACATCTTCCGTGTCGGCCAGGACCCTTTTCGTGAACGTCACCAGCTGGTCATCTGGGCGCGCCGGCCGATTGGCCGGTGCGTTGCGCGACGTCGGGATTTGCACACCGCCGCCACTGCGCCGCGCCTCGCGGTTCGGCTGGTCGAACTTCGGCAACTGCGGCATCTGGCTGACATCCGGCAGGCCGCCCCCACCAGGGCCGCCACCGGTCAGCAATTTGAGCGGATTGAAGCCTAGGAACCACATCACGACACCGATGATAATCAGCGTCGTAATACTGAAACCGCCACGCCCACCGCCGCGGCCCATCGGAAACGGAATTCGAACGCGACGCCCACCACCACGGCCGCGGCCGAAGCCGCCCGGGATCCGAAACATGCCACCGCCGCCCTGGCCGCGGCGATCCTCGACGTTGCTGCTCTCACGATCCTGATCGTCGTACCGCATCCGAACCTCGTTACGCCGCATACTGCCTTGAAAATCAAACTGCTAGGCCGCCGGGCAGGATCGACGCACGTTGATGACGACGGAGCATTCAAGACCGTCTATAAGCCACATTGTCCAGGTCAAGACAACTCCGCAGCCGACGGTCGGCGCCTCTCAGGAGCGGTCTGTCGTCAGCCGCAAAGACGGCAATGTGCTCTTCTCGGTGCCCCGCGCGCCGGATTTCAAATATCCTTTGACGACGCGTGACGCGGCAACCGTTCCCTCGTTGGCATAAGCCTCGTGGTTAGCCTCGATTTCGCGTGTATCGTAGAGGTAGTTGACCATTAGTCCGTGGCTTTGCTTGAGGCCCTGCCCGGAGAGGTCCGCCATCCAGTTGATGCGCTCCAGCCGCGCGCCGTTACCCAGGTGGAACCGGGCGACTGGATCAATCGGCTGGCCGCGTTTGTCCTTCGCGTCCAGGAAGTACTTTGCCGCGAGCGCCAGCAAGACATCGCACAATCCGTCTGACGTCGCCTCGTTATCCCACCATTCGAGCTCGCGCAGGCCGCCCAGGGCTGCACGCTCTTCCGCCGACAGTATCCCGGTCTCCGTATAGTCTTTCTGCGCCTGGTCCAACCACTGCGCGAAGCGTGGCACCGGCGACAACGTCACGAACGTGTTCAGGCTGGCAAATTCCTTACTGAGCTCATCGACAACCTGTTTGATGAGGAAGTTGCCGAACGACACGCCGCGCAACCCCTCCTGGCAGTTCGAAATCGAGTAGAACACCGCCGTCGTCGGCGACGTCTGTACGGAGCCAGCCTCATTTTCCAAGGGCTGCAGCAGACTGGCAATGTCGGACGAAACGCTGTCCGTCAGGGCAACTTCGACAAAGATCAGCGGCTCATCGACGAGCGAGGGGTGGAAAAACCCAAAGCAGCGCCGATCAGCCGGCTCCAACCGGCGACGCAGGTCATCCCAGCCATCAATCTCATGGACGGCCTCATAGGCAATGATCTTCTCGAGGATCGCCGCCGGTGTCTGCCAGTCAATCCGCCGAAGTACCAAAAAGCCGCGATTGAACCAGGATTGCAGCAAATGAAAGAGATCGCGGTCAATCTCGGTCAGCGAGGGGTCGTCACGCATAAAACCGAGCAGTTCCTTGCGCATTGCGACGATCTTCGCTGTTGCGCCGGGCGCCATGTTGAGCCGCCGGAAAAACTCCTGCTTCGGGCTTTCCACGGCCTCCTGAAGTGTCGCCAATGCGGCTTCGGATGGCGCAGCCTGATAAGCCGCTGCCGCCGACTTGACCGCCTCGGCATCCGGCTTCAGCACTTCGCCGATATAGCGAAAGAAAACGAGCCGCAGTTCCTGATCCAACTCGTCATAATGGCGCAACAACTGGTTGGCGATTGCCATCCCCGACGCTTCACCCTGCCCTGCCATCAGCGCATCAACCAGGGCCTGCAGTCCACGCTGGCCATCGGTCTCGGCGAACAGGCGTTTTGGCAGCAACGTGCGACTGGTGTCGGCCACTGTCGTCAACAGTTCCTGCAGAAACCCAAAGTTGCTGCTCATGGCACCCTCTCAACCGATTCATCGCATCGGATTGAACGTCGAAAACCTCAAGTAAAAACTCTTCTGCCAGATGCAGGCGGGGCAATAAAGGCGGTAAATTGTGCACGCGCCCCTCGACGAGCGGGCGGTCACGGCGCATCATTGTGGACGACCCTGCGAACCTTGGAAGGCGAAGCCATGACGACCGAAACCTACGAAATCCTCGCACTCAAGTACGGCGCACAAACCGATCGTACGCGCTACTTCAATTTTATGCAGGACGACGATCACGCCAGCCCGGGTCCGATCGACTATTTCATTTGGGTCATCCGCAATGCCAACCGCACCATCGTCGTCGACACCGGCTTCGAGCACAAAGAGGCCGCCCGGCGCGGGCGCAAAATCGACATGCTACCGCGTGAGATCCTCAAGCAAATCGACATTGATGCCGACGAGATCGATACCCTGATCGTCTCGCACATGCACTTCGATCACGCCGGCACCCTGGGCGATTTCCCCAACGCCCGCTTCCACCTTCAGGAAGCCGAGATGGCATATGCGACGGGAAAATGCATGTGCGATGCAGCGATGCAGGCCCCGTTCGCCGCCGATCATGTGTGCGATATGGTACGCAATATCTATTCAGGCCGCGTCCAGTTCCACAACGGTGACGGCGAGATCGCACCCGGTATCACCGTGCATCACGCGCCCGGTCATTCGAAAGGGCTGCAGTGCGTACGCGTGATGACCGAGCACGGACCCGTCGTGGTTGCCGCCGACGTCGCGCACTACTACGAGAACTACGAGCAGCGCAAACCGTTCTTCATAACGATCGATGTCGAAGCAACGTTGCGCAGCTACGACAAGCTCACCGCCCTCGCGGACGGCAACATGGCCAACGTGATCCCCGGCCACGACCCCCTCGTCCTCGAACGCTACCCGGCGCTCAAAGCGGAAACGCAAGGCATCGTGCATCGGCTCGATGTGCCGCGCATCGGATAGAACTGCACAGCAAATTTGGAGCCGGGCGCAGATCTGCGTCCGGCTCCCTGTCCACGGTTCGGCACCGGACCAACATCTCACGAGGCACGCGACGTTTCATGTTTCCATTTCTGCCGCCGGACCTCTCATTCGCACATGTATGCGCGATTGTCCTGTTGTTCAGCTGTTGGCTCTTTTATCCGATCATCTTGCGCGTCAGCGGCCGTGGCTCGCTCAACAGCCAGTTGGTCATCGTGCGCCAATACTGGATTGCAGCCGCGACACGCCGCCAAGCCAAGCCATTCGATGCCGTCCTGCTGGGTCACATCACCAACTCGATCGCATTCTTCGGCTCCGCGACGCTGCTCGTCTTCGCTGGCGTGCTCTCGACCATAGCCAGCGTCAAGACGATCCACGAAACCATTCAGGAACTGCACTTTGTCAGCGCGACCAGCCTCGAACTCTTTGCGTTGCAAATCGGTGTGCTCGCCTTTGTTCTGGCGCTGTGCTTCTTTTCGTTCACCTACGCCTTGCGCAAGTTGATCTACACAATTGCACTCCTTGGCGCCTTGCCCGACGAGGACGAAGATTGCCCGACCCAGGAGCGTTTGATCGCAGGCCTGAACGTCGTCCTCTCAGAGGCGATCAAGACCTTCAACTTCGGCATTCGAGGCTACTACTACGCGATCGCGACGGTATGTCTTTTTGTTTCACCGGCCGCCTGTATCGCGGCCACGATCGTCGTCACGTCGACCCTTCTCTACCGCCAGCTTGCCACGCCGACCGCCCACGCCATCCAGGACTACGTCGATGCCGCGCGCGAATGGAATGACGACCCGATCACGCGCAAGCCGCCGCACTGAGCGGCGAACGCGGACCAACACCGCTGTGAGTGAGCGACGTCAATCCGCGCCAAATACTACTTGCCGTAGATGTACGCCGGCAGCCACAGCGCGATTTCGGGGAAGACGAAGATCAGCGTCAGGCCGATGAGCTGGATCACCATGAACTGCATCATGCCGATGTAGATGTCCTTCAAGTCCCATTCCGGCACCACCCCCTTGAGGAAGTAGGCCGATAGCGCAACGGGCGGCGA
>JBPCVZ010000048.1:0-3119 GCA_051010015.1 Hyphomicrobiaceae bacterium
TTGCTTGGCGAAGATGAGATTCCTGATAATGCTTCCGCGGAAGCAGGCTCGTTCACTGGTCCAACCGAAAAGGAGTTGCAATGGGCATTTGTGAGGTCCGTTGTTAGCCCGCCTTTCTCACCCTGTCTTGCGTCGCTGTGCAGGCGGGCGGTTTGAGGCGCGCACGCCGTGGACCCGGTCGTCTGGCCAGCCGCCATCGTCGCCGCCGGCTGGGTGGATGCGCGGCGCTGATCCTCTTTTGTTGATCCGTTGGCGGGCGGGGCGTCAGCGCGCGGCGCTGCTCAATCGCTGGTAGGCGGTGTTGAACAGATCACGCCAGGGACAGCTCGTTGCCAGCGCCACCTTCACCCGGCGTACCGAGACCGTGATCTGAGCGCCGATCTTCAACAGCCGCAGCCGGATGGTGCCGCAGGTGGCCCGCTCCAGATCGGTGCCGGCGAGCGCGATGCGGCGTAGCGCGCAAATGAGCACGTAGGCGAGCGCGGAAAAGTACATGCGAAGCTGATTGGCCCGCATCGTCGTGGCCGGCATGCGGTCGCCGAACAGATCCGACTGCGTTTCCTTGATGCGGTTCTCCATCTCGCCGCGCTTGCAATAGATGTCCTCGTAGAGCGCACGTGCGTCGATGACGTCCTCATCCAGCGAGGTGACGATGAAGCGCGGGTTGGCCTCGCCGCCCGTCCACTCGGCCTTGGCGACAACGCGACGCTCGCGCGTCCAGCTGTTGCGTGTCGTCCAGTAGAACGACTTGAAGCGGCGCGCCGCACGGCCCGTCTCATTGTGCTCCGCCTCGGCCTCGGCCAGTTCGGCCTTGATCCCGGCAACCAGCGGCGCGGTCTTGGCACAACCGAGCACGAAGTGGACGTTGTTGTCCTCGCACCACGCCATCAGCTCGTCGCGACAAAAGCCGCTGTCGGCGCGCACGACGATGATCGTCTCGGGCCAGTGCTCGCGGATGAAGGCGACGATGCGTGCGATCTCCTGGCGGATACCGCTGGCCGCATCGACGCTGGCGGGCCTGAGCCGCGCCGTCAGCAGATGACGGCCACAGAAGATGTACAGCGGCAGGTAGCAGTAGCTGTCGTAGTAGCCGTGATAATGCCGGCCTTCCTGGTTGCCGTGGAGCGCCACGTCGGTGGCGTCGGGGTCGAGCACGATGATCTTCGGCGGCGCGGCGAAAGCCTCTTTGAACACGTCGAGGAACAGCTGGTCGATGACGGCGCCGTCGTGGCTGATCTTGTGATAGCGCTCGGGCGCGCGCGCCTCGCCCTCCTGCGGCGAATGCTCGAGCCGATTGAGCGTGCTCTTGCCGGCGAGCGGCGCGCAGCGCTTGTCCCTGGCGGTGAGTTTGCCCATCACCGCGCCGAGCAGCGGATCGTGGCGCAACTGATCATGGTCGTTGATGTCGGGATAGCCGAGCGCCTCGGCGATGACCCGCTGGCCGACCAGCGTCTCGACTGCATGCTCGATGCGATCGGGATTGCGCGTGTCGTTGAACGCGCCAGCCGCTCGCTCGATCAGGCGCACCGCCTTGTTCGTCCTGGCCAGCAGCAGCGCGCCGCCGTCCGAGCTGATCTCGCCGCCGTCGAAGCCCGCCACAATCGCACGGCCCTCGACCCTTCCGAAATCCATCGAATCCATTCTACACTGTGTCGGCATCGGGCATCTTCTCCGCCTCAGATCAAGTCGTTGTCGCAAAACAACTTTCTCTGATTCGGAGGCCCGATGTCGCTAGCTATGGTGAGAAAGGCGGGCTAGGGCGAGCAAGTAGAATTGATGAAGCGATAAAGCATGTCGAACACGCTGTGCAGCTAGGGCCTCGCGATGTTTTTCTTCCTGGTTACCTTATGTATGGTTCCATCTTATATTTCGAGGCAAGGCGTTATGAGGAAGCTCTGATATGGGCAAGACGGGCCTGTTCTAGCCCGAACCCTAGAAGTTGGGCTTATCATATAGTTGTTGCCGCGTTGACCAAATTGGAACGTCGAGATGCGGCGCGTGAGGCCCTTCAGGAATTACTATCACGCACCACAGGACCGAAGACGATCGAGAAGCTGAGTGAATCGGTGGACCGGAACTGGTCCGTATTTAAGGAGTTCAAGAGGCTGTTTGTCGAAGCCTTGCGCGAGGCAGGCATGCCCGAATAATGCTCCAACGCGATCCAAAAATCCCATATCAACCATGTCCGAAGAGGGCCAATCGCGGCGGTCGAGTTTCCTTGTCAGCATGTCCGCTCAACCACCAGATAGCCGCCGACTTGCTGGTGACCGTCACAGAACGCCTCCGTTGTCTCAGCCGGATAAGCCATGACAAAGATCGCATCGGAATGAGGTAGGTGGATCGCCATGAAGCGGACCTTGCGCAGCACGCCACCAATCTTGGCCAGAGCTTCGCCGAAATCGGCTTGCGCATGCCCTGGTGGGTGCACGAGCGGTACGAACATCTCTTGAGTTCGCCGGCGCCAGCCCGCGATGTAGTCCTTCACGATCGTAATGCCGCCGGTAAAACCATGCTCATTGCGCAATCGCTCGAATATCCTCTTCGATGTATGCCGCTGCTTCTTTGGGCGATCCTTATCTTCCGCCTGGATTGCATCGATGATGCCGGTGAACGCATCAAGCTTGGGACGCAACGGCGGCTTCGTACGCACATATCCCGGCGGCGCCGAGTACTTCAACATCTTGGCGACCGTTCGAGGGTCAATGCCGAACTGCTCTGCCGCTGCCCGGCGGCTCATTCCATCCTTCTGAACCGCGCGCCGAACTCTTGCGTATAGCTCCACCGTCATCATCCCCCAGCCCCAGTCGTCAACGCGGGCACTGGGACCATCTCTGCCGGACTTTTACGCCGGCGCAACCAAACAAATCAGCCGCTTCAATGAGGGATTATTGCTCCGGCTTTTACCGCCAGACTTAAAGACCGCGCCAGGTGGTTCCGGCGTAAGTCAGTCCCGCACAGTAACCGAGCAAAAACCCGCAAGAGCGGATTGAAGCTCTAGCAACTAGGAAGCCGCGTTTCAGACCGCTTTGGGCCGACTACGAAGCGGTGCTCGTGGCACCGCCCCGGCGTTTGCTAAAACTTGTAGCTAAGGCCCGCTCGGACCGAGTGAACATCGGAAT
>JBPCVZ010000049.1:0-19007 GCA_051010015.1 Hyphomicrobiaceae bacterium
CACCGATGCCCTGAATGACGGTATTGAGCGAGAGCAGGAACGGGCTGACGTTGAGATCGAACTGCATCATGTTATAGCCGCCATAGGCCTGGATGGCGAAGCCGATCATCATTGTCAGGCGGGCATCGAGCCGTGGCACGAGCATCACCGCGATGAAGCCGATCGCGGTGCCGAGCCCGCGCCAACCGATGAACGCGCCGATCGCCGAGTCGGTGTAGCTCGCGTGGTTCTGGAGCAGCGGCGGCAGCAGCACGACCGGCGCGAAATTCAGCATGCCGTAGAAGAACACCAGCAGCATGCCGATCGCGTAATTGCGGTCGGTGAACAGGAAGAGCCGGATGAAGGGGCGTTTCGTCGTCAGGCTGTGGGCGATGAACATGTAGAGCGCGACCAGCGTCAGAAATGTGGTCACGACGATCTCGGTCGACTGAAACCAGTCGAGCCGCTGGCCGCGCGAAAACACGATCTGGGCGCCGGCAATGGCGATCGACAAGGTCAGGAAACCGCTCCAGTCGAGGGTGGCACGTTCACGCGCCGACCGTTTCGGGAGGACGAATTGAAATCCGACCGCGGTGATGAGGGCGAACGGCACGATCATCCAATAGGCCCACTGCCAGCCATAAAGGTCGGAGACTTCGCCGCCGACGGTTGGCGCAATGACGGGGCCGATCATGTTGCCCATACCGAACAGGGCCGTGATGGTGCCATGATGGCGCGTCGCGTTCGAGTCGAGCAGCAGTGTCTGGCCGAGGGGGACCAGTGGTGCGCCCGTGGCGCCTTGTACGATGCGCCAAAGGATCATTTCCTCGAGCGTCGTCGCGGTGCCGCACATGAACGTCGAGGCGCCGAACGCCACCGAACACCACACCATCGTGTTGCGCCGCCCGAGGCCCTCGGCGAGCCAGCCGGTCATCGGCGTGACGACGGCGGTGGCGACGATGTTGAAGGTCATCGTCCAGGAAACTTCATCCTGGGTCGCACCGAGCGCGCCCTGCATCTTCGGCAGGATTGCGGAGGCGACCAGGATCGAGGACGAATAGACGGCGGTGCCCATGATGACGAACGTCAGAATCAACGCCCGCTGGAGAAGGCTCAGCTTATAGACGGCGTCATCGGTCATCCGGGCCCGGGGTCAATATCGCGGGGAAGGTTAGAAGGACCAAAGTCCGCCAGGACGTCGCGTTTGGCAAGCGGCCCCGCGGATCGTTCGACGTTGGGCGGTGTTTCATGGTGTGGGACACGCCCGGGGATGCCTCCTCGATGCCGCTTGTTCGTGATCTACTGGCGCGCCCAGCGGTGCGTGGACAAGCCACATTCATTGATCTATCTGTAAAATGTTGGATTTTTTGGAAAAAGTCGAAGTGGGATGCTGCTCGGGAGCCCAAGGGAGGATACGACCGTCGTCGGCCTGATCGTGTCGGCCGTTCGTCGCGATATTTCCTTTGGCGCGCTGGTGCCTGATGCGAAGTAGTAGATCGACAGGCTGTGGGCCTGCTATGGCGGGTCCAACCGTTCCATTCGCCTCGAGATCGAGGTGATCGGGCCTGGCTGGGCGATGCAGCATGGCGACGTCGCGTGGGAAAGCGCCGTCGTGGCGGCCCACCCATTGCCTGAACCGGCTGCAGACGGCGGTCGCCGATGACCCATCCGACCTCACTGCCCTGGAATGGGACGAGGCGGTGCGCGCGGTTATTTCATCGCTGTGCGCCACCTGTCAGTCGCCACGCCTCATCGAAGCGCAGCAGAAATACTTTGATCAGTCCCGACGCATCCGCCTCGCGGCACTGCGCGAGGGGCGACTTGATTTTACCGCGCGTGCGGCGCGGCGCCAGACGCTGGTCGACGCCGGCTATCGAACTGGCGGGTGTAAATGTAAAGCGAGCAACGGAGGATACAGCGTGCCGACAACAGCCGAATTGTTCCCGCCGATCCCCGCCTACGAGATCGACTGCGCTTCGTACGTCGGCCTCAACCGATGCGCCTGGGTGGTGGATCCGGCCCAGGCGGCGTTGCTGATCTATGACATGCAGCAGTGGTACGTCGACCGCTATGAAGACCCGGGCCCATTGCTGGCCAACATTCAGCGTCTGCGGGCCGCGGCCGAAAGCGCGCAGATGCCAGTCATTTTTGTCGTTGCCGATCCGGTGCATCACGTCGCCGAGCGCGGTATCGCGCGCGATCTGTGGGGTGACGGGATTGGTGCAGTTGCAGAGGCGGGTGCGGCGGACGACAAGATGCATGCTGACCTCGTGCCGAGGCCGCGAGATTTTATCGTGCGCAAGCGCAAATACAGTGCGTTCTTCGAAACCAATCTCGAGACGCTGCTGCGCCGTACGAACCGGTCGCAGCTGATCATGACGGGCAATTACGCGAACCATGGTTGCCTGGTGACGACGGTCGACGCTTATATGCGCAACTACAAGGTGTTCTTCATGGCCGACGCGCTTGGTGCGACCAGCGCCGAAGGGCACGACATGGCACTGCGCTGGGTCGCGGATACGAGCGGCCAGATCGCGCTTGCTGGCGATGTGGTCGCGCAGCTCGAAGATGGCGCGTAATGGGCTTCGGCTCAGGTGGCCAACAACTTTGTTATATTTTTTTAATTTGATAATTAGTTTATTTTCATTTTGGATTTTTATGACGCTTGGCGTTTGAATTGTTTTTGAGTATCTCATTCAAAAAAATTTTTTTTAAGAAAGATTTTAGGTCGACTCTTTTCGCAATTTGTCTACTAGTGCTGCGTGCATGCGGGGCAGGCAGACTGTGATGGAGGGTGAACGGCGTGTTGGGGGTTCGCCAACTGGCGCTAGACGGTGTGCTCGAGATCCTGCCGCAGAAGCACGGCGATGCACGCGGTTTCTTTTGCGAAACCTGGAGCCGGGCGACGTTCGCCGCGGCAGGTATCGAATTGGATTTCGTGCAGGACAACCACTCGCTGTCGGTGTGTCCCGGAACACTGCGCGGGCTGCATTATCAGTGCCCGCCCTATGCCCAGGCAAAGCTTGTCCGCGTGGTGCGTGGCGCGATCTTCGATGTCGCCGTTGATATTCGGCAGGGCTCGCCAAGTTTTGCTCAATGGGTCGGCGTCGAGGTTTCGAGCGCGCGCGGCAACCAGCTGCTCGTGCCGCGAGGTTTCGCGCACGGCTTTATCACGGTGAGTGAAAATACGGAGGTCATCTACAAGGTCGACGCAGCATATTCGCGAGAACACGACAAGGTCATTCGCTACGACGATGTCGCGATCGGGATCACATGGCCTGTCGTATCTGACACCATTCACCTTTCAGACAAGGACCGCGATGCGCCCTTGCTGGCGGAAACTGATACTGGGTTTTCCTATCCATGAAACATGAACGTCGAGTTCTCGTCACCGGGGGCGCCGGATTCATCGGCTCGGCCGTCTGCCGTCACTTGGTGCGCGAAGGGCACACGGTGGTCAACGTCGATGCTCTGACCTATGCCGGCAACCTGGCATCGCTCAATGCCGTTCGCTCATCGCCGAACTACTATTTCGTCAAAGCGAATATCTGCGACGAATCGACGATGCGCCAGACGATGGCGGCGTATGCCATCGACACGGTGATGCATCTGGCAGCGGAAAGTCACGTCGATCGCTCGATCGATGGACCGGGTGCCTTCGTCGAGACGAACGTGGTTGGCACGTTTCGTCTGCTCAATGCCGCGCTTTCCTATTGGCGTGGTCTGAGCGACGCCGATCAGGCCGTCTTCCGGTTCCATCACGTTTCGACCGATGAAGTGTTTGGCGATCTGCCGTTTGACTCCAGCATCTTCACGGAAGCGACACCCTATGCGCCGACGTCACCTTATTCGGCATCGAAGGCGGCTTCGGATCATTTCGTACGCGCCTGGCACGAGACCTACGGCCTGCCTGTCGTGCTGACCAATTGCTCGAACAACTACGGGCCGTATCACTATCCTGAAAAGCTCATTCCGCTGGTCATCCTCAATGCGCTCGATGACAAGTGCTTGCCGGTCTATGGCACCGGCGCGAACGTGCGCGACTGGCTCTACGTCGAAGACCACGCGCGTGCGCTCGTCGCCGCCGTGCAGAAGGGGGATGTCGGGCAGAGCTACAACATAGGGGGGCGGGCGGAACGCACCAACCTAGCCGTCGTCGAGAACATCTGCGCGATCCTGGATGCGCAGAAACCGCGCACCGGCGGCCGCTCCTATGCCGACCTCATTGAGTTGGTGCCGGATCGTCCCGGGCATGATCGCCGCTATGCCATTGATCCGGCGAAGGCGGAACAGCGGCTCGAATGGCAGGCGGAGGAAACGTTCGACAGCGGTCTCACCAAGACCGTGGCGTGGTTCGTTGAAAACCAGTGGTGGTGGGCGCCCATTCGTGCGGGTGGCTATGCGGGTGAAAGGCTTGGCACAGGTTAGGCGATGGCGATCAAGGTGCTCATAACCGGGTCTAATGGCCAGCTTGCGCGTGCGCTCGGTGAACGCGTGGCGGGACGTCGCGACTTGGACGTGGTTTGCGTCGGGCGGCCGACGCTCGATCTCGAGGATCTCGAGACGATTGCACCGGCGCTGCGCACCACGGCGGCGGACATCGTGATCAATGCGGCGGCCTACACGGCGGTCGACCGGGCAGAGGATGAGCGTGAGCGCGCGATGCGAGTCAATGGTGATGCCGCAGGCGCCGTGGCTCATGCCGCCCGCTCGATAAATGCCAAGTTGATTCAGATTTCGACGGATTACGTTTACGACGGCGCCAAGCCATCGCCGTACGTCGAGAGCGACGATGTTGCACCGCAAGGGGTCTACGGGCAGAGCAAGCTGCTCGGGGAAATGCAGGTCCGTGCGGCCTATCCGGATGCCGTCATCATGCGCACGGCATGGGTCTACAGTCCGTTCGGTCGCAATTTCGTCAAGACGATGCTCGAACTGGCGCGCACCCGGGGGCAGCTGTCGGTTGTCGATGATCAGGTCGGCAACCCGACATCGGCGCACGACCTTGCCGACGCGCTGCTGGCACTGACTGCGCACTGGCGGGCTGAGCCGGGCAAGGGCGCAGGGCAGATCTATCACTGTGCGGGAAGCGGTCACGCGACGTGGTGTACGTTCGCGCGGCAGGTTTTCGCGGCGAGCGGCGACGATGGCGGCCCCGCGGCCGATGTCCTTGCGATCGAGAGCAGCGCTTGGCCGACGAAAGCGGTGCGCCCGAAGAATTCGCGCTTGGACTGTCGCAAGTTGAACCGTGACTTCGGTTGGTTCATGCCGGCCTGGCAGACGTCGGTGAACCACGTCGTGAGACGCTTGTCGGGCGGCCGCTTGATTTGCTCCGGGGAGGGCCCATGAAGGGCATCATACTTGCCGGCGGGGCCGGATCGCGCCTGCATCCGTTGACGCGCGTCTACTCCAAGCAGCTGCTGCCGGTGTACGACAAACCGATGATCTACTATCCGCTTTCCACGTTGATGCTGGCGGATATCCGCGAGATCCTTATCATTTCCACACCGCACGACCTGCCGCGCTTTCGCGAGTTGCTCGGTGACGGTTCCTCATGGGGGCTTGAGTTGTCGTATGCCGAGCAGCCAAGTCCGGATGGGCTCGCGCAGGCCTTCGTGATCGGTGCGGACTTCGTCGAAGGGGGGCCGAGTTGTCTCGTTCTTGGTGACAACATCGTTTACGGTCATGGCTTGACGGATACCTTGCGCGAGGCAAGGGCTGTCAAAGCCGGCGCAACCGTCTTCGGGTACCGCGTGATCGACCCGGAGCGCTATGGCGTGGTCACCTTCGATGCGGACGGTCGTGCCAAATCCCTGGTCGAAAAGCCCAGCCAGCCGACGTCGCGCTGGGCGGTCATCGGTCTCTACTTCTATGACGAACAGGTTGTCGAGTTGGCCCGGGCACTGAAGCCTTCGGCGCGCGGTGAGCTGGAGATTACCGATCTCAATGCGATCTACCTGCGCCAGGACGCGCTTCGTGTCGAGCAACTCGGTCGCGGCTATGCGTGGTTCGACGCCGGCACGCATGACAGTCTCGTTGAAGCCTCGGTGTTCGTACAGAGTTTGGAAAAACGACAAGGATTGAAGGTCGGTTGCCTCGAGGAGATTGCCTACAACCACGGATGGATTTCAGCCAATGATCTTGCGAATGCGGCCGGCAGCTATGGCAAGAGCGCCTATGGGAGATATTTGATGGAGATACTCGAGGACAGCAGCGTCCGGCTCTGAACGGCGATGTCCGGGCTGGGGGTAAGGGGCGTCGGCATTCGGTGACGCGTGTGGCGGTAGAGTTCGCGGAGCAGATACGCACGTTGCGGCATATTCATACTGATGAGCCGTGCGATGCACGACGGCGCCAAAGAGGATATTTTAGCGATATGACAATGTTGAAACCAACGCTGCCGGTGACCACCGTTCCGGTGAGTGTCGTCGTGGTGACGTACAACAGTGCGTCCATCGTGCTCGACGCGGTGCATTCCATTGACCCGCGCGCTGAGATCATCGTCGTCGACAACGACAGTACGGATGAAACGATCGAGCGCTTGCGGGGAGCCAAGGTCCGGGTGATCCGGAATGATCGCAATGTCGGCTTCGGCCGTGCCTGTAACATCGGCGCAGCGCAGTGCGCGCGGCCGTTCCTGTTCTTCCTCAATCCTGATGCGCGCCTGCGACCGGATGCACTCGATCGGCTCATACGTGCAGCGCTGTCGCGACCGGTGTACGCCGCCTTCAACCCGCGTATCCTGACGCCGGACGGTCATCAATTTCAGCGTAAGATGTCGCGTCTGCTGCCGCCGGAACTGAACGCGAAGCTGCGCGCCCCTCTTTGTCGGGACCAGGACGTCGAGATGCTGTCCGGTGCGGCATTGTTCTGTCGCCGCGACGCCTTCGAGGTCATCGGTGGTTTCGACGAGAAGATTTTCCTGTTTTGCGAGGACGATGACCTGTCCTTGCGATTTCGCCAGATCGGCATGTCGCTCGGATATGTCCATGATGCCATTGTCGAGCACGTCGGCGGCGCGTCGACGGCGACCAACCCGGAACTGGCGGAACTGAGAGCCTACCACCTGATGAAGTCGTCGCGCTACGCGATGCGCAAGCACGCGATCGCGTTCGAACGGCGCCACCAGTTGTTCCAGTGCGCGCTGAAGTTTGCAGCCGGATTGTTGGCCCTGGATCGGTATCGGCAGGCCAAGTATCGTGGCTACCTCAAAGCCTTGATCGAATCCGAGGCGTGACGCCCAGCCCGATCTATTCGTCACCGCGGTGTCCGGCAATGAAAATTGCGGAGTCGGGACGCCAGCAGGGTGATGAATAGCTCGGGCTAGCCGCGTTGCGGTGCGCGCGGGTCGACACGGTGGAAGACTGCTTGATCGACTCTGTTCTTGCGTCAGCGATCAGCAACAAGTGCCAACGGCTTGGCGATGCGTTTGCATGACAGGGTTACAAACTGCTCCGTTGCCTGTGCGTCCGCGCAACTGAAATTCATCCGACAGTCAAGACGAAGTTAGCTCGCCTGTAGTGCGGTCCCGGCATCGCCGTGAGCGAAGGTCGTGCGGATGGGGAGGGGGCAGGAGCGTCATGTCCGATGATGAGAACCGGCCCTGTGAACAGAACTGGATTGCGATCATTTATTCCGCATTGGGTCCTGCCGGGGATCGTGGCGGTGGCATACACAATGCGGTCATTGCTCAAGCAACCGGGCTGATGGCCAACGGGGTTGGCGTGAAACTCCTTACGTCTTCGGAGGCATGTGCCGTCGAAGCAAGAGAAAGAGGCATACCGTTTGACCTGGCCAGGCCATGGCATAGTGGGATCGACCCGTTGTTCTCACCGCGTATCTGGCAGTCGGGAAGGTATCGAGATGGCCTCTTGCCGGCCGCTGTCATCCACAACAATGCACGGACCTGGTTTGCCGGCGGCTTGCTGTTTCCGCGGGCCCTGCAGGCCCAGGTATTGCATCGTGAGAGCACGCATACGTATCGCTTCTTTCGGAACTGGATCGCGCTGAGCTCTACCTATGCGCAGGCCTTGCGCGAAAGTCGTCAAGGGTGGTTGCGAAGGATTGCGCTGGCGCCGAACGGGCTCGCTTCTTTTCCCGCGCCACCGCCGGCGCGATCGCGCGTGGGACCGATCACGGTTGGCACGGCGGGACGTCCCAGTGCGACCAAGGGCACGGATGTGCTGATCGAGGCAGCCGCGATCGTCAAGCGCGTGCGCCCGGATGTGACCATCAAAATTGCCGGCAATTATTACGACGACTTGCAGAAACGGGCCAAGTGCAAAGGTGTCTCCGACATTGTCCAGTTTGTTGGCTGGCAGAATGACATCGACGCGTTCATGGACCAACTTGACGTGTTCTGTTTGCCTTCGATTGTCGAGCCTTTCGGGCTGGTGATGATTGAAGCGATGGCGCGCGGCCTGCCGGTCATTGCAACCGCGACGAACGGGGCTCGCGACATTGTAAGACATGATGAGACGGGCTGGTTGGTTCCGATCAATGATGCGGCGGCACTTGCTGGCGCTGTGTTGGAAGCCGCCGCCGATCGGTCAGTGATTTCGCGTCGCGGTGCAGCGGCCTATCGTGACGTATGTTCGCGCTATGCACCGCAGGCAGCAGGCCGAAATCTCCTCACTGCGCTTGATACGTTGCATGAAATGTCCGGCCGTCGGCAAAGCGCCAGTTTCCGGCCGCTCGCTGCGTCGCAAGACTGACGCATCTCGTTGCCTTACGACGTCAATTGACGATCCGTGCGCCTTTGGCTTGCGGCAAGGCGGCAATGTCGGGCAGACCGGCGTTTGTGAATTCGGCCTCGATGCGCACGCTGCCGTTCCCCTTGAGGTGGACCTGATCCGCGACGATGGCCCACGCGCTTGTACTCTGACCCAGATCGCCATTGCCGCCGATCTGCAATGTCTGTGTCGGGAAGTAGAGCGCGCCGGTGAGCTGAACGGTGCCACCACCCTGCACCATGGATGTCGCACCGGGATTGGAGGCGGCATCCTGTGCCACGGCAATGCCGGGCAGGGCACCGCCGGCCGCCGCCGTGATCGCGACATCGGCACCACCGTTAATGTCCATTTCTGCGCCGGTACCCGTCAGGTAGAATCCGACATCGCTGCCGCTGGACAGCGATCCGCTGCGGAAGATGAGCGGTCCCCCTTTGACGACATAGACGCCCGGCTCAAAGGTGACGACGGCCTGCGCCATGAGTTCCAAACCACCGCAGAACGTGCCCGGGGACAGCGTATGCTCGCCTTTCTTGAGAACCAGCGCCTTGGCACCACCGAGGCAATCTTCGGATGTCGGTGCCGCCAGCCCGGCAAACGGATCCGGCACGGCCGCGCACCCGGTGACCGGGAGTGGCAGAAAATTGCCGTTGATGTCGGCGCCACCGACGGTGCAGAAATTGCTCGCTGTTACCGTCGGGTCGCCGACCGCGCGCAGGGATTCAGGCGCCGCAGAGTTGGTGTAGACGCCACAGTTGATGGCTTCGAAGTTGGTTGTGCCATTGACATAGAAGGCCCCGTCGACGGTCGTCGAGAGCGCAAGCACGCACGCAGGCGCGGCGTTGCCGAAGGTCTCGCCGACTGCCGCGTTCGAGGCCGCCGTGATGGCGACCGTCTCAAAGCCCATGATGCGCGTCAGGGTTGTTGGCAACTGCACCGAAGATGTGACGCTCACCGTACCATTGCCGACACTGACGGCCGGCACCGCGGATTGCAGGTTCGCCGTATCGCTCACGTTTGCCGCGAAGACGGATTGGGCGGTTGTCAATCGATCGGCGCTTTTGACGGCTGTGCTTGCCGCGCTCAGGGCGGCAGCGTCCGTTGCCGATTGCAGGGCCGTCTTGGCAAAGAATGCCCGGCTCTGATCGACCGCGACGCCGGCAGCGGCGATGAACGGGATGGCGGACAGGGCAAATACAATGGCGGTTGCGCCACTTGTGCAGTCGGTGAATCGTGTGAGGAGATAGCGTGTGCGATGCATGGTGGAGGCCCGGCAATGGCATGCTTTCAAGGGAGCTTGTTCTGAAGCGACAGATGCAAGCAATTTGCGTTAGACTTTACGCAAGACATCCTTACCGAGCGTTTCTGCGCCCCGTCATTTTGTATCTTCTGCATTAGTGTGCTGTTTACCGAACGTCGTCGGGATCGCTGGCGACGTGGATCGGCCTACTGTCCTGCTGCAGCGCGTCTGCGGTTCAGAAAGTCGATGTTCTTGAGGACTTGTTCGTCTTCCGGAGAGAGGCGCCGGGCGCGCGCCAGCATGGTCGCCGCCTTCGCGTAATTGCCGCGCAGCGTGTACGAGTAACCGAGATTGTTGAAGACAACGACGTTGTCGCCGATCAAGGCCCTGAGTTCGTCGTAGGCGCGATCGGCGAGGTCGAAGCGCTTGAGTTGATCATAGGATGCCGCCAGGCCGAGCCAGGCTTCGGCGTCTTTTCGATTGTCTTCCACGGCCAGACGAAATTGCTTTTCAGCCAGTCCATAGGCTTGACGCTGGAAGCTTGCCTTGGCGATTTGCAGGTTGGATTGATTGGCTTGGCGTGAGATCGAGCCAACCGAGGTCGATGCGATGCCGTCGAAGCCATGGTGCTGGCTGCAGCCCGACAACACCACGGCAGCGACGCAGGCGGCGAGCGCGGTGCGGCGCGTGCAGCGGTTGGTCGGTTGCCTATGGGCAACAACTCGAGACAGACGCAAAGCCATTATAATCCAACGAATACAAGAAGAAGCCGGACAGTTGCGGCAGCTTCCCACGCAGGTCCACCACCGGTTCGTGTGACATGAGCCGGTCGTTCGCCGTCAATCTATAGGCGCCTGCCGAATCAAGATCGATGACCGTCAGGGCACACCTGATGCTTATCAACAACTTTGGATTGCAGGCGTTCCCTAAAATTTGAATGAAATTGCACCTGCGTGCGCAACCCAATCTTGAATGGCGTCCGGTATTCTGGCGGGTACGCTTCGGAGATTTGGCGAAATGAAATTCAAACAGCTCATTGCGCTCGCCTACGCCGTTAGTGCCGGTGCCCTCGCGCTCGGCCTGTCCGCGACCTATATGCGCAACCTGCACCAGGAGGCGAGTGCGTTCTACGGCGCCCAAGTCCGCGCCGTGAAAACGAAGCCCGTTGCCATGTCGACGGTTGTGACGCTTGCGAAATCCCTGCCTTACGGCCACAAGCTCCGCCGTGGCGATTTCAAGGAAACCCCGTGGCCGGTGAAATCGATTCCACCCGGCGCCTTTCGCAATATCAATGCTCTGTTCTCCGCGCACGATACCCCGATTGCCAGGTTTGAGCTTTCCGAGGGCGAAGTGATGCTGCCCGCCAAGATCAATCGCAGCGACAGACAATCGGCGTTATCGCTGCTGCTGCCCGAGGGCATGCGCGCGGTCACGATCAAAGTCAACGAAGTGCGCGGCGTCGGCGGTTTCATTCAGCCGAAAGACCGGGTCGATATCATAATGACCGAGAAGAGCTCGGTCACTGACAAAGGCGCACCGCGCCGCAACAGCGTGCTGCTTCAGGACATTCTGGTGATGGCGATCGGCCAGAACGTGAGCGCCCAGAATTACAAACCGACAGTGGCCAACTCGGTGACTGTCGCGGTCAACCTGCACGACGCCCAGAAGCTTGCACTTGCCAATACGGTTGGTCAGCTGTCGCTGGCGTTGCGCAATCCCTTGCAGACCGAACAATCGTCACCGCGCGAAATTTCGCTAAATGACCTGCGTTCAGGCCCGCCGCGCAAGGCCGCAGTGGCACCGAAGATCCGCGTCTACCGGTCCGCCAAGGCGTCGGACTACAATGTTGAAAAGAGCGGTAAATAGGGCGCTCACTGTGCAAATCGGGGAAAACCGACCCCGCAAAATTGCATTCCTCATCGAGAACGACCAGGGCTACTGCCTTATCGAGTGCGCAGTGCGCCTCGTTTGTCTGGGGTGGGGTGGGTATGCAATTCAATCTCAATCGGTTTCAGGATGCGTCGCGTGGATCGCGGCTTGTTGCGGTCGTAAGGTTGCTGGCGGTGGGGCTATCGATCGCCTTGGCGAGTGAAGCCGCAGTCGCGAAGCAGTTTCTCGATGATGGCAGCACTGACGTTACGGTCGTCGCCCATAAATCAACGGTCGTCGAAATCCCGCGTCCCTATGCGCAGGCGCTCATCGCGGACGAAAAGATCGCTGACCTGGTCCCGATCACTGATCGCCTCGTCTATATCGTTGGCAAGAAGGTCGGTGCCACCAGCCTTGTTCTGATCGACCCGCAGAAAAAAGTCATCGTCACCGCTAACATCAATGTCACGCATAACCTCGCGGACCTGCGCGCGAAGCTGCGCGAGAACCTGCCGCACAATCGGATACGGGTGAGCGGCGCCAACGGGCGCATCCTCATGAGCGGCACGGTCCAGGATGCGCGTGCGGTGAAGAAGGCAGTGATGATCGCCAACCAGTACGCGCCGGATTCGGTCACCAACGCGCTTGATGTGCGCGCGACGCAGCAGGTCATGCTCGAGGTGCGCTTCGTCGAGGCGTCGCGTCGTGCCGCCACCGAGTTGGGTGTGAGCACGCGCGTGCGCAGCGCCCGCGTCAACTCGGACACCGGCGGCCAGGCACTCGTGGCCGGCAGTCTGATCAGCGCGGCTTCCCTGGCCTCGGGCGCGCAGCCGTTCGGGTCGCTGATCGCGAGGCTGCTCAAGGGTGGCACGGACGTCGATGTGATCGTGCGTGCGCTGGAGGAGCGCGGCCTCGCGCGCCGCCTGGCGGAACCCAATCTCGTGACGATGTCGGGCGTTTCTGCGAGCTTTCTGGCAGGCGGCGAATTTCCCTTCCCCGTCGATTCTTCGGACGGCAAGGTCACGGTCGCCTTCAAGACGTTCGGGGTCGCACTCAAATTCACACCGACCGTCCTTTCCGACGGGCTGATCAACCTGCAGATCGAGCCGGAGGTCAGCGAGTTGGATGATACCGCTGGTGTCGCCATTGCGGATGTGCGGATCCCCGGGTTGGTCGTGCGCCGCGCGCAGACAGCCGTGGAATTGCGCAACGGCCAGAGCTTCGCGATTGCCGGTCTCTTGCAGCACAGCAACACGCGGCTCAGCCGGCAGCTGCCCTGGATCGGAAAGGTGCCGGTTCTCGGTGCGCTGTTTCGCAGTGCCCAGTACAAGAAGCAGGAAACAGACCTGGTGATCATCATCACGCCGCGCCTGGTGCGTCCTGCCCGACCCGGCGAACCGCTGTCGACGCCGTTGGACGGCGGACGCGGCAGCGGTCAGCGTGAACTGTTCCTGCGCGGCAAGCATGAAAAGAACAGTTGGCAGGCATCGGTGACCCGCGATCACAGCGATCCATTGACCCCGCGGCCGGGACATATCATTTCACTGACCCAGATTGGACACACCAAATGGTGACACGGTTTCGAAGCAAAGCAGTGGTCGTCGCCTGCGCGGTGTTGTCCGTGCTCGCCTCCGGGTGCCGGGACAGTGACTACGCCGATACGATCAACCTCAACGCCGGCGATGCCATTGCCCGCAACAAGGCGGTTCACACGATCGACCCGTGGCCGCGCAGTGCGTTCAGGAAGCGCCATGCGACGAACGGTCAGCGCATCACCAAGGCGTACGACAAATATCAAAGTCAGGTACCTGCCGAAGCGCCGAAGCAGCCTTGATCACAACCGGTCAAGGGAGGGCTCGTGGCAAGCGTCGTGACGCGGTGTGGCGGCCGTTCGACAGCGCGTTTCGGCAAGACGCAGTCGCGTGCATCATTCGAGCTCTGAGATGCTGCGCTAGCGCGCTGAGTGGGCATCATACGGGCCCTTACCCATCACACAACGCGCAGATCGCCTGTGGATGCCTTCAAAGTCCCTTGGGTTTGGGTGGGGGCGCGGGCCGAGAACCAGCAGTTGCCCCGCCCACGGCTCCATAAAGCGCATTGTCGACCCGTCTTAATGTTCCCGCAAATGATCCAATTCCGTATTTAGGCTGTGCTGGCTTGCAAGATACCCGGCATTGCTCAGGTTTTCGAAAACAGCTCGCAGACGGCGCGATGCCTTGGCCTTTCTGCCGAGCTTTTCGTCCAGCCATCCAAGACAACTGGGCAGGGCCAAGCTGGTCGGGCTGCCATCTGTCCCTGGCACTTCCTGTGTGAGCTGTTGGAGTCTCTCCTGATTGATCTTTGATGTTCGATGTTAGTTTTTGTTTTTGGGCATAGCGGTTTCCATTTTTTCCAGGCCGGCATCGTCTCTGTTGGGTTCGACCAGTCACTCGATCCGGCACACGAAATCGCCGTCTTCGTCGATGTCGATATGCACGGCGCTGACCGGGCGGTTCTCTGCCATGCAGGCTAGAAATTCGCTCGACATGTGCGGCAAGAGCGCATGATTGAGGATGCTGTCTATGTTGCGTGCGCCGCTTTGCGTCTCCGTGCAACGTGCTGCGATCACGTCAATCAGTTCCGGTGCATAACTGAAGCTTGCGTTGTAGTTTTCCGAGATCCGTCGACGCACGGAGTCCAGTTTCAGCTCGATGATGCGTCGCATGACGTCGTCGTTGAGCGGGAAGTAGGGCAGCACGGTCAGGCGCCCAAGAAAAGCCGGTTTGAAAACTCTCAGCAGGTCGGGGCGGAGTGCTTCGGCCAACTCTTCGGCATCGGGAATGGCTGCCGGGTCGGCGCACAGGTCGGCAATGGTATCGGTGCCTACGTTCGAAGTCATGATGATGACGGTGTTCTTGAAGTCGACATCCCGCCCCTGGCTGTCGCGCAGCACACCGCGATCGAAGACCTGATAGAACACATCCTGGACGCCGGGATGCGCCTTTTCCATCTCATCGAGCAGAATAACACCGTAAGGGCGGCGCCTGACGGCCTCGGTCAGCACACCGCCTTCGCCATAGCCGACATAGCCCGGAGGTGCGCCCATCAGCGTGGCGACTTTGTGCTCCTCCTTGAACTCGGACATGTTGATCACGGTCAGGCTCTGGCGGCCGCTATAGAGAAGCTCGGCCAGTGTCAGGGCGGTTTCCGTTTTACCGACACCGCTCGTCCCGGCCATCAGGAAGACGCCGATCGGCTTGTTGGGGTCCGTCAGCTTGGCGCGCGAAATGCAGATGCTTTCAGCGACCGCAGCCATGGCGTGTGGCTGGCCAATGACGCGCTTTTCAAGATGGGCCTGGAGATCGAGCACCATGTCGATCTCGTCAGTGACCATGCGCCCGACGGGGATGCCGGTCCAGTTGCCGACAACTTCGGCAATGGCCTGCTCATCGACGCTGACATGAACGAGTGGCTTGTCGCTGCGCACGTTGCCGAGTTCGTCATTGAGCTGGTCCAGTTCAAGGCGAAGGGCTTCTTGCGCATCATCTCCGGCAACATGGCTGGCTGCCGCGTTGTCGCCCGCTTCGACGGCACCGCGCAGCCGATCCTCCGCCTCGCGAATCTGCTGAACGAGGGCCTGCTCCTTCTGCCAGCGCACCTCCAGCGACGCACAGGTGACTTCCGCCTCGCCGAGGGCGGCGCGCAGGTCGGTCAATCGCTCAGTGTGATGCGCGCCAATGACATTTTCCCGCTCGACAATGTCGATCTCGGTGCTCAGCCGCCTGACTTCGCGCCGCGCATCTTCGACGGCCGGCGGGGTCGTGTTCTGGCTCAATGCGACACGGGCGCTCGCGGTATCGAGCAGGCTGACCGATTTATCCGGCAGTTGACGCCCGACAATATAGCGATGCGAGAGTTTGACCGATGCGGCCACCGCCTCGTCGAGAATGCGGACCTGATGATGCGCTTCCAAGGTATTGGTTATGCCACGCATCATCTCGGTTGCGACGGCCTCGGATGGTTCTTCGACCTTGACGACCTGGAATCGCCTTGCGAGTGCGGCATCGGATTCGAAATACTTCTTATACTCGGCCCAGGTGGTTGCCGCGATCACGCGCAGCTCGCCGCGGGCCAATTCGGGTTTCAAAAGGTTGGCGGCGTCGCCCTGTCCCGCCTGTCCGCCGGCACCTATCAGGGTATGTGCTTCGTCAACGAAAAGAATGATCGGTTCTGCCGCGAATTTCACGTCGTTGATCACGTCCTTCAGGCGATTCTCGAACTCGCCCTTTACCCCTGCGCCCGCTTGCAGCAGCCCCAGGTCGAGCACACGCAGCGACAGACTGGTCAGCGGCTGCGGCACATCCCCCGCTGCGATGCGAAGTGCGAAGCCTTCGACCACAGCCGTCTTTCCGACACCGGCTTCCCCGGTCAGGATCGGATTGTTCTGCCGACGGCGCGTCAGAATGTCGATAACTTGACGGATTTCATGATCACGACCGAGGACTGGATCGATCTCGCCGGATCGCGCGCGCGCTGTCAGGTCGATCGTGAACCGATCCAGCGCTGGCGTTTTGGAGTTGCCCGGCGATGCTGCAGCGGCGGTGCCATCGTGACCGGGGGGACCGCCCTCGACCAACGATGCTTCACTGGAGTCGCCGACGATGTCGCGCAACTGCGTTTCGAGTTGTTTCTGATCAATCCGCATCAACTGATTTGACATGCTTTGTGCAAGCCTTGACAGATGGTCATCGCCGAGCAGCGCAAGCAGGATATGGCCGGATCGGGCAAGGCTTGCCTGATGATCGATCGATCCGATCAACCAAGCGTTTTTGGCAAGCTCGACGATGTTCGGTGACAACGAAGGTGCACGCGCATTACCGGTCTTCAAGCGATCGAGCATGCGTGTCAGATCTGTTGCCAGCCGGGACCGATCGACCTCGAAATGGCGCAGAATGAGACTGATGTCGTTGTCATCGCCCTCGATCAGCTTCAAGAGCCAGTGCTCGATCTCGACGTTGTAGTGGGTCCGCGACAAGGTCAGGCCAGCGGCAGCTTCGAGCGTCCGGCGGCAGGTCTCGTTGAGCCTGGAAATCAGGGCCTTGAGGTTGATTTCGGTCATGATCGAGCGTGTCCATCCGTTCTTAATCGTCAGATTGACTGAGGCGCTGGGCCGTTGCCTCTTCGTGGATCGGATCGTCGGCAATCCGCCCATCAGGGAAGGTGCCAATCCAAACGTTTCGGCCGAGTTGAAGCGCGTGACTTTTGTCGTCGGTCAACAGGGCCGGCGGAACGTCATCACCCCGCAAGACGACCTGGACATCGAAGTCGATACCCGGCCCGACCGCCAGTCGGGTGAGCTCTACAAGCTGTTGCAGCTGGGCGCCGCCAGGCGATAGCGCCTGAAAACGACGATACGGGGCGGGACCAATCTTGATGCGGAATTTTGACTGGGCATCGAACACGGCCGTACCGAGCATGGCTGCCTTGCCGAGGCGCTGGTGCTGTCCGTTCGGACAGTCCGGGCCGGGCAATCGGGTTTGATCATTCGCCTTAGGGTGGAGCCATCGCCCCGCGAACTGCTGCACGGCGACGGGCAGGTCGAGATAGCTTTCAAGAAGCCCTTCAAGGGCGTGCGCCGAATGCACCGTTCGTGCGAAGTAGCCGGCATGACTAAGTACCGTTTCGTCGGCCACTGCGGTGCGTTGGCGCAGGCCCGCCATTCCGAGTCCGGTCAATGCAAAAACGGTTTCGGTGAAGTCGTCCTCGAAATCGGGCCGCCGCTGGCTGCCTTCCCAGGTGAACGGGAAACGATATTTCTCCCATGCCCGGTAGAAGAACGAAATAATCCGATGGTTGAACAGGTCGAGAAACGCACGCAACGCATGATCGCGCAGGCGCCGCCGCTGGATCAAAAGCTCCGTATAGTGATAGGGCAGCACGCCGCTTGGCCCTGTCAGTCCCATGAAGGTGACGACCATATCCGGCTTCAACTGACCGTCTTTGTCGAGCCACTTGATCTCACGAATGAGCGTTGCCGGATAACGCAGGGACGGGGTCGCGGAAAACGTCACGAACTCGCCTTCCGGGAGGCTGTCATGGCCGACCGGGCGGTGCGCACGTGGTGTTGCGTCGGCGTGCTGTAGTTGATCGAGGCGCTCGAGCAGCCGGACGGCCTGGAAGAAATCGAACCGGCCTGGTCGCTCACGCAGTTCGGCCTCTACAGAAGTGCCTTGTCGCCAGCTCTCGGTGGCCATTGCCGCCAAATTCCTTCCTTGCCCGTCAAGCGCGCGACGAGTTGCGTGAACGAGTTGATGTTGCAGTAGAGGCCGAGAAACCGTTCCAGGACCAATGCCAGCAAATAGGCACTGCTCCCGGCATACCGGCCGGGATCGAACTCAATCTCAATCTCGGTCCCGCGACATATGGCTGACATCTCGCCAACCGGCAGCCGTCGCACAACCGGCCTGGTGCCCGTCAGCCGGAAGCCGTTGATCATCGCCTCGGACTCGGGCGTAGCTTTGAAGTCGTAAAGCCGGAGGATCTCGTGGAGGACGTCAGTCCCGTTCTCGTCCGTCAAGCTCAGATGATTGAGATTGAGATGAGAAACCAGGCGCCAATAGGCGCCTCTTTTGACCCTGGGCACGTGCATTGGCGTCGGCGCGGTGCGGCAGGTGATCGCCTCCAGCGCGCCGCCGTCATCGAGATAGAGACGTGGCTCGCCGCCACCGAATGGCAGGCGGCTTGGCAGGTCATGATTGAAGCAGGTCGTCTCCAGGTTCAAGGTCCAACCCGAAGGCGCTCTGGGGTCAAAACCGAGGTCGACCAGCCGGATGGTAAAGTCAGTCCCATCGCTTCCGCCCACTGAAGACGTGCGCACGGCTTGCCAAAAGGATGCACTCTCCTCAGAACCGCCAGCATGCTTGACCGAATAGAAGGGATGCAATGTCTTTTCATCACCATCCCGCGACATCGCCGTCACCCGATCGATCGAGTGTACTTTTATGCTGTTGGTTCGGCGCACGTCTGGCACGACGCGATACTCACTTTGCCGATGCGTGATCTGGATCGGCTCTGCGATCTGGCGGAAGAGATTGATCATCGGCGTGCAGCCAAGTGCAAACATGTCGGCATCGACGCGCTGTTCGAGCGATGCGTGATGCTTCTTCAGATAGAAGAAGATCTCAAGGTCGGCGCTGTTCTGGCGTGCAATG
>JBPCVZ010000050.1:0-25559 GCA_051010015.1 Hyphomicrobiaceae bacterium
GCCTTTGTCAGGCCGCGAGAAGCCGGCCAAAGCCATCAGCAAGGTTGTCTTTCCCGAACCTGACGGGCCGAGAAGAGTAATGAATTCACCCGCCTTGATATCGAGACTGACATCGTCCAACGCGTGAACCGATCCGTAGGACTTGGTCACGTTGGCGATGCTGATTGGAAGCGATTGTTGCTCGCCGTCACCCGTGCCGACTGTCATTGTTCGCTCCCAGCGGTCGAGATGCGGCCGCAAATTCGATGTGATCTGCAAGCCGCACGCGGATGTCGAAAGGGCGGTATGGGTTATTGCTGAATGAGGGTGTCGAAGCGCTCCGTCAGCTTGCCAAGTCGACCGATGTAGAAGTTGGGGTCAACCAGAAGCTGCTTTGAATAGTTGTTGGGGTGCGTGTTGACATTAACAGCTTCATCGATCGACAGAACGCCGGCCTTGAAAGCCTTGGTGTTCACCGGACCCAACGGCATCGTCTTTGCCAGAGTCGCCTGCGCTTTCGGCGTCAGCATCGCATTGATCAGCTTCATTGCATTCGCCTTGTTCGGCGCGCCTTTCGGAACCAGAAGGCAATCGATGTCCATTGTTCCGCCGTCAAAGGTATACGACACATCCTTTCCGGATTTCTTGACGCTTTCGACACGGTTGTGTCCCATGTGGATCATGTCGACTTCGCCGTCGCGCAGAAGTTGGGCCGACTGCGAGCCGCCGCGGTACCAGACCGTCACGTGCGGTACGATCTGCTCAAGTTTTTTCCAGGCTCGTTCCCTGCCATCTTTCGTGCCCAGGACTTTGTAGACATCGCCCGGCGCGACGCCGTCGGCCATCAAAGCCGCCTCCAGGTTGTAATTGACCTTACCGTGCATTCCCCGCTTGCCGGGGAACTTTTTCACGTCCCAGAAATCCGCCCAGGTCTTCGGCCCGTTGTCACCGAACTTGTCCTTTCTATAGGCGATGACTTTCGTGAAATTGATGAAACCAATGTAGTGGCTATTGATGAGAGATTTCGGAATACCCGCTATTTTGATGGCGCCATAGTCCAGCGCTTCAAGCTTACCTTCACGCTTCAGCGTCTCGCAGGTCGGCAGCTCCTGCTCGGTCACATCCCAAGTGACCTTGCCCGCGGTAATCTGGACGCGCACATCCTGAATACCGTTGGTGGTGTCTTCCTTCACTTTAAGTCCGAGAGATTTTGCTGCGGGCGCGAGCATGGAGCTGCGCAACGCGTCCTGGAACGACCCTCCCCATGACGCAAAGACCACAGAACCCTTATCCGCAGCAAACGAGGTGGCCACACCCACGCTCGTTAAACCTGCAAGTGCCAAAAGGGCGACAAATCTGGCTCGCCCGGCCATGCGCTTCTTCATGATGATCAACCTCGCTTGCTGCAAGTGTTTCGACTATCGAAACATCGTTCTATTTTGTGTGCATTGAGAATTGCTGTCAAGGTCAAATGATGAACGGTGGTTGGCAACGCTGGGCGACGCGCTCACTTGGCGCGCGCCAAGTGAGCATTCATCGCGCGGAGCATGCAAAAGCGAGGCGTGTTGAACCTGCCTCGACCAGTCCTTCACATGTCGTCGTACAGACAGCTGTGACGGATGGCGGCACGAATAGACCGCCCGGTAACGCCTTCAGGTCGCTTCGTTCAGCTTGTCATGACCAAGACACGTGATTGCGCGCTGACTGTTCGGGCGCAGTACGGGAAAGGAAAATCAAGCTGCTCGGCCAAGAACCGCAGCAATGAAAGCCTAGCTTCGAGTGGGGCGATGTGTTGCAAGCCCGCTGCTGAGGGTATAGCGGTAGTTGGTCCATTTCTTTCTGACATCAATGTTCGCTGCGCAGCGATGTCGGCCCATGCTCAGGTTAGTCGGACGCCGGTGCGCTGCCGTTGAGGCTCTCGACATGCGCCGTCGGTCGGCGTCGGACAAGCGTCAATGGACGAAATCGCGGATGGCTGAAATTTCCATTTCAATTCAAAGAATTTGTCGCGTACGCGCTGCGTGACTGTTCGCTACGATTCAACCCTGATCAGCGTCTGGCGTTAAGGCAAGGCACATGGCAGCCCACCCGACACGGCCTTGGGCAGCACAGCACATGGCGCGAAAATCAGGACCGGAAGTCGTCATTCCGACAGCCCCGCGAGTCGTAAGCCGTCGACAAGCACAGCCGCATCGCTGCCGTGCTTGTACGGCAGCAGGCGTCTCAGCAATGAATTCGAAAAATCCGGTGCAATCCGCCGAACCTCATTGATTTGCTTTGTCGCCTCAACGCTGTTCGCCAAGTGACCGTTGCAAGCTGCCATATAGACATGTGGCCAAAGTGCTTGAGGGCTGCGAACAACTGCACGCTTGAGCATTACCAAAGCACTCTCGAACTGCCGCATCATGAGATTCGCCATGCCGACGTAGTGTGGATAATAGAACGGATAATGTGGATTGAGCCGCATCGCTCGCTCGATCAGGATGATCACTTCGTGGTTTGCGCCGGAAAAATGCAGGGCGCCTGCCAGGGCCGCATATGCTTCGGCATTGCCGGGCTCAAGCGCAATCCAATTGCGTGCCGTATCGACGGCTTCCGCGTGTTCTCTTTTGAAGAGATGGACCGTGCTCAGCGCCTCCTGTACCAGCGCCAACTTCGGGTTGCGAGACATCGCATCCCGCGCCGCCTCGAAGGCACGATCGAGGTCTGGCTCCAACCCCATGAGCCAGTCCTGGACATACGTCTCGGCAAGACCGGCAAATGGTTCTGCATACTGTGGGTCGAGAACAATGGCGTGTTCATAAAGCGCCCGAGCGGACGCATTGTTCGATTGCGAAAAGAAGCGATACTGCTCACGCGCCCGCAGTACATAGTCATATGCTTCGCTGACTTGCGTCGGTCCTTGAGGGCCGCGTACTGCCAAACCGCCGAGCAGCTTCACTTCGAGCGCGCGGACGATCTTGTCCGTAACGTCGTCTTGGACCGCGAAAATGTCCTCCATGTCTCTGTCATAGCGTTCGGCCCAGAGTTGTCCGCCCGACGCGCCATCGATGAGTTGTGAGCCAATTCGAACACGCTCGCCCGACTTGCGGACGCTTCCCTCGAGCACGTATCGAACGCCGAGATCCCGGCATACATCCTGAACCTTGGTGGCCTTACCTTTGTAGGCGAAGGACGAGTTGCGGGCGATGACCAACATCTCCGGTATTTTGGATAAGCCCGCGGTAATATCCTCGGTGATTCCATCAGCGAAGTATTCTTGCTCGGGCTCGTTCGAGAGATTGTTGAACGGGAGGACCGCAATCGCGAACTGGTCCGACGACGGCGCTGAAACGAACTCGCTTGAGCCCGACCCTGTTCCCCGGCCGTAGGCGCCCACCGGTTCCGCGATATTCTTGAGGCGTTGCAATCCCAGGTCATCGAAAGACGCCGCGAGCTTCCTGTCGATGCTTCGCCATGCCAGATCTGAAATAACGATGCCGCCCGGGTCGGCAATATCTTGCAGTCGTGATGCAATGTTGACGCCATCCCCGAAGATATCCTCGTCCTCGGTCGTGATATCGCCCACGTGCAGGCCGATGCGCAGCTTGATCGTCGGGTTGCCATGCAGGTCATCTTGAAGGCGCGTGGCACACCTCACGGCATCGACCACGGACTTGAACTCGATCAGCCAACCATCTCCCATGCTTTTCACGACCAGACCGCGATATTCCTCAACAGCGGACGACAGCGTTTTGTTTCGCAGTTCTCTTAGTGCAGCGAGCGTGCGTTCGGAGTCCTCGCCCATTAGCCGAGAATAGCCGACGACGTCGGCACAAATGATTGCAGCTAATCTGCGCGGACTCGCTTCTGGCATGACTAGATCTAGCTATCACAGTTGCTGACCCGATGATGACCAAGCACCATAGCATCGTAATAGGGACTGTCGCCTGCCAATCCCCCGAATTTCGCCGCGGAGCAGTACGTCGGCCGTCACCACCACCTCAGGTCAGCTTGTTTCCCGGCGCAGTTCTCCTGGCGTGACATCGAAGTGACGCTTGAACGCGCGATTGAACGCAGCCTCCGACGCATAACCCACTCTTTCGGCAATTTCGATCAGTCGATGCTCCGTGTCCAGGAGTAGGCGGCGCGCAAGCTGCATGCGCCACTGTGTGACGTAAGTCAGCGGTGGCATGCCCATCAGCGACGTGAAGCGATCGGCGAAGATGGAACGGGACATTCCCGCCTCTGCCGCCATTGCCTCAACGGTCCAGGGTTTTTCGGGTTCAATATGAACCTTTGAGAGGCACTTGCTGAGTTGGGGGTTGATGACACCGGCAAGGCACCCGGCCGCGTCACCAATGTTGTCAACGAATGACCGGATGACCTGAATGAAGATGATCTCAGTCAGCCTCTGCACGATGGCGTCCGATCCGGCTCGGTCTGCGAAAACCTCTGCTGACACGAAACGCATGATTGATTCAAGCCAATAGGCGTTCATCGTCTGTGTGTTCGGAACATGGATGTAGTTTGGCAGTGCTGATAGCACCGGGTGCAACGTCTTGTCATCGAACTCAAAGTGCCCGCAAAAGAGCTTGCAGGTTTGACCATCGTCGCTGCCGCCAAACGTCAAGGCCCCGGCGCCCGTATAGCCCGACTGGTCGATCACGTCGTCAACTTCGATCGCCTCACCGTCCCTGGTGTCGCTGATGACGTGCGACGTGCCGTGGGGAATGACGATCAGGTCTCCGGTTGACATGTGGAGCGGACTCTCGACGCCCTCCACACGTATCCAGCAATCGCCGCGCATCGCCATGTGAAAGCGGGCAACGTTGCCAAATGACGGCACACGGACGCCCCACGGCGGATTGAAGTGCGTATGGAAATACACAGCGCTGCGCAGCCTGAGTACATCCAAGATCTGACTAAGGGCATCGTGTGCCATCACCATTCCTCCGCTGAAACCGTCACGTGGAACGATGACATCCTTCATCCTCAAAAGCCAAGCGCGCCGGACGATCGATCAATATTGCAGGACTATCGCGCATAGACCCACCGTAATTGTGGGCTCATACATACGCTCAGTTAGCACGCATGGCGGAGACCATAACAACCTTGAAGCACTAAACAGCATTCTCAAGAGATCGTCACAGGACATCAGACAGACAGAACACCGTTCTGTTTGAACGGGTGAGATGTGTCGAATGCGGGCCGAAGCAGCACATTCGCAGTTTTCTTGAGGACCCCCCGGCGACGGGCCGGATCTTCTCTAATCGGGCTGCATCCGTAACGAGACTTTGATGGAGTTCAACCAATGAAACAATTGCTGACAACCGGCGCCGTCTTGGCCAGCCTCATGACCATTGCATCGCCCTCATTTGCCGGACCCGAAGTCAACACGACGTTGGGTGGCGTACTGGTCGATGGCAAGCCCGCACCCGGCCTGGCCGTGCGAGGCTTCGATGTCGTTGCCTATCACACGGTGGGCAAACCGACCCAGGGCTCGGCAAAATTCGCGGCAAAATTCGGCGCCGCGACCTATCGATTCTCCTCGAAAGCCAACTTGCAGGCTTTCAAGGCGAACCCGTCAAAATACGTACCTGCCTATGGCGGCTTCTGCGCCTACGGAGTTTCCGTGAACGCAAAGTTCGACGGCGATCCCCAGCTCTGGAAGCTCGTCGGTGGCCGGCTGTACCTGAACCTCAACCGGGACATCCAGACGGCGTTCAACAAAGACGTCAGCGGGGCGATCAAGAAGGCCGACGTTGTCTGGCCGAGGATCGCAAGCAAACTGCCATCCGAAATCAAATAGTCATGATTCTTGGGTCCACGCCCTGCGTCGGCGTGGGCCCCCTCTATCCCGCATGCAACAGGAGTACTTGGTTATGTTTCCCCGATTTGTTACTCGGACCATACACGCCTATCTCGACTATCCGGTCGCCCTTGGCCTGATTGCCTTGCCGTTTTTGCTGTCGCTGGGCAGCTCCCATCCGCTTGCACTTTGGCTCGCTGTCGCAACCGGCGTCGCCGCCTTCGTCCTGACACTGCTGACAGATCACGAACTGGGCGTTTGGCGTGTGATCCCCTATCCAATGCACGTTGCCGTAGATCTGCTCGTCGGCTTGACGTTCCTGGCAAGTCCGCTAGTGCTGGGCTTCGAGGGGATTGATGCCTGGTTCTATTGGCTGAACGGCGCGGCGGTGTTGGTCGTGGTCAGCCTGCACAAGCCTGACAGCGCGTCTGTGGCTGCATAGGCCAGCGGGGCATCAGACCCACATGGTCATCGTCGTACTAGAATTACCAATGCGGGTCCTCCCGAATTGTCCCGCATTGGTCCATATTTTGAGCAAGTCTGATGCATGTAATCCAAGGCATCCGTAAACACGACGACACTTCCCGCAGTATCACGGCGACAATCGACTGCAACAGCTGACGGTCCTGAGGACGGTTGCGACGCTCTTTGGAAACCGCATTGAAAATCACAACAACGCAGCTGTTGTTCGCAATGCGCCACCGACGTGCGATGAAGTAGACGAGGCTTAGAGCCTGATGGCGCTTTGTGGCCCGAGTCCGGGGACTTTTGCATCCATATTTTTTTCTCCACGACGTCATCGATCAACCGGCTTAATCTATCCCCAGCGGTAAAAATCACGCGGCGAGTGCCATCCGGTCTGGACGGACGTCATATCGTCTGCACGATGCTTGAAAGGCGATGCTGGAATGGGATGGACGGAGACCCTGGCGCAAGTTCTCGACAAACTCAACAAAGCTTCGCAAACCGAAGCACCCATGGACGACTCCAATCACTGGGCACGCGCCGCCATAGTCAAGCACAAGCAAGACAGTTTGAAGCTTGCTCTCATGGCGCGCCTGCTGGCTGCATCCGTCATTGCGATCTTGTTGCCGTGCATCAATCCAACATGGCCGGTCCTATACTATGAGTTTCTGCTGGTCCTCTTTGTTGCCGTTGGTTGGGCGCATGAGAAGTTGAACAAGACCGGATCGCTGTGGTTGGAGCTCTTGTTGTTGCTTTGCGATGTCGGGCTTCTGACGATTGCGGTGCTGGTGCCCAATCCTCTGAACGACACGGATTGGCCTGTAGCGATGCGCTATCGGTTCGACAATTTCATCTACTACTTCGTCCTGCTAGCCGGGGCAACGCTGATGTATTCTTGGCGGACGATAATAGCGATGGGCTTGGGCGTCGCTGGCCTGTGGTTACTCGGCGTCATCATAATAAGTATCTTTTCAAACGGTGATCCCGCGCTTACCGCCGCGGCAGCCGCTGCGTTTGGCGACGACGAAATGCTGGCCCGCATATTCGACCCGAATAATGTCCGGCTTGATATCAGGCTGCAAGAGCTGGTTGTTTTTCTTCTCGTTTCGGTGATGCTGGCACTCGGCGTCTATCGCTCACAGGCCCTGTTGCTTGACCACGCATTGCTTGAACGGCAGCGAACCAATCTCGCCCGCTATTTCTCACCGAACATGGTAGACGAACTTTCCAGCAACGATGAGCCTTTGCGCCGGGTGCGCAGCCAAGACGTGGCCGTGTTGTTCGTCGATATCGTCGGGTTCACGAAATTTGCCGCCTTGCATCCACCAGATGAGGTTATCGCGACACTCCGCGAGTTTCATGCCCGCATGGAGTACGAGGTATTCCGATACGGCGGAACTCTGGACAAATATCTCGGCGATGGCCTCATGGTGACGTTCGGCACACCCGAAACAACCCCGATTGATGCACCCAGGGCGCTATCATGCGCACGCGCCATGATGGCATCAATCGACGCCTGGAATGAGGCGCGCAGCAAGAGCGGGCAGGAACTGGTACAGGCCAGTTTCGGATTGCATTTCGGCCCGGTGATTCTCGGCGATATCGGCGTGAAGCGGCTCGAGTTTGCTACCATCGGCAATACTGTGAATGTGGCCAGCAGACTTGAAGCCATGACGCGACGACTCGACGCCGCGCTGGTCGCAAGCGACGCCTTCGTTGATCGTGCCCGCAGGCAAACCCGGGAGAATGCAGATCTCCTCGATGAACTGATGCATTTGCCGGACCAGGAGATTGACGGCCTAGCCACGCCCGTCCCTGTGTGGATGATCGCTCGCAATCGCCTGAACGGATGACTACAAACGGTGGCGTGCACCCGATCATGCGTTCTTCGGCTAACTCGCCGGCGATTGGACAACTGAGGATACAAACCGCTAGGTGACGACATGACTTTCTCGTTCGAGTGGCTGATTGACCCGATCGAACCATCGACGTTCTTCGAGGAGTACTACGAGAAAGAACCGTTGCTCATCGAGCGGCAACAATCGTCGAAGTGGTCATCCCTGTTGAGCGTCGACGTTGTCGACCACTATCTGTCGACGACTACGCCCTGCCGGCCCGACGTTTTTCTTGTCGACTCGGCACGCGACCTCTCACCGGAAGACTACTCGTTTCCTCACTCGACACCGCCCGGACGCATTGACTTGCCGCGCGCCTATCAGCTGTTTGCAACCGGCGCCACAATTTCGCTCTCACAACTCCATGAACGCGTCGCACCGCTCGCCCGGCTCTGTCGTGCCATGGAGAAAACATTCAGCAGCCATTTTCAAACGAACATCTATCTGTCACCGCCAAATGCGCAGGGTTTCAAAACACACTTTGATAGCCATGACGTGTTCGTGCTTCAGGTTTCAGGATCGAAGCAATGGACGCTCTATGACACGGCGATCGTCTTGCCGCTTCGCGGACAGGCGTTTGATCCCGAGGTGCACAGCGCGGGCCCACCAACGCGCGAATTCACGCTGCACGCCGGCGATCTCTTCTATTGCCCGCGCGGGCTCTTTCATTCGGCCCGTTCAACGGACGAGACATCGCTTCACATCACTCTGGGGCTGATCGGCAAAACCTGGGCTGACGCCGTTCTCGAGGCGGTGTCGGAGGCGTGTCTTGCGTCGCCGGCTCTCCGCGCCAACCTGCCGGTTGGCTTCGCGGACCCGGGATATGACCTTGGCGAGGCCACAGCCACCTTGGCGACACTCTTGGGAGCTATCGCCCGCGAAGCTCACCCTACGCCCACCCTCCAGCGAATGGCTGAAGATTTCGTCACGTCGCGCCGCCCCACGTACGAGGGGTGTTTGCTGGAGTGCGAAGCATTGCTCTCGCTCGAGTGCAAGGTTATGCCCCGGCCTGACCTCATCTACCTCATGCGCGAGACGGGCGACAGGCTCGTTGTCCTATTTGGAGCCAGTGAAATGAGATTCCCTGCGAGTGCACGTGATGCCGTTGTCTTCGCCCTTGAGCACGGCCCTTTCGTGGTACGCGAACTACCGTTCTTGGATGACGAGGAGAAGCTGGTGCTGATCGGACGCCTACTCAAGGAAGGACTGCTTGAGCGTCAGGCAAGTTCGTGATCACCTGTCTGCCCGAAGCATTGCAGACGAGCCGACAGATGGATATGATTTCCCCGCGGCCACCATATTTGATCACCGCTGCACGCGGTGTTCAAAAACTCTCGTGAGGACTACTGGATGAAACGCCAACCGCTGAGAGATGCAGACATCTCCTCTCACAGGAATGTCACCCGACGTACGCTTTTGCGCTCCCTCGGCGTCACGGCGGCTGCCGTTGCAGCAGTAATTGGCAGCGAGGCGTCAGCTCAGACGTCGCAAAGTCCCAGACCCGCTGATCCTTGTCGGGATCGAGATCATGGCCCGAGCGACTCCGACGGTTGTCCGAAGCCTCCGACGGCATAGCACACCTTGGTTTGTCATAGCCCGATGAAGACCGGGTCGGCGGCACGTAGCTAAGCCGCGTTTCGCGCGGAATTCAAGGTGCTGATGAGCTGAACGGCTTCGCACGCCGGAACCGGTTTGCTGAAAAGATAGCCTTGCAGCTGCTCGCAGCCCTCTTGCCTCAGTAAACTGTGTTGCTCCCGCGTCTCAATGCCCTCCGCGGTCGTCGACATACCCATGCTTCTGGCAAGGCTCACGATGGTTCGTACAATCGACAGCGAATGGTTCGATTTTGGTAGATTGACGACGAACGACCGGTCGATCTTGATCTTGTCCAGTGGATACTTGTGCAGATAGCTGAGACTTGAAAACCCTGTGCCGAAGTCGTCGATCGCGACCGAAACACCCATGTCCTGGACATTGTCAATCGCTCGCAGCACCCTGTCATCGTCGTCAAGGAGCACCGATTCAGTTATTTCAAGCTCCAAGCGTTCGCCAGAAAGGCCGGATTTTCCGAGCGCCAGCGAAACGTCGAGATCCAGCGTCCGGGTGTGAAACTGAGCAGCTGAAACGTTGACGGCGACACGCACCGGAGACGGCCATTTCATCGCGTCCTGACAGGCCTGCTCAAGCACCCAGTTGCCAACCTTGCCCATCATTCCAAGGTCTTCTGCGATCGGAATAAAAATGGTGGGTGGAATGATGCCGCGTTCGGGATGGTGCCAACGCAGAAGGGCCTCCATACCCGTGACCAGGTTCGATTGGGCGCATATCAACGGCTGATAGTAGAGGGCAAGCTGGTCCTGCTCCATCGCATGCACGAACGACTCTTCCAGTCGACGACGATCGAAGATCTTTTCACGCATCTCCTTGGAGAACAATCTGAACTGATTGCCGCGGTCGTTCTTCGCTTCGTAAAGCGCGATGTCCGCCATCTTCAAAAGCGCGCCGACTTCGCGGGCATCGCGGGGCGCCATCGCAACACCGACCGACGCTCCGATCTCCACCGGTTGACCTTCAAAGTCGTACGGTTTGGATAATTCGGCCAGAATACGGGACGCAAAATCCTCTGCCGTGCGTTCCTCGACTTCGTCCTTGATGACAACAGCAAACTCGTCACCGCCAACCCGGGCGACCAGGTCCTGACTGCGGGTACAAGCCTTCAAGCGGGCAGAGACCTCGCACAAAACCCAATCACCGGCGGCATGTCCGAACTTGTCGTTGGCGAGTTTGAATCCATCAAGATCGACAGTGAACAACGTCAACGCGCCGTTGGCCTTGAGGTTGTCGATTTCATTGCCAAAGGACTCGACGAATGACCTGCGGTTGAGAAGATTGGTCAATCCATCGTGATGCGCGAGATGGATGATCTCCCGCTCGCTTCGCCGCCGATTCGTGATGTCCTCGTGGGTTGAAAGCAACCCTCCTTCGGGTGTCGGCTCATAGCTGACCGAGATATGCCGTCCATCCGGAAGCTCGTGGATCTCGTTTTCCCCTGCCGAGGCGGCATAGGCGCCAAGTCCGCGACTGACGAACTCAGGGCAATTCTCAGGAGCCGTGCCGGAACTGATACGATGCTCCAGAACCGGTAGGAAGGGCAGCCCCTGCTGGAGCAGTTTCTCGGGGATTCCGTACATGTCCGCGAACTTGCGGTTCCACGTAATCAGACGATGGTCCTTGTTGATCATGCAAAGACCCTGGGCCAGGTGCTCGACAGCTGAACTGAAGCGGTCCGCCTGCAGGTGCAAGGCCTCTTCACGCCGCCTGAGCTGGTCGTTGCTTTCACGAAGTTGGGCGGCCTGTGCCCGAGACTTGTCCAGGAGGTAGTTCGACCCACCTATGCCAATGCTTGTCAGACAGGTGCCACAGATCATCAAACCGACAATCGTCAGAATGGCGATTTCGATATTCGAAAACACCTCCGTGTGGTTTTCAGCCTGCTCGGTGGAGACCCGTTTGTGGATGCCCAGCAGGACACCGTTTAGGATCTCAAATTGGTCAATCAGGCTGAGAAAGTGAAAAGATCTCTCAGTATCTGACATGCCGCTGTCACTTTGCCCACTGACCTCACCCCAATTGTGGAAGATTTCTGACAGACCCTTGCGAAGTCCCTCCCGTTCCTCCGGCAGGATCTGATGGTCAGTGGATTTCAGCAGCTTCGTGATTGCCGTGCGAAATTGGTTGAGATGGTCGTCCGCCTTGGCTCGCATCGTGCGGCGCTCTGAATCGCTCAGGTCGAGCGCGGATGCGGCAAAATAGAGGATATGCTTTTCCACTTTGGCACGCACATCGAAACCGATTTGGAGGAGGTTGTCATGTTTGCGACTGTGCACAACCGAAGTCTGTGCTGTCCGCAACAACCCCACTGCAAGTGAAATCGATAGAACGCCAATTAACACCAGAACCAGTGCCATACTCAGCGATCGAATGTGAATGGAAGAATACATCACATACCCGTACCCAGTCAGTGCCCCCTCAACGAATCGGAACGCCCTAGCGCGCCCGGCTTCGAACCTGTTCTCCTGTTATCGGGTGATAATAGATCTCAACGCGTCGGCCATCTTTGTTGCGGCCGTAGATTTCGTAGCAACCTCTCGACGTGACCTTGAAAACGTCGATTGAGTACTGGGACGCGTTTATCCGAGCGACCATTTCCTCGACACTAAGCCATTTGCTGCGCGGCTGGTCGGTACATTCCGGTCCGGCCAGAGCAGGGCAAGTCAAGAACACTGTCGTAACGGCTACGAGCATGAAACGCATGCGGCTATCCCCCAAAACAACTCATAGTTGCGATTTCAGTATCTACCCGCGTGGTTTTTTCCGCGTTAAGATCCCATCGAATTCTTCTCCATGGTTAAAGTCTCATTAATCTTTTCGTAAAAATTTTCGTGAATTCGAAAGATGCCAATTCCTTTTGTTTCTCTTGACAAACGAATGAGATGACCGGTTTCTTCTGGTAAATCAAAACACTGTTCAATATTCGAAATGGGTAGCACTAGGCGCTCTTCCAGCGCGGCCACGGCTATCGGCCAACTCGTGACATGTTGCCCTGCGCCAGCTATCGGTTATTCGCGACGCGTGAGATGGCGCTCAGACCTCTCGATTGCCTGTCTTCGAGACCTGCGAACCCACTGAATTGGCAAGCCGGGTGGGCTTGAGAACGCAAGTGACCTGCAGAAGCGGTCTTGAATGTCTCTAGCTGGCCGGCCTATCAAGGCGGAGGTCGGTCCTTCCGCGCCAATGCGGTTTGCAGAGGTCGCGGCTCCACAGGAGCAAAGCGCAATGATCGCGAAATATGACAGCATCGGCATCAACTACGCTGAGCTTCGCAAGCCGGATCGACGCATAGCGAGGATCATCGATCAAGCACTCGGGTCAGCGCGAACGGTTTTGAATGTTGGCGCCGGCACAGGTTCCTATGAACCGACTGAGCGATCCGTGATCGCCGTCGAGCCCTCGGCCGAAATGATCCGCAAGCGCGGCCCGCAGGCGGCCAAGGCGGTTCAAGCCAGCGCCGACGATCTGCCCTTCGATGACATGAGCTTCGATGCGTCGATGGCGATCCTGACAATTCATCACTGGCCAGACCAGGAGGCCGGCCTGCACGAGATGCGTCGCGTGACGCGTGGTCGGATCGTCATGCTCACGTTCGACCCAACGCACCGGCCGTGGCTGACCGACTATCTTCCAGAGCTCGCAGCGCTGGACGAGGCGCAGATGCCGAGAATGTCCGATTACGAACGATGGTTGGGCCCCGTGCAGATCACACCGGTTCTTGTTCCGCACGATTGCAGCGACGGGTTCCTCTATGCCTACTGGCGCCGGCCTGCGGCCTATCTCGATGCCTACATTCGATCCGGCAGTTCATCGTTCTGGGCAATCAACAATGTCGACGCTGGATTGGCTGATTTGAAACGGGACCTTGAAACCGGTGAATGGCAGCGCCGTTACGCCGACCTCCTGAGCCTCGATGAATACGATGCGGGATTTCGACTCGTTGTAGCGGACACAATCTCGGACTAGAGCCATCGTGATAACCATTGTCCGCTGCGCGACTTCACGAATACGACGGGCGAATGGTCGTGCCCTGCATCCGCGCCGGTGCGGCACGAGTACCGGAACCGCGCCGCGGTTGTTTGGCCATTGCAAACCCCTGATGATGGCCGGCACGCGTGATGATCATGAACTTCCAATAGGCGCCGCCAGCGATGGCCAGCATGCCGGCAACGACAATGGCGAGATTGGCAATGGCGCTGCCGCTCCACAAGTAGGCGATCGCAAACAGGACAAACGGTGCAACCTGGCCAACCGGCACAAGGATGCGATCAATCGTGCGCAGCACCTGCCGCGACAAAGGTCCAACACCTTCGCTGCCGGCACTGGTAATATAGGTTCGCCAGAGCACGATCATGACTGCAGCGGCGACGACACCAGCCAGCGCGACGAGGCCGAGCGTGGGCTCCAGAACAGACGCGGGTGACTGCGGGCTCGCTTGAACCAAACCGAGCGAATTCGTGACCATGAGCGCCAATGCACAAAACCCAGCACCCTCGAGGAGCCCACTCGCGACAACCATGGCCGGCATGACGCGGTGACGCCACGCAGGAATTCCGCGCGCACGCCACAGGATCATGGCCTGGCAAATGAGGAACGCCAAAGCGCTGAGACCGACAACGGCAAAGATGATGGGGTGATGCCACAGCAATCCGATCGCCACCGCTGCAGCGAAAACCACGACGGCGAAGAGTTCTCTCGTCATCCATGACGTTTGCGGCCGCGCGACGGCCCGCCAGAAGCGCTCCTTGCGGCCGAGCTTCAAGAAAACGAAGAACAGACCGACGGCCATCAGGAGGCCACCCGCTGCATTGAGCCAGCTGTGCAAAGGTGCCGCCAGCCATCCCGTCAGTGACAGCAGCCAGAACCACACCAAAGCGCCGGAACTGATGCCACCAAAGATCCAGTTCATGGCCGCCCGCCAGTCCCAGAAAGTCTGCAACCTGCCCGTGAGTGGGTTCTGCGGGTCGACCAGGCGCTCGTCGTCTTCGGCATCGTGTTCGCCGTCACGCCCTGGAACCGCCGGAGTTGTATAGAGGTACTTTATCTGCGGGTCCGTACCCAACTGCTCGTGCATCTGGAAGTTCGCATTGTCGCGTACCAACCCGGAGACCTCGCTAGCGGGATCCTTGAAATCCCCGAACCGAATGGCCTGGGCGATGCACGCCGCGGCGCAGGCCGGCGTCGCGTCCGGATCGACGCCAGGCGTCTCCCCGCGCGCCAGACCGCTATCGATGCGGTCAACACAGAACGTACATTTCTGCGCGACACCGACGCGGGCCGGATCGAAAACGCGCGCCTCCTGCCGGGTGATCTCGTCGGTATAGTAGCCTTCAATCTCGTGGGCGATGGTACGCGCCTGGTAGGGGCAGGCGACGGCGCAATAGCCACAACCAATGCACACGTCGTAGTCCATCGTAACCAGGCCGTCGTCACGCTGACGCGTCGCCCCGGTCGGACAAACCGGAACGCAGGGCGGCTCGGCACAATGCTGACAACCGACGACCAAGAACTGACGCTGGACGTCCGGAAACACGCCTTCTTCGATATCAATCACGCTGCGCCATTGCACATCCGGCAGCGTGTTGTTCCAGTGTTTGCAGGCGATTGTACACGTCTGACAGCCGACACAACGATTGACATCGACCACCATGCCCCAGCGCGGCGTGTGGTTGGGGTCGTGACACCGTGCACGCTCCGCGCCGGACGCCTCGTCGCTATTGTGATCGGACAAGGTGTTCACTCCGCTTCCTGCTGTGCCAGGCTGGCGTTCGCGATGTCGCCGTCATAGGGGCGCACAGCTTCGACGGCCAGCGGTTCCTGGAGATGCCTCTCGGAAGCCTTGTAGACCTTAACGCGCACAATGTCGGAGCCCGACCCGGTCGAGTCTGTCAGTTTCAACGAGATGTCCGAGACGGAATTCAGGCTCGGCATGTTGAAGTCTTTCGCCACCGGCGTTTTCCAGTGGTCGAATTGACCGATCATCAGGACCGTATCAGGTCGAATCCCTTCGCGCAGCACGGCCGGCCCCTCGGTTCTGCCCGTCACGGACTCGACGACAACCTGTTCGCCATCCGCGATGCCCAGGCTCCTGGCGTGCGTACGATTGAGAACCACGCCCTTATGACCCGCGACGTTGTTCGCAACTTCCTTGATCAGTGGCAGGCCGACATTGGCGCCCCACGCATACTGAAAGGAACGCGCCGTCAGCGCCCAGAACGGGTAGTCATCGGGGTCGCGCCCGAAATCGCGGACCTGGTTCGTCCAGATCTCCGGAAACGACTCGTAGGTCGGCATGAACTCGTACTCACGCAACTGGGTCTCCCACCACTCGACGCCGAGTTCCCCAAGCCGGTTCGCGAGTTCGCGGCCGTGGCGCGTGAGCCGCTCCTGATAGGGCAACTCAAAGCGAAGGCCCTGTGCCTCCATTGCGGGATAGATATACCAATCGAGCTGCTTGAAGTCCTTGAGCATATAGCCGTGCTCACGAAACCAGTCGAGATCATGGACCTGTTCACCCTCGGTCATGTCCCAGCTCGCAGCCTTGCACATGTTGTCCCAGATCGTCTCGCATTGAGGTGCTTCGCCTTGCGCGAGACCAAAGTCATACTTGCCGTCACGCACGAGCCGCGCACCTGCCGCGCCGCCATTGATGGCCTTGACGTAGTCGTCGAGTATCCCGGCTTCCTGGGCAAGTCGCGTCACGATATCGGTGATGTCCATCGTATCGCCGACCGGCTCGATCGCCTTGGCGCGGATCGCCCAACCCTCGTGATGCCAGAAATTCTCCTGGAACTTGGTCCCCCCGATGCGGATCAGCTGCGTGCTCTCGAAGTCGGTCGACTCCGGCAACAGAACGTCGGCGAAATGATTTGTTTCGTCCATCGTATAGGTGAACGCGATCGTGAAGGGAAATCTCGCCAGCTGATTGGCCACTTCAGGTGCATTCCATGAACTGATCGCCGGGTTGCTGCGATAACAGATCCAGATATCCGGCGGGTCGTGCCGCGGCCATTGCTTCGGCTGATGCTTCTGAAACAGCCAGGGAAGGTGCGCCGGCCCGAGCGCCGGTGACCAGGGACTGTCGGAGACAAGCGGGACAAGGGTTTTGTAGGCATTGCGAATGTGCGGGTTGCGGTTCCAGGCATTGGCCGATGTCGGATTGAATGCAAAGCGCATAAAGCCGTCTTCGCCAGGCAGCACCGAGCCGACCCGCGATGCGGACGGCCGCACAAGCTTGACGGTCGTGCCAAGCGTGCCCCCAGGAACTTCCAGTGCGCCGACCAATACGGCAAGCATCGTGCGCGCCCAACACGTGTGATAGCCGCCCCAGCCGTTGTTGACGCTCTTGCCCAGCATCACCGCGACAGGACGGTAGGGCAAGGTCTTGCCTTCGATCTCGATCGTCTCGCCGACACATGCATGAGCGAGATACTCATCCGCGATACGCCGGATCGTCTCGGCCGGGATTTCGCACTCCGCCGCGGCCCACTCCGGCGTATACGAAGCAACGTGATCGAGAAACAGCTGGAAGGATGGTCGAGCTTCGACGCCGCGATGCTCCCAGCGCACATCATCAGGCCCGGCTTCATAGCCATCGACGCGAAAGGCACCCTCCATCGCAGGATCGCCAATTTCGGCATCGAAGGCCTTGGCGGTGTTGTCGGCCAGATCCCAGATCAGCGGCTTGCCCTCGTCGTCGCGCAGGAAATAACCGTTCGGCCCGATCAGATAGGGTGAGTTCGAACGGTTCTTCAGATACGCGACATCGCACACATCCGCCCAGGCGTGCTCGTGCACGATGCGGTGAAGCAGGGCGAACAAGAAGGCGGCATCCGTCTTCGGCTTGATCGGCACCCACTCAGCGGACGTCGCGGCGGTGATCGACATGTGCGGTTCAACGTGCACGCGCTTGGCACCGCGCGCGCGCGCGTTTGCCTCTCGCCAGATGCCGACGACGCCGGACTGAGCTTCCGTGTTGGCACCGCAGTTGAGGATGTAGTTCACATAAGGCGTATCCGGCGCGACAATGAAGGCGCGGTGCCAGAGTTCACCGTAAAGGTGTTCGGAATGGTAGCACTTCACGCCCTGACCGGCGCCGAAACCCTGATCAATTGGGCCCCACGCGGCCATAAACGCCGGCAGAGTGCCCATGTACTGCACTGGCGTACCGCCGCCGCCGGTCGTTGTCGCCAGGCGCGGATGGCCGTTGTCGTTGATCAGCCCCTTGGCACGTACCTCGCGGAATTTTTCGCCGATGATCTCGAAAGCTTCGTCCCAAGAAATCGGCACGAACCCGGGGTCTTCGTTCCGCCCCTTGTTTGGATTGGTCCGCTTCATGGGTTGCTTGACGCGGTTCGGGTTGTACGTCTTCTGGATCAATCCGAAAGCTTTGACGCAGACCCGACCACCGCCCGGGTGCTGGTCGGCGATGTCGAAATTGGCCTCGATGCGTTCGGCGACGCCATCACGCACGTGCACCTTGCCGAGATCAGGCCCCGCGACACACTGATAGCAGTAGAAGGGAACCTTCTTGAGCCCGCCGTCATTTTCATTTGTTGGCATTGCCGATCTCTCGCCTTGTCATAGCCGGTGCATGGGAACTGTGCGATTGTGCCAGACATGAAGGCAGGAGCAAAGCCATGAACTGGCGGCCCGCTCCACATTGCATTGGCGGCAAAGCGAAAGGTGCTGGAGCGTGAGAGGCGCGATGTTTATTCTGGCTGTTCGACTCAATGGGCAAGCTTCATGGCGAGGATCCCCGAGACGATCAACAGGGCCGCAACCAAGCGCTGCAGTGTCATTGCCTCGCCGAGAAGGACAACGCCGGCCAGGAACGCTCCGACGGCGCCAATGCCCGTCCAAATCGCATAAGCGGTGCCAAGTGGCAGGCTGCGCATGGCCAGAGCAAGCAGACCGACCGAGCCAAGCATTGCAACGCATGTAATCAAAGACGGTAACACGCGGGTGAAGCCATCGGACTGCTTCATGGCGAACGCCCAAACGATCTCCAGGAGACCGGCAAATAGAAGGTAAACCCAAGCCATCTCACTCTCCGTGCTCGGGCCGTCCCGAATGTGCAATATCCTTATTGAGGTCGTCCTCGAAATGTCAAACTAGTTCTTTGACTATGTCCGTCAAGCTCTTGCCGCGGTCCCAAGAGCATATCAGGATACAATCCTCAGGAACGCCCAGGAGATGAAATGGCCCATCCGACCGGCAAATCACGCGCATTGATCGAAGGCCGGCCTGCGCTCGTCGTCATCGACATCCAGGCCAGTACGTTTATCGACAAGAGCGCCACCAGGGCGATCGACAACATGCCCGGCTACGCTGCCCGCATGGCGAAGGCGCGGGTCGCGATCGACGGGGCACGGTCAAACGGCGTCCCCGTCATTTTCATCCAGGAGGTCCACCGGCCGGACATGATCGACTTCGGCCGGGAGTTGGATGGCAGCGAAGATGTCCATTGCCTTGAGGGACAACCCGGGACCGAAATCGCGAAGGACGAAATGGGCTTCACCGACAGTGACTACCTCATCAGGAAAAGACGCTATTCGGCGTTTTTCGGAACGGACTTCGAGATTTTGCTGCGCGGTCTCAAGGTGGATACGCTGTTGCTGTGCGGCGGGCTGACGGATGTCTGTGTCCACTACACCTTCGTCGATGCCCACCAATCGGATTACTTCTGTCGCGTCATCGAGGATTGCGTCGCGGGTTCTTGCGAAGAGGCGCACGAGGCGGCCCTGCGAGCGATGGAGTATCTCCAGACCGGTGCCCGCCGGCCATTGGGCGAGGTCCTCCAAGCCATGTCCGATTCTGCGCGTTTAGCGGAATCTGTCGCGCGGAGCGCCGGTACATAGTTTCGACGGATATGCAGATTGTCGTGCGTTCAAGCTGGGAGCAGTTTGACTCCCAGGCTCTTGGGGTACGCACATGAAGCGAAAGCCGCTGGTTTGGATTGCCGCCTTGAGCGCGCTGATCGCAGGCACGCTCGCTTATCTGGTTGCGACAGGCGAGAGAGGATTTGCGCCGCAATCACCGGCGCTGCGCACGTTACAGGTTTCCCGGCTCGATGATGCTGAAACAAAGGCGCTCGGTTGGAATCCCCGACGTCTGGATAGCGTGTTCAGGCACGCTGCCACGTTGAGCTCCGATACGATGCTGATCGTAACGCGTGCACGAACCGTCGCCGCATTCGGCGCACTGGACAAAAGCTACCGCACTCATTCCATTCGCAAGTCCTTGCTCAGCGCGCTTGTCGGCCAGCACAGCGGCGCCGCTGACGGCAAGATTGCGCTCGACGCGACTCTGGATCAATTGGGCATAGATGACGAACCGCAGCCACTGAGTTCGCTGCAAAAGAGCGCGACAGTTTTCGATTTGCTCAGGAGCCGGTCAGGCATCAACCACCCGGCCGCGGCCGAAGGTGGGCTGACCGCCGAGAAAAACCGTCGACTGGGTGACGGTGAGAATCAACCTGGCACAATCTGGGCTTACAACAATTGGGATTACAACGCACTCACGACGATCTTTGAAGCCCAGACTGGCAAGACCGTTGCCGAAGCCTTCCGAACTGGTATTGCCGGACCAACCGGGATGCAGGATTTCAAGCCAAGCGCCGTCTCGTATATCAGCGACCTTGGGCGGTCCAAGCACAAGGCCGCGGCCTTCCGCATGTCGGCACGCGATCTTGCCAAATTCGGGCAACTCCTTCTCAACAAGGGCCGCGCTAACGGGAAACAGATCCTGCCGGGTTCATGGATTGGCCGGATCACGTCGGACTACTCTGAAACGGGACGCGATGATCTGAGATGGGCGCACGGTTACTTATGGTGGCTCCCCGCCCCTTCAACCGGCTTGCCGAGCGGCAGTTTTTGGGCCTGGGGTCTCGGAAATCAAGCGCTGTTCATCGTACCCGCTTGGCGCACCGTGGTCGTTCATCTGGCTGATACGACCGAGTTCATTAAACGCTTCATTCCGAAGATTTCGAACGCACGGACGGATGCAAATACGGTTGTCGAAAACATGATCTTGTCTTGCCGCAAGCCGGACAATCGCACGACCGACTATTGCATTGAACATCGCTTCACGACGCGACGAGAGTTCGGCAAGCTTATGTCGCGCATTGTCGGAGCACGATTGCAGCCCTAACAAGTCGGCTCCATTGCGCTAGGCGAAGCTGATGTCGACCGAGCCGAAACGGCCAAAATCGGCGGCAATGGTCGACCCTGGCGGGCATTCGATGGGACGGATGAATGAACCGGACAGGACCACATGTCCTGCTTCGATCGACTGCCCGTAGCGCGCTAACCGCCGGACGAGCCAAACGACACTCTCGACAGGGTCGTTAAGGACACCTGCGCCAAGGCCGGTTTCTTCGACGTCACCGTCCCGCGAGACAATGACGCCAACCCACCTCAGGTCGTGATCGTCGATGACATGGCGGGCGTTGCCTGTCACGATACCGGCGTTGGCCGCGTTGTCGGCGATCGTATCGACGATCTTTCTCGCGTGGCCGGTCTTCGCATCGCGCCGTTCGATGCGTGTATCGAGGATCTCAAGGGCCGGCGTCACGTAGTCCGTCGCAGCGATGACATCGCGGGCCGTGACGTTCTCTCCCTGCAACGGCGCCTTTAGAACGAACGCAATCTCGGCTTCGACACGCGGCTCGATGAACCTTCCGCGCGGTATGGTCGCGCCACTTGCAAAGGCCATGTCGTCAAAAAGAATGCCGCTGTCCGGTGTGTCGATGTTGAGGGCATATTGCATGGCTTTCGATGTCAGGCCGATTTTCCAGCCAATGACCGATCGGCCAGCCGCCCGCTTGCGCTCTACGAGTCGGGCCTGAATGGCATAGGCATCGTCCATGCCCATGTCCGGATGAACAAGCGAGATGATACCGACTTGCTTGCCCGTCACCTCCGCGGTGAAGAGAGCATCGGCGGCTTGTTCGACATCTTCCGTTTTCATTTTCTAGCTCGCGTTGAGCAATGCGGTGACACGGTCCATCATGTCATCCTTGTTGTAGAGGTCGAAGTACCCCGACGCCATGATGTTCTGCGGGCCAAAGAAAAACCGCTCGTAGAGACATTGCCTGGAGCCGAACCCGGAAATAGCCGCGTCATGAGCGAGGCGAAACAGCGCGACACGATCACGGCTGTTGAGGTTCTGAACCTGGAAATACTGCTCGACGTCGCCGGCAATGTCATTGGAGAAATCGGCCTCGCACGGCGTTGCCATCAGCGAACTCGAGCCGAGGAGCTGAACCAGCTCAACGAGACGCGGGTAAAACTTCGGGAAGAGATTGCGCGACGTATCGATCGGCCGGCGAAGCGGAACAAAGTTGCCCCACTGGTCCTCGTGAGCCTGCTGCTCGGCGGAGAACAGCAACGCGCGCACGGTCTCGGCCATCCACATCGCCTCGGCAATCTGGCAGCGGACCGCCATGTCCTTGTCCTTGCCGGCCGCCTTCGCCATGGCGCACAGCAGGCCGACAAAGAACTCGGCTTTGGCAAGCTTGCCCGCCGCGACCTGATGCATCATGTGGACGACGGCATTGGTTTCGGCAAATGCCTTGTTGCACTTGAGTGGCTCGCGATACATGAAGACGCGCTCCCACGGCACCAGCACATCGTCAAAGATGACAACCGCATCCATCTCCTCGAACCGCGAGGCAAGCGGCGCATCGAAGTGGGATTTGCCATGATCGTAAGTATCGCGGCATAGCAGCCGGATGCCCGGCGTCGCGAGCGGCAGGGCAAACGCGAAGGCGAATGGATAGTTTTCTTCACTCGCCTTGAGCAGTGTTGACGGGAAGACTTCGATCTCGTCGGAGTGCGGCCCCAGCGTCGCGAGCAGGCGGGCACCACGTACGATCATCCCGGCATCGGTTTCCTTGACGATGTGCAGCGCGACCTTGTCGCTGTACTTGCCTTCCTTTGCAAGATCATGGCTGATCTGGGGATTGACCAGCGTGTGCGTTAGGACCTTGTCGTTCGTGCGCACGTCGTCGTAGAAGGCAACCATGTTGGCTGCGAAATCGGTGTGGCCGCTCTCGAGAAAGCCTGATGCGGCGGCAAACGCCGTGACCGATGCATTCTTGTAGTCAGGCGTTCGCCCGAACATGCCGTTCGACCAGGTCGCCCACTCGTAGAATGCCGCGCCGCGCTTTTCGATATCCTGCCGCGTCTTCGGGATCATGAACGACGTCGCGCATCGGACCCCGTCATCACCGACATAGGTGACCTTGTCCTGGTATGCCGGGTCATGCTGACGGTCCAGAAAACTCGCCAACGTGTGCGCCCCGCGGCAGAGGCCAGGATGACGCGTCACATCCTTGACGCGATCACCATTGATCCACACCTCACGGTCGTCGCGAAGGCCTTCGAGATACTGCGCACCAGATCGGATGCCTTGTCCGTCGCTCGGCGTTGCTGGCTGCACTGCCATTGCCGCTCTCCTGCTTGGTTCATACGTGTGTAGGAATGGATCTTGCCGACAGCAAACCGGAGCCCGCTAAGGCGCGACAATTGGCTGAGCCTTGAGTTCCGGTTCGACAGGCTCCATGCCGGGGAACAGCGTGCCCTCCTCGAACCAGCTCTTTGGCGCCGCCGCCCCCCACAGGGTCTGACGTTGCGGATCCTTGAGATCCCACTTGATCGGCTCGAGGTCCGGGTCGACGGTCTGGTAGTCGGAGCAATAGATCTCGACGCGATGACCATCCGGATCACGAACGTAGAGGAAGAAGGCATTTGAAATGCCGTGACGCCCGGGACCGCGCTCGATGTTCGAGACGTACCCCGTCGTCGCCATGAGGTCGAGCAGGTCGATGATGTTGAGCGGCGTCGGCACCCAGAAAGCGATGTGGTGCAGACGCGGGCCAAGACCGTTGGTAAACGCCATGTCGTGCACACCGCCCTTGCGATGGACCCAGCCCGCCCAGAGCCGCCCCGTCGCCTCGTCTTCGGTGTACTCAGTCACCCGAAACCCGATCTCGTTGTAGAACGCGACCGCGTCGTCGACGTTGGGCGAGAAGCAGTTGAAGTGATCGATGCGCAGCGGTTTGACACCGCGATAGAGCTTGTACTTCTGGTGGATCGGGGCAAGGCGGTCCATCTCGAAATAGAACTCGATGGGAATACCTTGCGAATCCGTGGTGCGCAGCGTGCGCCCCATGTGCGGTCGCTCGATCCAACTGGTCTCGATGCCTTTGGACTCGAAGAACGCATGCGCCTTGTCGAGGTCGCTTTCACTATAGACCTTATAGCCGAGGACATTGCAGACTGGCGCATCACCTTTGACGAGAACCAGACAATGATGGCCACGTTCCTCCATCGCACGCATGTAAAGGCGCTCACCGTCCTCGTAGGTCACCTGCAGCCCGAGCGTGTCGGCGTAGAAGGCGCGTGAAACGGCAAGGTCGCGCACAACCAGTTCGGCGTGGCTGAGGCGGACAACGTTGAAGGGCGGATAGAGGACAGGTGCGGGAACCGGCATCTCGAACTCCTATTGAACGGAATACATCACTATAGTTTACAATCAGGCGCCCAGCCGTGGGATCTTATGCTGCCCCATTGCAAAGCCGATATGCTTTTGCTCCATGTAGAATTCGAATGACCAGTCGCCGCCGTCGCGGCCGATGCCGCTCGCCTTGATCCCGCCGAACGGCGTGGGAAGATGGCGGACATTCTCCGAATTCACCCAGATCATGCCGGCCTCGAGCTTGTCCGTGAACCGCATGGCACGGGTGACGTCATTGGTCCAGACATAGCCGGTGAGGCCATACTGCGTGTCGTTCGCGATCGCCAGCGCCTCGTCTTCCGTATCGAACGGAATAACGGTCAGGACAGGGCCAAAAATCTCTTCCTGTGCAATACGCATGTCATTGCGCGCATTCGTGAACAGGGTCGGCGAGACAAAGCAGCCATCGCCATCGATCGCCTCGCCACCGACCGCCACCGTGGCGCCTTCCTGGCGAGCGACATCAAAGTAGGATGTCACCTTGTCAAGGTGCACCTTGTGGATGAGAGGGCCGACTTCGGTTGCAGGATCAAGCGGATGGCCGACCTTGATGTTTTTGACCCGCGCCGCGAGGCGGGCGACAAAGTCATCGTGCACCGAGCGTTGCACCAGCAGGCGACTCGATGACGTGCACCGCTCACCATTGAGCGAGTAGATCATAAAGATCGCCGCATCGAGCGCGCGGTCGAGATCCGCATCATCGAATACCACGACCGGATTCTTGCCGCCGAGTTCGAAGTGGACCCGCTTCAAGGTATCGGCACCCTGCTTCATGATCATCGAACCGGTTCTCGATTCGCCGACAAACGCGATCGCGCGGATGTCGGGGTGCTCGGTGAGTGCCTTACCGGCATCTTCGCCATAGCCGTGGACCGTATTCCAAACGCCGCTTGGCAAACCGGCCTCTTCGGCGATCTCCACCAGGATACTCGCCGTCACGGGCGACAGCTCCGCAGGCTTGTGGACGACGGTACAACCGGCAGCGAGGGCCGGTGCAATCTTCCAGGTCGACAGCATGAACGGCGTGTTCCACGGCGTGATCACGCCGACCGGGCCAATCGGAACACGGGTGGTCACATTGAGCAGCGTCGGCGACGGCAGCGACTGGCCATTGCGGGCATCGGGTGCACGATCGGCGTAGAACCTGAAGTTTTCCGCACCGCGCAACGCCGCCTTCGACATGAAGCGCAAGGCCTGACCGGTGTCCCAGCATTCAAGCAGGGCGATTTCATCGGCGCGCGCCACGATTAGGTCGGCCACTCGGTGCAGGATTTTCTTGCGTTCCGTGCCCGGCATGT
>JBPCVZ010000051.1:0-47149 GCA_051010015.1 Hyphomicrobiaceae bacterium
GCGGGCCGACCAGCGCCTTGCCGTTGATGAAGAATGTCGGCGTGCTGTTCACGCCAAATTCCTCGTTGGCCCGCGTGCGCACGCCAACCACCTTCTTGAACAAGGCCTCGTCCTTCAGGCAGCCTTCGAATTCCGTCTCCGGCAGGCCGAACTCCTTGGCGATCGCGATCAGCGCATTGCGCACATCGTTGCCCCCCAGCCATTGCTGCTGGCGCTGGAACAGCGCCTCGAGAAACTTGTACTGCACATCCGGCTGCGAGCACCTGACCAGCAGCGCCGCGGCGGCGGCCACGCTCTCCAGCGGAAACTCGCGTACGAACAGCCGGGCAATGCCGGTGTCGATGTATTTCTTCTTCACCTCGGGCAGCAGCTCGCGATGAAACCGACCACAGTGGCCGCAGGTGATCGAGGCATACTCGATGATCGTGATCGGCGCGTCCGGCTTGCCAAGCACGATTTCGGGCAACGCGCCCGGCTTCGCGACCTCGGCGGCATCGACGTCGCTCACCTCGGCGGCCGGGGCAGGATTGTGGCCGGAATGGGAGCCCTGCGCGCGCGCGCCATCGCCAAGATGGACGACACCGATTGCCAGGAAGGCAAGCAGGCCGGCGAACACGGTGATCGGCGCTTGGCCGCGGAGGCGTCGGTCAGGATGGCGCATCATATCTCAGTCTCTTTGTTTGAGGGGCGCGTACGCCCAGGTGAGCACGGACCGGTTAAACCTGTCCTGGACCGAAAATCGGCGAGCGTCGAGGCGTCACTATCGAGCACCGGTCGATTTAATCCAGCTGCGATTTCGTCTCACCACGCATCCCGCTTGCATGGCAAAGCGATGGCAAGGCCTTATATGCCACATCTGCCACCTTCGTGCATGACGCGTCCCGCTGCGCCTGGCCACGCACAAAAAAGTTATCCCCGGGCCCGAAACCTGGCGTAGACTCTATATATCCCGCCCAATCAGGGGTCGCTCGCCGGAGGCGTCCACGAGGGAGGGCGGGCTGCAGGTCACGCGTCGGCGCAACGTACGCCCGGCGTTATAGTGACGCCCTGCCGTCCTGCCTGTGGTGAGAGTCCCAGGTGCCCGCAGCTTAAAAGGGCGGTCCTCAGCGCATAATCCTGCACGGGGCGGCAACCGGCCGCTTAAAATATTCTACGGACGCGGTTTGGTTGCTGCCCCGTACCCCATTTCCAAGCCAGCGATGTCGATAACGAACACTCGTTATATTGTATATACTTCTCATGCGTGCCGCCCGCGATGATCGATCGCACTGTTGATCGCCGCCGCCCGGGCGTTGCTGCACAATTGTGCACCGACACACCCAAACGGAGACGGGCACCATGGATCTCGAACTCATTCACCTCGACGTTGCCGACCACGTCGCCCTGGTGACGATGGATGCGCCGCCGGTCAATGCGCAGAACGCCCAGTTCAATATCGAAATGGCTTACGTCTTCGATTGCATTTCCGACCGTGACGACTGTCGCGTCGCGATCCTGACCGGCGCCGGCAAGGTGTTTTCGGCGGGCGCCGACATGAAGGCGCGCGGCAACCTCTCCGACACCGGCGAGAAATGGCAGCACAACCGCCGCGCGCGCGAGAGCTACCATGCCATTCGCGAATGCACGAAACCGGTGATCGGCGCGCTCAACGGCGCCGCGCTCGGCGCCGGCCTGGCGGTTGCCGCGTCCTGTGACATCCTCGTGGCAGCCGAGGAGGCCTCGCTCGGGCTGCCCGAGATCGATGTCGGCCTGATGGGCGGCGGGCGCCACGCCCAGCGCCTGTTCCAGCACTCGACGCTCAGGCGCATGGCGTTCACCGGCTATCGCGTGCCGGGGCCCGAACTCTATCGCCTCGGCGTTGTCGAAGCGTGCGTGCCGCGCGACCAGCTGCTCGACGAGGCGCGCAAGATCGCCGACAACATCGCGCAAAAGAGCCCGGCCGCCGTGCGCCTTTCGAAGCACGCCATGAACACGATCGAGGAGATGAGCCTGCGCGACGGCTACCGCTTCGAGCAAAACATGACGGTTCAGCTCTCGACGCACCCGGATTCGGCTGAGGCCATGGCTGCCTTCCGCGAAAAGCGCAAACCCAATTTCGGGAACACCTAGTGGCCCCGAGCAAACGACGGCATGTCACGGCCGCGCCGGGAGACGGCGCTTGACCCCGCGCAAAAGTGCGCAGGTTCTCGCGCCCTTCCGCTCGCGTGACTACCGTTTCCAATGGGTCTCCGACCTCGCGACCTCTTGGGCGCTCGAGATGGAGATCATCATCCTCGGCTGGTACGTCCTGGTGACGACCGGTTCGGTGTTCTGGCTCTCCGCGATCGCCTCCATGAACTATGGCGGAACCCTGCTGGCGCCCCTGTTCGGGCTCGTTGGTGATCGCATCGGTCATCGCAATCTGCTCTGTCTGATGCGGGCGAGTTACGCGGTCCTCGGCGCCACGCTGCTGTTTCTGTTCTTGACCGAGCAGGCGACGATCCCCGCGATATTCATCATCGCCGGCTTACTCGGGCTCGTGCGCCCGTCGGATATCGGTGTCCGCAGCGCCCTGGTCGCCCACACCATTCCACCGCATCGCCTCGCCGGCGCCGTGGCGCTGTCACGCACGACGCACGATTCGGCACGGATCGTCGGCGCGCTGAGCGGCGGCGGTCTGTTTGCCGCCTTCGGCATCACCGCCGCCTACATGCTGGTCTGCGCCTGCTATGTCGTCGGCCTCATCATGACGTTGGCGATATCGGCACCGGCACGCGGCAAATCGACAGCGCCGCGCTCGCCGCTGCGCGACTTTGCCGAGGGCCTCAACTACGTCTGGCGAACGCCGCACATCCAGGCCGGCATGTGGCTCGCTTGCCTTGTCAACTTCAGCGCATTTCCGTTGTCGATGGGCCTGATGCCCTATGTCGCCAAGAACATCTACGGCCTCGACCAGAACGGGCTCGGCATGCTGGTCGCCAGTTTTGCCGTCGGTGCGTTTGCCGGCTCGATCGTGATGGCACTGATACGCCGCTCGCTCAGCTCCGGGCGGCTCATGCTGGCGACGTGCGTGGTTTGGCATGCGTTCCTGTTCGCGTTCGTGTTCACCACCGACCCGCGTCACGGCATGGCCTTGCTGGTTGCCGCCGGCTTCATGCAGAGCTTCAGCATGATCTCGCTCGCCTTCATGCTGCTGCGTACGTCCGATCCTGAAATACGTGGTCGCGTCATGGGCGTGCGCATGCTCGCCATCTACAGCCTGCCGATCGGACTGCTGCTCGCGGGTACGCTCATTCCAAGGATTGGCTACGTTGCCACGGCCGCCGGCTATGCCGGGTCAGGGATCGTGCTGACCCTGTGGATCGCGTACTATTGGCGACGCAGTGTCTGGGTCCCAAGCGGTGCCGCCAATGCCTGACTTGGCCGATTACGTCTAAGCGCCCGCGTGAATCGACAGGTCCGTAATCGTCGGTGCCTGACCCGACAGCGGGTTGTTCGGATCCCATTTCAGCGTGATATTCTGGAAACGGCCGCCGAGCGCGTCGTAGATCATCAGATTGCCGGCCATGCTGTCGCCTGCGCCGGTGATTTCCTTGAGAACCTCGACCGCCTGCAGCGTACCCATGACCCCGGCGACCGCACCCAGCACACCCACCTCCGAACAGTTGAAGACGTTCTCTTCGCTCGGCGCCTGTGGGAACAGGCAACGGTAAGTCGGGTAAGGCGTCCCGTCGCTGTCCGTTTCGTGCGGCTTGAACGTCGTCAGATAGCCGTCGAACGGCCCCAGCGCCGAAAATACGAGCGGTCGTTTCGCGAGATAGCACGCGTCCGAAACGAGATACCGCGTCGCGAAGTTATCCGAGCCGTCGGCGACGATGTCATACTGGGAGACCAGCTCGATCGCGTTCGTTGCATCGATGCGCAGGTTGTGAGGTTCAACGACGACATGGGGATTGAGCCGCGCCACCGTATCCGCCGCACTGTCGACCTTGGGCCGATCCACCGACGCCGTGTCGTGTGCGACCTGACGCTGCAAATTCGAAAGCGACACGACATCGTCGTCGACAATGCCGATCGTGCCGACCCCGGCCGCAGCCAGGTACAGGATCAGCGGCGATCCGAGACCGCCAGCGCCAATCAGCAGCACGCGCGCGCCCTTCAATTTCTGCTGGCCCTGCCCGCCGACCTCGCGCAGCACCAGGTGACGGCGATAGCGCTCGATTTCCTCGGGGCTGAGTTTGCTCATGATCATTCCTTCGTTGGCAGTGCGCACCGCAAATCGCAGCCTGCTCGATCAACCCGTGCCGGTCGACCCGAAACCGCCGCTGCCGCGCGCCGTATCATCCAGTGTCTGAACCTCGCCAATCACGGCCTGCACGACCGGCGCGATCACCGCCTGCGCGATCCGGTCGCCACGCGCGATCGTGAACGTCACGTCACCATGATTGATCAGGATGACCTGGACCTCACCGCGATAATCACTGTCGACCGTCCCCGGCGTATTGAGCACCGTCACGCCGTGCTTGTGGGCGAGTCCCGAACGCGGCCGAAGCTGCATCTCGAACCCATGCGGAATGGCAAAGGCAAGGCCGGTCGGCACCAATGCGCGGTCGCCCGGCGCCAGCGACAACGGCCTATCCTCGGCGACGGCCGCGGCCAGGTCCATGCCGGCAGAGCCCGTCGTTTGGTAGGCCGGCAACGCCAGCCCCGCGCCATGCGGCAAACGCTGGATGCGCACCTCGATGATGTCGGTTGGATCGCTCATCGCAACGGTGTAGCGCAGTCACGCGCGATGGGCCAGCGCATGCTCCCCGGCGGCGCGGACCAGCCGCTCGGCAACCTCGGTTTTGCCCATGCGCGGCCAATCATCGACGCTGCCGTCGGCCTTGACGATGTGCACCTCGTTGTGATCGCCGCCCATGATGCCGGTTTTCGGCGAGACATCGTTGGCCACGATCCAGTCGCAGCCCTTGCGCGTGCGTTTCGCCGTCGCGTGCTTGATCACGCGCTCGGTCTCGGCTGCAAAACCGATCACCAGCTGCGGCCGCTCAGCGCTCGGCAGCTGCGAGACCGTTGCCAGGATGTCCGGGTTTTCGACCAGCTTGAGCTGCGGCGTCCCCTTGCGTCCCTTCTTGATCTTCTGGTCCGCCGAACCATCGACCCGCCAGTCGGCGACCGCCGCCGTAAAGATCGCAACGTCGGCCGGCAGCGCGGCCTCGACAGCGGCCAGCATGTCACCCGCACTCTCGACGTTCATGGTCTCGACGCCCGCCGGCGCAGCCAGGTTGGTCGGCCCCGAGACCAGTGTCACATCTGCCCCGAGCCCGGCCGCAGCGGCGGCAATGGCATATCCCTGCTGGCCGGAAGACCGGTTCGCGATATAGCGCACCGGATCGATCGGCTCATGCGTCGGCCCGGCCGTCACCAGGAAACGCAGCCCGTTCAACGGTCCCTCACGTCCACCGGAGAGCTTGGCCGCGATGGCATCGAGGATTTCCGCCGGCTCCGACATGCGCCCGGCACCGGCCTCGCCGCTTTCGGCCATTTCGCCAACGCCCGGCCCGACGAACGATACGTCGTCGCCTTGCAACGTCGCGACATTGCGCGCCGTCGCCGGATGCGCCCACATCCGCGGGTTCATCGCCGGCGCCACCAGCACCGGCTTGTCGGTCGCCATCAGCACCGACGATGCGAGATCATCGGCATGCCCGCCGGCCATCTTGGCGAGAAAATCCGCGCTTGCCGGCGCCACGACCACGAGGTCCGCCTCGCGCGACAGCCGGATGTGCCCGATCTCGCGCTCATCATTGAGATCGAACAAATCGGTGAACACCCGGTCGTTCGTCAACGCGCCAACCGACAGCGGCGTGATGAACTGCTGCGCCGCCTCGGTCATGACACAGCGCACCGCGAACCCGCGGTCGCGTGCGCGCCGGATCAGTTCGAGGCATTTATACGCCGCGATCCCGCCGGTGATGATCAACAAGATGCGATTTTTACTCGTCTCATTCGACATTCGAACAAACGCTCAGCTGGTGAAGGTGCCCGCAATCTAGCACAATTGCCCCATGAAGACGGTTAACCGCATCGACCAGCTGGTGCCGCCTCCGCAAGGCCTACCTGACGATGAAATCGAGGCCGGCCTGGCTCAGAACTTCGGCCCCGCCGGCCGTCACCAGGCTGGTCCGGCCCGGTGTCGCAGCCAGACCGGTTTCATCATCAAAGATGATCATGTGCAGGAAATAGACCATGCCGGGTTGTATGATCACCGGGTTGTCCTTGTAGGCCATGAACCCGTCCATCCAGATCGGCGCGAACGTGGTGCCGAGCGAATAACCGCACGCGTTGAGGCGGTACTTGGCAAGCCCGGCGCCATCGAGCGTGTGGACGTGCGCTTCGAAGACGTCTCCGATCGTGTTCCCGGGCTGCAGCGCCGCCTCGCAGGCGAGCAAGGCCTCGGTCCCCGCCTTCCAAAGATCATGCTGCCGCGGCGGCGGCCTGCCAATGCCGATCGTCTGCATCATGGCGGCATGGTAGTGGCGGTAGGAACCGGCAAACTCGAGCGTCAGCTGATCGCTCGGCTGCAACAGCCGCCGACCGGTGTAATAGCGGCACATCATGGCACCAGGGCCGGAGCCGATGATGAACTCGTTGCCCGCCCCATCACCGCCGCCGCGATAGACGGCGTTGTGCATGTCGGCCAGGATGTCGCCTTCGTCGACGCCCGGCCCCGCGCGATCGGTCGCCGCCTGCCAGGCCGCATCGCACAATTCTGCCGCGCGGCGGACGTAGGCAATCTCCGCTTCGCTCTTGATCACGCGCAGCTCTGGAACGAGCCGCGAGGCATCTTCCAGCGTCGCAAAGCCATCCAGCGCCGCGTGCAGGCGACGGCCATTGTGGGCGGTGAGGCCATAGCTGTCGTATTCGACGCCGAGCCTGCCACCGGCAAGTCCCAGTTCAGCAAGGTTCTCGCGCAGATCGGTCGCCGGGTCCGCATCCGCCCCGTCGACCCAGACCCGGATATCATCGACGATCGACGTGAAGGCCGCCTGGCGCTGGTCGGCGGACCGCGTGAGCAGCACGAACCGACCGTCGGATGTCATCACCAGACACTGGAAGAAGGAAAACCCAAACGTGTCATAGCCGGTCAGGTAGTACATCGACTCCTGGCGAAACATCAGCAAACCATCGAGGCCGGCCCCTACCAGCTTCGCGCAGGCGGCCTGCCGGCGCGCGGCGAACTCTGTCTCGGAAAAATGAAGGTTCTTGTCCATGCCTGCGCCTGTCTCCCAGCCGAACCGAATGATGGAGGCGCGATCATGCCGGCGCGTTCGCCGCCGCTCAAGCAATTATCGCCTACCTGCCAGCAACAACGCACGCGATCGCTGGTCACCATGGCGCAATGGCGGATACAATTTCGCAAAGGCCTCAATCTCGGGAGATACAAACGATGACGGCAAAACGAATGGCGCTTGAACTCGGCATGGGCACCGATGTCCGTGGCGGCGACAGCACCAAGGCTGCCGCACGCGCCTTGCGCGATGCGCTGTGGCGCAATTCGCTTTCGATCGCCAAGGCTCTCGGCCAGGACCCGAAGGACATGCACGTCGACATCCGCATCGGTGTGCCGAACCCGGAGACCGTGCGGCGTGAGGAAGTCCTCGCCGTGGTGCCCTACGGCACACCTGAGCTGACGGTGATCGAGGGCGGCCTCGAGGTTGCGAACGAAGACAACAGCGACGTCATGCTGCTGGCCCACGCCGCCGTGATCGTGCGCCTGGACGTGGCTTGAGGGGAGCAGGAAAAATGGCTGAAAAACGCGCAATTCTCGAAATGGGTTCCGGTGCCGCCTTGCACGGCGGCGACTATACCAAGGCGGCAACCCGGGCCGTCTACGATGCGATCCACCACAGCTCGCTGACGTTCATCAAGTCTCTCCGTCTCGACTCCAAGAAGATGAACGTCATGGTGACGATTGGCGTGCAAAAGCCCGAGGCCGTCGATCTCGACGCCGTCAAGGCCTGCCTGCCGCACGGCAACGTCACCGTATCAGCCCGACTTGGCGGACTCGACGTGCCCAATGAAGAACACGGCGACATCACCGTGATCGCCAGCGCGGCCATCGATGTGCGTTACGACTTCGACAATCGCTGAGCGGAGACCCGAACCATGCGCATCCACAATCTCTACACCGACGAAGACGGTGAATCGCATTTCCGCGACATTGACATCGAGTGGGAGAGCGAAAGCAATTTCAGCAAATACTCGGCGCGCCTCCCGGCGACCGGTATCATTTTCCGTGAGACGTCCGGCGACTATGATCTTGACTGGCACCCGGCGCCACGGCGGCAGTACATCATCAACCTGGATGCCGCCGCCCAGCTGACGGCGAGCGACGGCGAAGTCCGAACAATCAATGCCGGTGAAGTCATCCTCGTCGAGGACACCACCGGCAAAGGCCACCTATCCAAGTCGGTCGGCGGCAAGCTGCGCCACTCGATCTTCGTGCCGATTGAGTGAGCCTATTTTGGCGCGCCGTTTGCAGTGGCGCGCTCTTCGAGCCGATCAGTCGCCGGCGGCGGTTCCACCGAAAGCGCGGAGATCTCGGCGCGGAGTGCCGGCGTCATGTCGATCTCGACACTGTCCAGCGCCGGCGCCAGCTGCTCGACATTGCGCGCACCGATGATCGGCGCCGTCACCGCCGGATGACCGCCGACCCAGGCCACGGCCAGACTGACCGGATGCACGCCCATGTTCCTGGCAAACTCGGTAAATGCAGCAGCGGTTTCGACCGTCCCATCCGCAGCGTACCGCTCGGCGTATTGCTTGTTCGCCACCAACCGGCCTTCATTGGGACGCACGTCTACGCCATACTTGCCGCTCAGCAGTCCGGCGCCAATCGGACTGTAGGTCATGACGCCAACGTTCTCCGATTGAGCCATGGGCAGGATTTCAACCTCCACCTGACGTTTCACCAGCGAGTACATCGGCTGAATGACATCGATCCGGGACCAGCCGCGCCGCTCCGATATTCCGAGTGCCTTGACAACCTGCCACGCGGCATAGTTGCTGGCGCCGAGATAGAGCACCTTGCCTGACTGCACGACGTGTTCGAGCGCGCGCAATGTCTCCTCGAGCGGCAGGTTGTCATCGAAGCGGTGCATGAGCAGGACATCGATGCGATCGCTCTTCAGCCGCTTCAGGCTGGCTTCGACAGCGCGCACGATGTGGCGCCGATTGGCGCCCCGGGCGTTGACGTCCTTGCCGGTCGGACCATGGCATTTCGACGTGATCACGAGATCGTCGCGCTCGCCGGCCATGACGCGGCCGAGAATGCCTTCCGACTTGCCGCCGGCATAGACATCGGCGCAATCGAAGAAATTGATGCCGCGCTCTCGGCAGGCACGAAACATGCGATCGGCTTCGTCTTCGCTCGCATCGCCACCAAACGACATCGTGCCGAAGCACAATTCCGATACTTTAATACCGGTCGCGCCAAGTGCCTTATACTTCATTGAAGTCTCCTCGTGCGTGAATTCGGGCTTCAGTTTTGCGCTTCCTCGAACCGATAGACCTCGTTGCAGAACTCGCAGGTGATCGCGATATTGCCGTCGTCGTCCTTCATGCTGGCGATGTCGTCACCTTGAAACGATCCGATAAACGTTTCGACGCGTTCGCGCGAACATCGACAGAACGCCTCGAATGGTTGCGGAGCGGATGCACGCACGCCTTCCTCGTGAAACAGGCGGTAGAGCAGGCGTTCGGGGCTGAGGGTCGGGTCGATCAGTTCGTGATCCTCGACCGTCGCGGCGAGGATCGAGACCCGCTGCCAGTCCTCGTCACGCTCTCCGTGCAGCCAGTTGGAATTTCCGCCTTCGTCCTCATCGGCGTCTTCGCGCCCGCCGACCGGAGAAACGTACTGCACCATGATGCCGCCGGCGCGCCAATGCCAGTCGCCATCACCGCCGGCACCCGAGTGATGGCGGGCGATTGCCAGCCGCACGAACGTCGGCAATTGCTCGGATTGGCGAAAATAGGTGTTGGCGGCAGCGGACAGATCGTTGCCCTCCAAGCTGACGATGCCCTGATAGCGATCCATGTGCCCGCCGGGATCAATCGTCAGCGCCATATGGCCGTTGCCAAGCAGCGCGCCGTAGTCGCCATCGCTCGCGTCGACCTCAGCCCTTCGCTCATCGTCGAAGCTGGCGTAGCCACGCAATCTTCCCGGCGCCTCGAAGTTGGCGACGAGAAAACCGAGCGGGCCGTTCGTCTGCGTCTGCAGGATAAGGTTTCCGCTGAACTTCAAGGTCGAACCGAGCATCGCGGTCAGCGCCAATGCCTGCCCCAGCACCTCGCTCACCGGGACGGGGTAGTCATGGCGTTTCAGGATCTTGTCGGCCAGCGGCCCAAACCGAACGAGGCGCCCCAGCGCTCTCGACTTGTCGGTCGTGAACGGCAGAACGTAGTCGTCGGCAGGGATGCCGGGCTTTGTTTGCGCTGTCATCCGGGCTTCCAATTTTTCGTTTCGAGCGAACGCTCGGCAGGACGCGTTGATCTGCCAATGCTGCGGTGCTGGACAGGCCTTGAAGAGGCGGCCAGTTCAGGTCAGACCGCCGAGGCACCATGCCAGTATGGCCTTTTGTGCATGCAGTCGGTTTTCCGCCTCATCGAAGACAACGGACTGCGGGCCGTCGATAACGTCAGCCGATACCTCATGACCGCGGTATGCCGGAAGGCAGTGCATGAAAACGGCCCCCTTGGCCGCTTGGTCCATCAGAGCGTTGTCGACCGCGAACGGCGCAAGCAGCTGCTTGCGATACGTCTCATCGGTCTGACCCATCGAGACCCAGGTATCCGTGACAACGCAATTCGCACCATCCACCGCCGTTTGCGGATCGTCGGTCACCTCGACATCGGCACCGGCCTGTTGCGCGGCGTCAATGACGGCTTTGTTCGGTCGCAATTGGCCCGGGCACGCGATCGCAAGCTTGAATTTGAACGATGCGGCCGCATGCATCCAGGACGTCGCAACATTGTTGCCGTCTCCGACCCAAGCCACCTTCTGGCCCGAGATGTTTCCGAGGTTTTCCTCGAACGTCATGATATCAGCCATCACCTGGCAGGGATGACTGAAGTCGGTCAGGCCGTTGATCACGGGAATGGTCGCCGAATCGGCCAACTCCACGAGGCTGTCGTGGCTGTTGGCGCGCAACATGATCGCATCGACGTAACGCGACAGCACGTTGGCCGTGTCGGAGACGCTTTCACCGCGACCAAGCTGCAAATCGCCGTGATTGAGCACGATCGTCTGGCCGCCGAGCTGGCGCATCGCGACGTCGAACGACACGCGCGTTCGTGTCGATGGTTTTTCGAAGATCATGGCGAGGACGGCATCGGCAATGCCCGGCGGCTGCAGGTGTTCCGGTGGCCGTTTTCCCGCCTTCTTCAACGCGTGCGCCGCATCGACGATGGCGCGAAGGTCTTCGGCAGAAATCGCATCAATATTGAGAAAGTGTCGCGGGCGCTGTCCAGCGCTCGCCCTGGTATCTACACGTCTTTGCACGGCGAAGGTCCGTTGGGCTTTGAGGTCTTGCGTATCTGGCGAAAACGAGTTGCCTATGCGCTCTGCAATCTCGTTAACGCTGAGGACACTCGGTTGATCGCATCGACAAGCTCATCGTCTGACACGTTGAGCGGCGGGATGAGGCGCATGACGTTGTCGCCAGCGACCACGGTGAGAAGTTTTTCGTCGAAGCAGCCGTTGACGACGTCTGCAAGCGGCGCTTTGAGCTTGATCCCGACCAACAATCCCTGTCCTCGGATTTCCTCGATCATGTCAGGATGTTCGTCCTGCAGGCGCGCGAGTTCCTGGCGTAATCTCAAGGATTTATCGCGCACGCTCTCAAGAAAGCCGTCTTCGAGAACCGCATCGAGTACTTCAGCTCCAACGGCGACTGCCAGTGGATTTCCACCGAAAGTCGAGCCATGTGTGCCTGGCACCATCCCCTGCGCGGCGTCGGTCGTTGCGAGCACTGCACCGAGCGGAAAACCGCCGCCGATCCCCTTGGCGATGGTCATGACATCTGGCTTGATCTCGGCCCATTCATGCGCGAACAGCTTGCCGGTGCGGCCGACGCCGGTTTGCACCTCGTCGACGATCAAAAGCAGTCCGTGCTCATCACAAAGCCGCCTGAGGCCCTGCAGGACGTCAACCGGGACATCCCGGATGCCGCCCTCTCCTTGGATCGGTTCGATCATGATCGCCGCGGTTTCCGGCCCGACCATGGCACGTGCCGCCTCGACATCGAGGGTCGCGACGCGATCAAAACCCGGCATCTCAGGCCCGAAACCTTCGAGATGCTTGGTATTGCCGGCCGCCGCGATTGTCGCCAGGGTGCGCCCGTGAAAGCAACCTTCGAACGTGATGACGCGATTACGTTCTGGGTTGCCCTTGGCAAAGTGGTAGCGCCGCGCGAGCTTGATGGCGCCTTCGCAGGCTTCAGCCCCCGAGTTGCAGAAGAACACGACATCGGCGAACGTATTCGCGACGAGTTGTTCGGCCAGCCTCTCCTGCCCGTCGATGCGGTATAGATTGGACGTGTGCCAGACCTTCTGGGCCTGTTGACTGAGCGCCTTGACGAGTCGCGGATGCGCATGGCCAAGCGTATTGACGGCAATACCACTACCAAAGTCCAAATAGCGGTCGCCGTTCTTCGCGATCAGCCAGGATCCCTCTCCACGGTCAAATGTGACATTTATGCGGCCATAAGTACCCATCACCGCAGGACTGGGTCCTGTCGTCGGCGCTTGCGCTGCTGTGTTCATCTATATCGGCTCCCCAAACGCAGGCCTGCGACATGCGCGCGATATCGAAAACGTCCTGATCGCGGCGCACAAACCAAAAACGCCGCCCTTCGAGAGGGCGGCTCGGGTCGTTCAATGCAGCGTATTCCCGCTATGTTCACATGTCAATTCGCGCAAACGCCGACAGCCGGTTGCGCCTGCATCAGCTCGGCTGGCCCTGTCAGCGCGGCATGTTTTAGCAGGTGGTAGATATGCACAGAACAAGCCTGGGTAGTTGCGAATAAGCAACTGCGTAATCGCAGAGCGGGCCGGCCAGCCAAACGAGGGCTTGTGGTGCAGATGCCATCCGGCCTATTTTCCCTCATCCGCTCCTGGCAGCGACTGTCTAAAGCTGTCAGCCTGTGTATTCCGAGCGGCGTCCGAATTTTAGCTTGTTTGGCTCATTCGGACAGTAACGCGTTTGTGCGTCCAAGTTCCTAGTACCCCAGTTCAGCGTCAGTGATCGGTTTTCCGCGTTCGATCTCCCATGGGAGTCGTTCCGCGCACGATCAGTAGTTCCTGCATTCAACCGTTCGGCTTGAGTGTTGCTTGATTCTGTAAGGAGGGACAAGCATGTCCTGGACAGACGATCGCGTCGACCTATTGAAGAAACTTTGGTCTGAAGGCCTCAGCGCCAGTCAGATCGCCGGGCGCTTGGGTGGAGTCACCCGTAACGCCGTTATCGGCAAGGTGCACCGCCTTGGACTTTCCGGGCGCGCCACGACGTCCCGCATGAAATCGATCCGGCCGCGGGTCAGAACCAGTACCCCGCGACGCCAGCAGCAGCGCCCGAACTTCCGCCAACTCGGTAATCCGGCGTTTCGCAACCTCTATCAGGGCGAAGCTGAACCGTTTGTCCCAGCACCGGAAGAGATCGACATTCCGCTTGCCGAGCGAAAAAACCTGCAGGACCTGACGGAAAACGATTGCCGTTGGCCGATTGGTGATCCGCAGCATGAAGATTTTCATTTCTGCAATCGCGGCAAGGTTCCCGGGCTGCCGTACTGCGAATTCCATTCCAAGCGCGCATTTCAACCGCCACAGGCACGCCGCCGCAGCGGTGCCGGTGCCAAGCCGGAAACGACGCCGGCGCTTGCCAAACCGACTGTCAACGAACCCGTTGATGCTTGAATTGAGGGGCTATCCCGCCGCTCGTGCGGGATAGTTGATGCCGGGGGGCATCTAAGATGGGACGGAGGCTCGGCTTCCGTCCCTTCTTTTTGCGATAAACGCCCAATTGTCTGTTGGCAAATTGCTGCTTTGAAACGTCAGTTTCCGCCAAAAATGTAACCTGCACCGCGGACCGTGCGGATCATGTCGACTTCCTTGCCGTGCACCAGCGCCTTACGCAGTCGGCCAATGTGAACGTCAACGGTTCGCTCATCTACAAAGGCTGAACTCCCCCAAACGCCATCAAGCAATTGTGCGCGCGATAAAACGCGCCCACTACGCTCCATCATGAATTCGAGCAGCCGATACTCGGTTGGGCCGAGCCGAACATCGCGCCGACCGCGCCTGACACGATGGGCTGCCCGATCAAACTCGATATCTTCGAAGCTCAATCTTTCTGCAACTCGTTCTGGTGACGCGCGACGCAGGATCGCCTTCACGCGCGCGAGCAGTTCTGGCAGAGAGAACGGCTTGACGACAAAATCATCAGCGCCTGTCGACAGACCGCGAATGCGATCGCTTTCCTCTCCCCGTGCGGTCAGCATCAGGATCGGCATCAACCCGGTTTCCGGCCGACTGCGAAAACGGCGACAGAGTTCGATCCCGGAGACCTGCGGCAGCATCCAATCCAGAATAGTCAGATCAGGCATCTCTTCGGCAACGAGCAGTTCGGCTTCTTCTGCACTTTCTGCAGCGCGCACCTCATAGCCTTCGGCCTCGAGGTTGTATGTCAACAACTCGGCCAGCGTTTGCTCATCTTCGACAACCAGTATTTTCGCGCTCATCGCTCCTTAACCTCCGCGACGCGACCGAGAACGTCAGTCCTGGTCATCGATTCCGATCATTGTCTTGGTGGTATTGTCGCCCTTCGGGCGATCAGCGCCGATCTCGGTACCATGCACGAGGTAGTGGACCGTCTCGGCGATGTTCGTCGTATGATCTCCGATCCGTTCGATGTTCTTTGCGCCGAACAACAAGTGCGTGCACAATCCGATATTGCGCGGATCCTCCATCATGTAGGTGAGCAACTCACGAAATATCGAATTGTACATCGCATCGATCTGCTCATCTCGCGACCAAACGGAAAGCGCCAGATCGGCGTTACGATCGGCGTACGCATCAAGCACGTCCTTGAGTTGGATGAGGGCGCGGTCGACCATGTTTCGCAAGCCGTTCATGAGCGGTTTGGGAAACTGCTCAGCCGCAATCGTGCGTGATCGCTTGGCAATGTTCTTGGCAAGATCGCCGATCCGTTCGAGATCACCCGTGATTTTGAGTGCTGCCATGATGTGCCGCAAATCCTCGGCAAGTGGCGCACGCAAGGCGATCATTTGGATCACCTGGCTCTCAATATCGGCTTCAAGGCGATCAATTTCCTTGTCCGACAGAATGACACGCTCAGCGAGTTGTGGGTCGTGGTTGTTCAAGGCATCGAACGCGCGACCGAGATTGTGCTCGGTCAGGCCGCCCATTTGGGCAATCTTGTGGTCAAGAAGTTGGAGCTCTTCCCGATAAGCTTTCGCGACGTGTCGGCTCATATTTTTTTCAATCGGCGCTAGCGGCAATGGCCTGTTGATGACGACTACGGTGGCGGAACGCAAATTACAGGAAAGATCGGGATGTGATCATCCCGTCCGACCCATAATGTAGTCCTGGGTCCGTGGGTCTTTCGGCGTCGTAAAAATCTGCCCCGTCTCACCTTCCTCGACAAGATAGCCGAGATGGAAGAACGCTGTACGCTGCGACACGCGCGCTGCCTGCTGCATCGAGTGCGTGACGATGACGATCGTGTAGCTCAAACGAAGCTCGTGGATCAATTCCTCGATGATTGCGGTGGCAATCGGGTCGAGCGCGGAACACGGCTCGTCCATCAGGATCACATCGGGGCGCGTTGCAATAGCGCGCGCGATGCACAGCCGCTGCTGTTGACCGCCGGAAAGCCCGGTGCCCGGCTCGTCGAGCCGGTCCTTGACTTCTTTCCACAACCCTGCGCGTTCGAGACTGGATTCAACAAGCACGTCGAGTTCGGCTTTGCTTGATGTCAGGCCATGGATACGCGGCCCATAGGCAATATTTTCATAAATTGACTTCGGAAACGGATTGGGCTTTTGAAAAACCATGCCAACCCGGGCGCGCAATTCGACGACGTCCAGTGCGGGGGCGTAAATGTCTTCGCCATCAAGCGTTATCTCGCCGTTTACCCGGCAGATATCGATGACATCATTCATGCGGTTAAGGCACCTGAGGAAGGTTGACTTGCCGCAGCCTGAAGGCCCGATCAGGGACAGCACGTTGTTCATCGGGATGTCGAGATCGACACCGAACAAGGCCTGCTTGTCCCCGTAATGGACGTCGACACCCCGGCTGGCGAACTTGGTTGGTTGCCGGATGCCCGGCGACGGCTGCCTTGGAGCGAGGGCCAACTCTGGTAGCGGCGAACTTTCCATGGGTACTTCCTTGTCGAATTCTCTTAGTGAAACTGCTTCGATCATTGGTCCTACCAGCGTCGCTCGAACCGCCGCCGCAGGAGTATGGCAAGCGCGTTCATGGCGATCAGAAAGAGGAGCAGCACGACAATCGCTGCTGCGGTTTTCATTTCGAACAGTCGTTCCGGGAAGTCGGACCACTGGTAGATCTGCACGGGCAGCGCTGTCGCCGGCTCGACGACGCCGGCCGGAATCTCGCGGATGAACGCGAACATCCCGATCATCAACAGCGGCGCGGTTTCGCCAAGCGCCTGCGCCATGCCGATGATGGTGCCCGTCATGATGCCCGGCATGGCGAGCGGCAGCACATGATGGGAAACTGTCTGGACCTTTGATGCCCCGACACCCAACGCCGCCTCTCGAATTGACGGCGGCACCGCTTTGACCGCGGCGCGTGACGCAATGATGATGGTCGGCAGCGTCATCAGGGCAAGCACGATGCCGCCCGCCAAAGCCGTCGAGCGCGGCACACCGAAGAACCCGATAAATACCGCGAGCCCGAGCAGGCCGAATACGATCGACGGCACGGCGGCCAGATTGTTGATGTTGACCTCGATGAAGTCGGTTATCCGGTTTTTCGGTGCGAACTCTTCGAGATAGATGGCGGCCATGACACCCACCGGAAACGCGAGCAGGAACGTCACCAGCATCGTCCAGAAGCTGCCGACGATTGCTCCCCAGACGCCTGCGATCTCAGCCTCGCGCGAATTGCTGGTCGAGAAGAAATTCCAGTTGATTGGGCGGGAGATCCGGCCTGCCTCTTCGAGCTGGCTCAACCACACCGCCTGCCGGTCATTGATGCGCCTGCTATCCTCGCTCGTTAGCAGCCGCTGAAGTTGCCACGTACCTGCCGGCGCTGGTTTATCCGCTTCGAGCGGTATGATCGGCGTGCCAACGACGGTACTTCCTGAAGCACGCTCGATCTTGACGATGCCGCCGTTGATCTTCACGAAGAAACTCGGCAGCTCGGACGTCAGATCCCCGAATCCGCCAGCGGCGTCGGCGCGCTTGGTCAGCGCATCGGCTTTCCGCGTCAGGCTTGCGACCTGGGTCTTGTAGCCCGCGAGCGAGGCTTCGAGATTTTTGCGGGCTGCTTCCGTCAGGTTGTTGTTTTCCAGTCGCTTGGTGTAGACGGCGACGCCGCGTCCCTGGGCACGCGCTTGTTGTCTCAGGGCTTCGCCAGCATCGCGCAGCGATTGCTTGACCGTCGACAAGATCGACTGGAACGCGTTCGAGGTAACGATGATTTCAACCTTGTCTCCCTGTTTCACCGGTGTCGCTAGTCCGCTCTTCTTCAGGACTTCGAACCTGTCGGCGTAACCCTTTATCCAGAGATCGACGTCGTCTGATGCCAGCAACGGAGCCTGTTTGGTCCGGCCGATCAGCAAAGGGTTGGCCATCACCTGTTCACGCATAGACAGCGCCGCGCCATCGCTGACGAGCTTGTAGAGCAGGCGCTTGTTGCTCCGCCCCTTGGCACTTGGCACTGCGTCACGCAGCGATTTCTTGACGAGCCCGCCAAAATTGGCACCGCGAATGGCATCCGCGCTCGCTTGCGCAGAGATACCGAGGACACCTGCTTCCAATTTGACCGGAAGCGTGATGTAGGTCTGGCGCATCGCCCCGATCGCATTGCCAAGCACGGTCCCAAGCAGTGCGACCAAGGCGAAAGCGGCCAGTGCGGTCGCCGCCATGCCCGCCACCTTGAAGCGCCATTCGAACGCATACCGGCGACGCAAACGCCGCTGCGCTGCGTCCGTCGTGTGCACGCTCTCGGTTGGCCGGAACTGATCAGGCGTTACATCAACCATGTTGCGCCCCTATCGTCTCTCGATCGTGGCACGATCCTGCGTTCTCCCTTCTACAGCGCACTAGTCATATTTCTGGCGATACTTCTGCACGAGCCGCAGCGCGATCACGTTGAAGAACAGCGTTACCGAGAACAGCGTAAAGCCAAGCGCAAAGGCGGGTCCGGCGGCGGTATCGGCTTCCGTGTCACCGGTGATCAGCGCCACGATCTGAACCGTCACCGTGGTGACGGCTTCAAGTGGATTCCAGGTCAGGTTTGCGCCCTGGCCAGCTGCCATGACGACGATCATCGTCTCGCCGATCGCCCGCGATACGCCGAGCAGGACAGCCGACACGATGCCGGGCATGGCGGCAGGCAATATGACCCTGGTGATTGTCTCTGCTTTGGTCGCGCCGAGCCCATAGGAACCATCGCGCAGCGACTGCGGTACTGCGTTGATCACGTCGTCCGACAAGGACGAGATGAACGGTATGATCATGATCCCCATAACCACACCGGCCGCGAGCGCACTTTCGGATGCCACGCTAAGACCAATGCTCTCGCCGAAACCGCGGATCAGCGGCGCCACGGTGATCGCAGCGAAGAACCCGTAAACAACGGTCGGTATGCCGGCGAGCAACTCGAGCAACGGCTTTGCCCACGCACGCGTTGTCGCGCTGGCATAGTCGGAGAGATAGATCGCCGCCAGCAAACCTGTCGGCACCGCGACCAACATGGCGATAAAGGTGATCAGCAGCGTCCCCGCAAAGAGCGGAATGGCACCGACCGAGTTTTCGTTGATCTTGCCCTCGAATACCCCGGAGAGCGGGCTCCAATGCGTGCCGAACAGAAACTTGTAGATCGGAATGGTCGAGAAGAAGCGTACGGTTTCACCAATCAGCGACAGCACGATGCCGACGGTGGTCAGAATTGCAACGAGTGCAGAGACCAGCAGGATGGCTTGAATCATCCATTCGAACCGATTGCGTGCCCGAAATCGGTGAGTGATCTGGCGGCTCGTCAAAAAAAGCGTCAGCAAGGCAAACAGGACCGATATGCCACCGACCAGCCAATCCCTGGTCAGCACCCATGATTCATACGACTGTGCGAGCGCTCGACGAACGTCGTCGACCCGCTCGTTGAGCGCGGATGATACGATCCGATCATTGGCAATCGATCGAGCGTCGGAAAGGATACGGTCTTGCTGCAGCGCGGACATCTGTCGGATATCGTCGGGCAGCGCGCTCTTGAGCGATGCATCGATCCAGTAGCCGCCGAGCACGCCAAGAGCCAACAGCCCGGCGCCGCCTGCCATGAGCACGCATGCGCCTGAATACAGTCCGTGATAGGAGGGCCTGGAATGAAGCTTGGCCGCGTTCTCGCCGACAAGTATACGCGCTCGCCTACGACCGCTTTGGAACGCAAAGAGCGAGACCGCGACGACAACAAGCGCGCATATCTCAAGCATTGGGCTTCCCGCTAGGCATCATCATCGAAAAAGGAAGACGTGCATCTTCTTCAAGAATCGGCACGGCTCGGTTTTCTTCGCGGCCCATATAGACATTCCTCTTGGGAAAAGGCGGCTAAGCGCCTGCCTTTCCCCAATTTTCTTCGATGACAAAGACCTACTTCAGCTTCTCGGAGCCGGTCATGATGTTCAGCTCCGCCGCCGTCGTTCGTGCCTCCTGCAAACCGGCCGTGGGAAGTGGAATCAGGCCCTTGTCGATGAGGTAGCCGTCCTCACCAAAGGCCGCGTCGGAAGTCCATTCCTGGAGATACTCCTTGATGCCAGGAACAACCCCGATGTGTGCCTTTTTCACGTAGAAGTACAAAGAGCGAGACACGGGGTATTCGCCCGACGCGATATTGTCGAAGGTCGGTTCTGTGCCGCCAACGCTGGCACCTTTGATCTTCGACTTGTTCTGATCGAGGAAAGAGAAGCCGAACACGCCGACGGCATTCGGGTTGGCCTGCAACTTCGATACGATCAGGTTGTCGTTCTCGCCAGAGTCGATCCAGGCACCGTCATCGCGGATCTCGACTTTTTTACAGAACTTTTTATCGCCGGCGCCGGCCTTGATGCAGCCCTTCTGCATTGCGAGCTCTTCGAACGCATCGCGCGTGCCCGAGGTTGGCGGTGGTCCAAGCACCTCGATCTTGGTCTTCGGTAATGCTGGATCGACGTCAGACCATAGTTTGGCCTTGGAGCCCTTGTGCAAGGCCCTATAAATCTGGGCCCGGGTCAGGCCGAGGGCGACGGCGGACTTGGCGTTACCGACAACGATTCCATCAAAGCCAACCTTGAATTCAATGATCTCCTTGACACCGGCGGCCTGGCACTTCTTCCATTCCTTGGCCTTCATGCGCCGCGACGCATTGGTGATGTCCGGCGTTGATTCGCCGACGCCTTTGCAGAACAGCTTCAAGCCGCCGCCGGAACCGGTTGATTCGATCTTCGGTGTTTTGAATTTCGTTTTGTTGCCGAACTTCTCGGCCACCGCCGTTGCGAACGGGAACACCGTTGACGAACCGACGATGTTGATCTGGTCACGGGCTGCATGCGCACCACCTGCAAGTGTGATTGCACTGGTGACAACTACGGCTGCCGTGTAGCCGACGAATTTTTTCCCCACGGTAAACTCCATTCGATGGACTTGAGCATCCGACTGGCCGATCGCCGCCGGTTGTGCGCCGCATCGCGGCGCGGGACTACACCTAGCGCCGTCTCACAATAGTTTTGTGACACTATACCGTATTGATTTATATGATTAATTTTTTCAATGCGTCAGGTCACAGCTGGCAGCAGGACCGTGAACACTGACCCCTTGTCGCGTTCCGACTCGATCTGCAGTTCACCGCGATGCCGGCTCACGATGTGCTTGACGATCGCCAGGCCAAGACCCGTGCCGCCCTTCTGTCGGCTGGCTGCCGCACTGACGCGATAGAAGCGCTCGGTCAACCGCGGCAGGTGCTCGGCTGCGATGCCGATTCCGGTGTCAGCGACTTCAATTGCGATTCGCGGGCCGACGAGATCGTCAGCGCGCTCGGATAGGCCGATCGATACGCGACCGCCGGCGTTACCGTAGCGGATCCCGTTCTGGATGAGGTTGTCAAATACCTGACTGAGCTCCGACCATTCGCCGCGAACATAGATCGGCTTTGCAGGCGCAGACAATGAGACCGCGATGTCGCTGCTCTCGGCAAGCGGTTCCAGCGTCGTGACGACTTGGGACAGCAGTTCACCGACATCAACGCTGCCGCGCGGCGGCAGATGGGCGCGCATCTCGACCCTGTTGAGTGACATCAGATCATCAATCAGTTGTATCATGCGCTCGGCCTGCGCCGACATCATCATGAGGAATCTGTCCTTTGACGACGCGTCGTCGCGGCCGGCGCCCTTCATCGTTTCGAGCGTCAGCTTTAGCGACGCGAGCGGCGTGCGCAATTCATGACTTGCGTTCGCAACAAATTCGGCGCGCAGTTTGGCATGGCGTTCTTGATCCGTGACATCCCTGAAAGCGATGAGAAAAGCAGGCGATCGCTCATCACCCTCATCGACCGAGAGCGCCGTGATGATGGCCGAAAGGCGTCGCTCGACTGGAACGCGATTGTGCAATTGGACGACTGTCGGCCGTGCATCGCGCCCGGCTTCCTTTAGTGCGTCAAAAAGGGCCGGCTCGCGGCTGAGAAGCGAGATCGGGTTGCCCGCACGTGCCCGCGGGAACAGATCGACGAGCGAAGGATTGAGGTGAATCACGGTGCCACCATGGTCGATGACGACCGCCGGGTCCGCGATCGCATCGACGATCACGCGCCAGTTCGGGTCGTCGGTCGTGCTGTCCATCATGCCATCTCGCAAGCAGCGCAGTCGTAGTCATTCGGCTGGATCGCCGCGATGCGCCATCGTAGGATACACAAAGCCGCTCGAAAATGCGCCAGCCGCAATCGTTGGCATGCGACCAGAGCGCCGAAAAAACTACCAAAGGGACCGAGACGTGGCCAAAGAGAAGAAACCGGAATCGAACAAAGCGCAGGCATTCGACATTGATGATCCGGTTCTGCCAGGTTGGGTCGGGGATGCCGCACTTGGCGCCGATGACTATCCTTACGAGAAGCGCATGAAGCGGAAAGCTTACGAGGCGGATCTGCATGCACTGCAAGTCGAACTGACCAAGCTGCAGGTCCATGCGCTCACGACCGGCATGCGGATCGTCGCCGTATTCGAGGGGCGTGACAGCGCAGGCAAGGGCAGCTGCATCAAGCGCTTCATGGAATACATCAATCCGCGTCATGCGCATGCCGTCGCGCTGCCCAAGCCGACGGAGCGGGAACGGGGCCAGTGGTACTTTCAACGCTATGCTGCGCACCTTCCGACCGCCGGTGAAATCGTGCTGTTCGACCGTTCCTGGTACAACCGCGCCGGCGTCGAGCGAGTCATGGGTTTTTGCTCGCAAGACGAACTCGCGGATTTTCTGCGTGAGGCACCGCAGTTCGAAACGATGCTGGTGCGCGAAGGCATTCATCTTTTCAAGTTTTTTCTCACGATCGGACGCGAGACCCAGCTCAAGCGTTTTCACGATCGCCGGCACTCGCCATTGAAACACTGGAAGATCTCACCGATCGATATCGCCGCACTCGACAAGTGGGATGCGTACACTGAAGCGCGTGATGAGATGATCCGCTTCACACACACCTCGACATGTCCATGGACCGTTGTCCGCGCCAATGACAAGCGACGGGCACGACTAAATGCGCTGCGCGTCGTGCTCAGCCAGATCGACTATGCAGGCAAGGACGCGAATGTGGTTGGCAGACCGGATGACAAGATCATCCTGTCCGGCGAAGATCTGCTGAATTGATTCGGATCACCGAACGAGCAGCACGGGGCATCGCAGCGCGTTGGTCAGCGGTCGCAGGCTTTGTCGACGCGGTGCGGTGACACCACCATACTGCGCGATCAGGAAGCTCGTTTCCTGACGTCGAATGACCTCCGCCACCGCAGCCTGATCACCAAACGTTGCGCCCGACCGGGCCAGGCGGACGCCGGGCTCACCTGCAAGGACGAGACGTACTTCCCCTTCGAGGTGCGCCAGATCGTCGTCCGTGTCGGCAATGAGCATTACGACGATCTCCGTCTCGAGCGCGGCCGCGATGTAACGGCCGGCACGGAGCATCCCTTGTATGTGTGCCGAATCCTCAACTGCGAGCACAACCGGTCCCGAAGTTGTTGACGTCGCGGGTCTGGCCTCCGGCGGTGCCGTCTTCTTGGCCGTTCGCCGGTCAACATCCGTTCGCGGCGTTGCAGCCGGGCCGGCAATGATCACGCCTGTCGCATCCCGGACCGTGTCAAACAACTCATCCAGCAAGGTCGGCGTCTGTGTGTCGTAGGTTTCCGCGATCGCGATCATGTTCCAGGGCCCGCGCCGGGCACATGCCGAGACGAGGGCCTGGATCGGGTCATCGCGCACGACATGCTCATAGGTATGCACTTCCCGTTCGGCTGCCGCAGCCGCCACGCGCCGCCGAGCCAGTGCGAATGCAGCCTGGATCTCCGAGCGCACCGCCTCGGCGGAAACCGCGCGCGGCGCCCCGCCACGCAGCGAAAATTCCTTCGCAAACGGAAAACTCGCGAAATCGATGCGCTGGCTGTCCTCGACCAGCAACATCTCGACCTCCGAGTTGAACGCCATCGCGACCAGCATTGCCGCCTCGATCGCAACGTCATTCGGCGTCCAAGCGGATACCCTCAGGATGACCCGGCCCCGGGCCTCGTTTGCCTCGGCGACATGTGCGGTCATGTTGGCTAAACCATCCCCGATCCGTTACCAATGGAGAAACTCTTCGCGCGCCAGGCAAACGTGCGCAGCTTGTCCTCGACCATGCGATTGATGGAACCGGCGGGAAAATCACCGTCCGCTCCCCTCTCGCCCGCCGTGACGCCGGTCAGGATCTCGATGCCCTGATTGATCGTGGCGACGCTATAGATGTTGAAGAGATTGTTCTCGACAGCCGTTACAATCTCGGGACGCAACATGAGATGCTGGACGTTGCCTTGTGGGATGAGCACGCCCTGCTCCCCGGTTAGCCCGCGCGATTTACAGATATCGAAGAAGCCCTCGATTTTCTCATTCGCGCCACCGATGACCTGGACGTCGCCCATCTGGTTGACCGAACCGGTCACGGCCAGACCCTGGCGGATCGGAACATCCGATAGCGCAGACAGCAGCGCATAGAGCTCGGTCGACGAGGCACTGTCACCATCGACGCCGCCATAGGATTGCTCGAACACCAGCGATGCGGCAAGCGCGAGCGGAATATCTTCGGCGAACTTGCCCGCGAGATAGCCCCAGAGGATCATCACGCCCTTGGTGTGCAGGGCGCCGCTCAGATTGGCCTCGCGTTCAATGTCGGTTACGCGGCCCCGCCCCATGCGCACCCGTGCCGTGATACGGCTCGGTTTCCCGAACGCGAATTCGCCGAGTTGCAGGACCGCCAGCCCGTTGATCTGCCCGACCTTGCTGCCGTCGGTCTCGATCAACACGAGGTCTCGTTCGATCCCTTCCTGGGCCCGATCGCGGAGCCGATCGGAGCGCTGAATACGCTCTTCGATGGCGCGGGCAACCGCGTCGTTGGTGATCATTTCTGCGCCGATCTTGCCCGCCCAATAATCCGACTCCCGGATCAGGTCAGCAAGGTTGCCAACTTCGATCGAGAGCTTTTCGCGATCATCGGCCAGGCGCGAACCTTCATCGATCAGTCGGGCAACACCTGATGCATCGACATGGCGAAGTTCGTGACGCTTGACGATTGCCGCGATGAGACCGGCATAGGCCAGCTGATTGTCGTCCGTGCGGCCAATCGAGTCGTCGAAATCAGCCTGCACTTTGAACAATCGATTGAAGTCCGGGTCTCCGGCGGCGAGCGCGTAGTAGAGCTGGCGGTCACCGAACAGGACAACCTTGACATCGAGCGGAATAGGTTCCGGATCGATCGACTGCGTTGAGGCAAAACTGTTGGTTTCTTCCGGCTGCTCAATGCGCAAGACCTGAGCTTTGATCGCGCGCTTCAGGGCTTCCCATGCAAATGGCGACAGCAGGAGCTTGCGCGCATCAACGAGCAGGTACCCCCCGTTTGCTCGGTGTAACGCGCCGGACTTCATGAGCAGGAAGTCCGTGACGAGCGAGCCCATGTGCGCAACATGCTCGATGCGCCCGATGAGGTTGCCGTATGTCGGGTTCAGCTCTTCCACGATCGGGTGCGTGCAGGCTCCCGCCTCGTGGCTGACCATGATGTTCACGAGATAGCGCCGAAACCGCGGATCCTTGGTTGTGTCAACCGAGCGCTGGACGGGTTGCCCCTCCTCCTCTTCTTGCGCGAAGAAAAGCGCAAAATTGTGCACCATGTCGTTGGCGACGACATCGAGGAACTCGATCACTTCAGGAATGTCGGCATAGGCCCCACGAACATCGCCGAGCGCCTCCACCACAGCGCCGCGTGCAATTTCCTCGTTCAGCTGTCGGAGCTGGTTGCGGCGTTCTTTTTCCGACTTTGGAACATTCTCGAGGATAACTGCCAGTTCCTTCTGCAGGTCCTCGATCTTGGTCTCGACGCTTTTGCGCATCTCCTCGGGCAGGCCGGCAAAAACCTCCGGCTTGACGACCTTGCCGTCAAGCATCGGTGCCATGCCGATTCCGGTCGGCGTTCGCAATATCGCGATATTCTGCGCCCGCGCGCGTTCGGTGATGGCTTCGAGCGCCTGCTCCTGGCCAGCGCGAAAGCCATCGTCGATCTGGCGGCGACGGCCCTGATATTCATCATCCTCGAAGATCGCCGGAAGCGTCTGGCGCAACTCGTCGATCGTTGCGACCATTGCTTTTTCGAACGGTATGCCACGTCCGCAGGGAAGGCGCAGAGCACGCGGATTGTTGGTGTCTTCGAAGTTGTTGACGTAGACCCAGTCATAAACCGTTGCCGGTTCGACGATCTCGCGCTCGAGGTAGGAGCGTACCGCCGTCGACTTTCCTGACGCCGGCGGCCCGAGAACGAAGATATTGAAATCCTGCGAATTCATCGTGACGCCGAAATCGATCGCTTTCAGCGCCCGCTCCTGGCCGATCAGACCAACCGCCGGCTCAAGATCAGCCGTGCTGTTGAATCCGAGGGTGGCTGGATCAACCCGGCGCCGAAGGTCCGCCACGGGTAGCGCTGCATGGGCCGGTGCCGCCGTCGGCGGTGAATTGTCTGCTACCGGAGCGCTCATCGGCATGAGCTGCCCGTTGGACGAATCCTTGTCCTTCTTGGATTGACCAAAAAACATGCTCATCCTTTCGCCGCGTGCACGCATTGCAACCATTGCCGCCGTGCAAGATACTCCATGCACGACAACACACAACGGATCGTTTCCGAATTCGTTGCTACATTTCGCATAGATTCTGGGCGTATTGACGAGGCATCACGATTTCGTGCGGAGATCACAACCATGAGTGGCAGCGAAACGCCAACCGGCATTGAAGCGCAAACCTTTGCCCACCGCGACGGGCGCCAATCGGACGTCGCTGCCGGCATCGCGCGCGGCACCATGCGCATGCTCGTGCAACTTGGATTCGCGCCGGTGATGGAGCTTTCCCTCGCCAACAACCGGCGCGCCGATATTGCCGCCGTTGGGATCAAAGGCGAAATCTGGATCATCGAGGTCAAGTCGTGCCTGGCCGACTACCGGGCCGACGGCAAATGGCCCGACTACAGCGACTACTGCGACCGCTTTTTCTTCGCCGTCGACGCCGAATTCCCGATCGATGTCATCCCACAGGATACCGGTTTGATCCTTGCCGACCGGTTCGGTGCAGAGATCGTTCGCGACAGCCCCGAGGATCGCCTCTCCGGCGCCCGCCGCAAGGCCCTGACGCTGCGCTTTGCGCGCGTCACCAGTCAGCGCCTTCACGGCCTGCTCGATCCGGCTCAAAAGATGCAAACGCAGTTCTAGCGCGGTGCGCGTTTGGCGAGGATACGCTGCAACGTGCGGCGATGCATGTTCAGCCGACGGGCCGTCTCCGAGACATTGCGATTGCAAAGCTCGTAAACACGCTGGATGTGCTCCCAGCGAACACGGTCAGCTGACATCGGATTTTCCGGCGGCGGCGCCATTGCGTTGGGTGGCGCGAGCAGTGAATCCGTCACCTCATCGGCATCGGCCGGTTTGGCGAGATAATCGACCGCACCGAGTTTCACGGCCGAAACCGCCGTTGCGATGTTGCCGTAACCAGTCAAAACGATCGCGCGCGAGTTCGGACGCACGCGCGCCAGCTCAGCAATGACATCAAGGCCATTGCCATCATCAAGCCGCATATCGACGATCGCGAAGGCGGGCGGCGCCTCGCGGATCAACTGCAGACCATCGGCAACGGACCCCGCGGTTCTCACACCAAAGCCGCGCTGCTCCATCGCCCGGGACAGGCGTTGCAGAAACGGCGCGTCGTCATCGACGATGACCAACGAGACATCTTCGGGCAGTTCATCCTTGCTGAACGAGAGATCTTCTTCCACTTCATTCTCCATCGTGCTCGCGAGAATATAGACGCTCGGCTCCTGAGACCCAACCCTTATGGGCGGCATTCGGTCGATTAATTTCCAAGCAGAAGATAGCTAGGTCATTGAATCTTGTGCCAAAACAGGACACTTCAGTGATTTGCGACCGGGGCAGCGCGCCCGATATCATAGCCGTGCAGAGACAGTCTGCGCATCAACGGTCAAACACTGCCAATAGTCAATTCATACTATTGGCAAACCCTGAAACCGGGTTAATGCGGAAATTGCCTTCCCGCTTCTCACTTCCGTCGGAAGAAATCACTGGCGGCCGGGGAGATCGAAGGCGAAATAATTCCGCTATTCCAACTCCATGCTGTGTTCGAAATCCTCACGCGACCAGGTTACGCGCACGATGGCGCCGCTGTCTTGCGCTTCCTGATTATCGAACTCGAGCGCCGCGCCCGAGCGCTCCAGCAGCGTTTTGGCGATGAAGAAGCCTAGTCCGAGACCTGAGCGCTCGCTGCTTCGCAGTTGTTTTGTCGAACCCGCTCGCACATAGGGCTCGCCCAGCTGATCGATCACCGCGGGCGCGAAACCCGGACCATCGTCGACGATGGAGACGGTGATGCTGTGCTCATCCCAGGTCGCCGTCAGGCAAACGCGTGACTTGGCATAATCGACAGCATTCTCGATCAGATTGCCGAGGCCATACATGATGCCCGGCTGACGCTCGCCCTCCGGTTCCGGAATGGCCCGGCCATCACTCGATTGCGCGACTGCAGCTGAATTGTCGCTTGGCCGGATATCAACGGTAATTGGCCCGTTGCGATGCGGTTCGGCGGCTTCGTCAATGACCTGGCGTATCGTCATCCGTGCGTGCATCGGATCGCGTTCCTGCGGCGCGCGCGTCAACTTCTGGAGGATGTCCCTGCAGCGCTTGGCCTGCGTGTGCAAAAGGTCGAGATCCTCGACGAGATCCTGATTGCCGATCTGATCGGGCGGCAGGTTGTTGCTCAGCTCCTTCGAAACCAGCGCGATCGTGGCCAGCGGCGTCCCCAGTTCATGGGCGGCGGCGGCGGCCAATCCGTCGAGCGCATGCAGGCGTTGTTCACGTGCGAGGACCAGCTCCGTTGCGGACAGCGCGGCGGACATTTGCCGCGCTTCGCTGGCCAGCCGCCGCACGTAGAGAGCCAAAAAGATCGTCGTGGCAAAGACCGCAGCGAACTGCCCCAGCTTATAGAGGCCGGGCAAGTCGGGCGGCGGCGTGCTGCCTGACCAGGGCAACGGCATATGCACGATAATAAAGAGTGCCGCGAATCCGAGCGCGGTCGCACCGAGGATCAACGTGCTTCGGACCGGCAGTGTGGCGGCCGACACCGTCACCGGTGCAACCAGGAGGACGACAAACGGATTGGAGATACCGCCCGTCAGGAACAGCAAGCCGGCTAGCTGCACGATGTCGTAGCCCAGCAGGACCATCGCGTTGGTTTCGCCGAGGCGATGACGCCCCGAGATGCGCAGGCGCAGGTAGACGTTGAGCCAGGCCGACAAGGCGATCAGCAGCAGGCAATAGCCAAGCGGCAACTCGAAACCCAAACCAAAATGACAGATCAGCACCGCCAGCGTCTGACCTGCCACTGCAAACCATCTCAGGCGGATGATGGTCTGCAGCCGCAACCGGCTGTCTCGAACGGATTCCAGAACTTCTTGCTGGCGCATACGGTGGATCAAATCCTTTCAAACAGCGCGGCGATGCGCGCACGGCCCTTCAATATTCCGGACAACGTAGCATAGCCGGAGAACGCGGCGGTATGGCCCATTGGCATCGTCATCAACGGCACCCAAATATCGGAAATTAACCGTACGAGGCGCCCATGAATGTGAAATTGGCCCTGATTGGCTTGATCGCCGCCTTGGCGGGCGCAATCGGCGCGTTCGCGTTCATTCCCGGCGCCGTCGACAACTTGCTCGGCAAACGCGGCGGCGCAACCGTCGGCAAGGCGCTCGTTGGCGGGCCGTTCGAGCTGACGACGCATGACGGCAAGCGCGTGCGCGATACCGCCTATCGCGGCAAGCTCATGCTCGTCTATTTCGGTTTCACATATTGTCCCGACATCTGCCCGGCCGGCCTGCAGGTGATCACCGCGGCTCTCGACAAACTCGGCGCCGGCGCGGACAAGGTGGCCCCGCTGTTCGTTACCGTTGATCCGGAACGCGATACGCCGGCGCAGCTCAAGACGTATGTTGCCAGTTTCCATAAGAACCTGGTCGGGCTGACCGGTAGCGCCGAAGACATCAGCGCCGTTGCAAAGGCATACCGCGTCTACTATCGCAAGGCGCAAGACCCATCGCTGAATGACTATACGATGGACCACACCTCCTTCATCTATTTGATGGACGGCAACGCCGAGTTCGTTACGCACTTCCCGCACGGCGTCGCGCCAGACAAGCTTGCGGCAAGGTTGGCTGGCGAACTCGAGCGTCTCTAGCCCGGATATCTAACCGTTACACCGGCGACACGGTGAGATTTCCGGACTGGACCGTGTTCACGTCGAAATCGTCGCGGAATCTAAGCTTGGCCGGTTCCGCAGGGCCGCGAATCAGTGCAGTTTGAAATTCGACGCAATAGCTTTGCCCACTCATATATTGTCGCATCGATTGCTTCATGCATGATACACGGGCAGGAGCTATCGAGAGGGACACTGCATGCTCTTTCATTGGCATGAGCTTGACCCGGACTCGGCGCCTCTCGCCGATGATGCACGGTCTGCTGCGCGCCATCGAAGTCAGATTGCGATGGCCTTTGATGCCTCTGAAGCTGTCGTCCGGGCGCATGGCGGCTCCGTGCGAATTCATTCGCTGAGAATGACCATCAGCGCTGCCAACGATTGCCATCCGGATTTCAATGTGGAGCGCCTGCGCTCCGCCGGGATCGGCGTTGCGGATTATCGAGTTCGTCTCGCGCAACTAAGCACCAGACGGCGGGTCTGGTGTGCACTAGCAAGGTTCGGTCGGGCCGTACCGGTCTTCTGGTCTTGCATGCTCAGGACGCTGCATCTTGTAACGTTGCGCCGTGCCTGATGCGTCATGAGTTGTAGTCACACGATCGTCTCAAATGATGAAGATGATCGCTCGTGCGTCAACATTGGTGCGGAGTGGCAACTGTTTTGCTCGTCGAGATGGCGGTAGGCAAAATCATGTTGGCAGTGTGCTTGCATGGCCTGCTACATCTTCCGCGCCGGGTAATGCATTGATTCGGTATGGGGGTTGATTGCTGATGTAACGCGCAACGATGTTCGACGTTTCAGCAATCATGGCATCAAATTCTATCTGAGGGCTAGGCGGACATGGGCAAACCCCGTGGACCTGACGCAGCTGCATCTGAACAGCTCCGGGTTTCAGGACTGGACGAACCGATAGAAGTGCGACGCCATCCGATGGCGCGACGCATGACCTTGAGGGTGAGCCGGACGAAGCGGGCGGTGATCGTGACGCTGCCGATGAAATGCAATTTGAAACAGGCGGGTCAGTTCCTCACCACCAACATCGAGTGGGTCCGCGAGCGGCTGACGAGCATGCCCGAACCTGTCCCGTTTGCAGACGGCGGCATGATTCCCTTGCGCGGCATTCCGCATCGCATCGTGTTTCTCGGACCGAAACGCGGCGCGCCGGTCAAGCAGGTCGTGATCAGCGATGCACATGAAATCCACGTAACCGGCGCCCTCGAACATGCCCCACGGCGGCTCCGGGACTGGCTGATCACCGAGGCCAAGAAAGATCTCGTCGAACGTTCCCATCATCATGCCGACAAACTGGGCCTGAAGATCGGCCGCATTACAGTGCGAGATCAAACCAGCCGCTGGGGCTCCTGCTCGAGCACTGGCAACCTGTCGTACTCATGGCGTCTCATCTTGGCCCCTCCGGCAATCCTCGACTACGTCGCGGCGCATGAAGTCGCGCATCTCAAAGAGATGAACCACGGGCCCAACTTCTGGGCGCTGGTCGAGCAAACTTTTCCGGCACTGGCCGAAGCGAAGGAATGGCTTCAGGTGTACGGTCTTGATTTGCATCGCTATGGCAGCGAGAGCTGACGCGGTTTACGCCCGGTGATATCGCTGAAGTCACATTCCGGCTCACGCGACTCCATTAGCATTGAAGCTTGTCGTGGCATTCCGCATTTCTGCCGCCGAACGCACCTTGTGTCCGGCGAAGAGTTCTATGATCACCGCGGTATTCAAACTGGCGAATCGGGCTTGGATCAGGCGTTGTGCGGCACATCCCAGAGCCAGCGATAAATGCCACCGGCCAGGGCCACCAGAAGCAATAGGATCAGCCGCATAATGATCACGAAGAACATGAACACGAACTGCTGCTCCTGGACCAGGAACTTCACCCAGACATTGTACTTGGCCTCAAGGCCGCTGTTGGCAAGCAGCCACGTCTTGAAATCACTGGCCTTGTCCAGCATGGAGTCCAGAACGCCGGGATGCTCGACACCGGTGTAGGCGAGCGCAATGGCGCCCAACAGCAACGACAAGAAGATCACGCCACCGGCACGAAAAATACTACCCAGAAGGCCCATCTATTTCCCCTCATGGAGCACGCTGCGGCTCCCCCCAATCACTTCACCAGCGAAGACACTCAGTTTCGACCCACAACGTCCGGAGCATCCGCTCCTCTTGCCGAGGCCCTTTAAGTCTATTGTTGCAGATAACATATCCAAGAGGGAGATTCGATGTCCGAAGGACTGGTCACGCGTCCGAAATCGCTCGACGAGACCTGTGGTTCAATGTTTTAATCTTCAATACCAGCAAGTTACGAGGCGTATTATCATGCGTAGTTTGGTCAGTTCGATAGGTCTGGCGCTCGCGACCGCCGCTCTTTACTGCGTCACGATCGGCAACGCGGCCGCTTTCCAGAATGGGCGCGACGCTCAAATCCGCGCGGAGGCACAGCGGGCCATGCAGATGCGCGCTCTGCGCCAGCGTCTCAACATCGAGCGCAATTCCCGGCGCGTTCAGAACTCGATCGATCGGACCAAGCGCGCCCAGCGTCGCGCACGCCGCCGTGCTCTGCCGAGCCGGCGCTAAACTTGACGTGGCCGCGCCAGCCGTATTGGACGTCCGGCGCTCTAGACGTCGACGCTGGCGGTTAGCGCATTTTCTTGGATGAACTCGCGACGTGGCTCGACCACATCGCCCATCAGTTTCGAGAAAATCTCGTCCGCCTCCGACAGATCGCCGACCTTGACCTGGAGCAGCGTGCGGCTTTCACGATCGAGCGTCGTCTCCCAGAGTTGCTCCGGATTCATCTCGCCAAGCCCCTTGTAGCGCTGCAGCGACAGCCCCTTGCGGCCCGCATCGAAGACTGCCTTGAACAGACTGCGCGGCCCGAAGATCTCGGTCGTACTGTCCTTCTTTTGCAGGACGCCGGGCGATGGATAGACCTCGACCAGTCGGCCGTACCGCTCGTGCAGCCGTCGCGCTTCCTGTGACGACAGCAGCGCCCGGTCGATCGGATGAGCTTCGGTGACACCGCGCACTTCCCGCTTGAACAGGAAACCATCGTTGCCAAAGCGGCCTGACCAGCCACGCTCGGTTTCTTCCGAAATCGCATCGAGGCGTTCGGCGACATGCACAGCGACGCCATTGGCGCGCTCTGCCGAATGCATCAGCTCCGGCGCAAAAGCACCACCAATGACGGCCTGTTCAACGACGTACCGCGTATAACGCGAGTGCATGTCATCCAACATCTTGGACGTCGTCCGCGCGTGCTCGACGATGTTGCGCAAGTCCTGCCCCGCGCGCTCCTCGCCGCTGCCAAGCACCAGCTTGGTATCCTGGATGCCGGCGTCGATGAGATAGTCTTCAAGCGCACGCTCGTCCTTGAGGTATGTCTCGGACTTGCCCTTCGTGACCTTGTAGAGCGGCGGTTGCGCAATGTAGAGGTGACCGCACTCGAACAGTTCCGGCATTTGCCGATAGAAGAACGTCAGAAGCAATGTCCGAATATGGGCGCCATCGACGTCGGCATCCGTCATGATGATGATTTTGTGATAGCGCAGCTTCGAGATATCGAAGTCGTCTCGGCCGATTCCGGTACCAAGCGCCGTGATCAGCGTGCCAATTTCCTGGCTTGATAGCATCCGGTCAAACCGTGCCCGCTCCACGTTCAGAATCTTGCCGCGGATCGGCAGCACGGCCTGATATTTGCGCTCACGCGCCTGTTTCGCCGAACCGCCGGCGCTGTCGCCCTCGACGATGAAGAGTTCCGTATTGGCGGCATTGCGATCCTGGCACTCGGCCAGCTTGCCGGGCAGGTTAGCCATATCGAGCGCGCCTTTGCGCCGCGTCAGGTCGCGGGCCTTGCGTGCGGCCTCGCGCGCGGCGGCGGCCTCGAAGACCTTCGTGATGATCGTTTTGGCTTCCTTGGGATGTTCTTCGAACCAGATCGAAAGCTGCTCCGACACGACATTCTCGACAATCGGCTTGACCTCGGAGGAGACCAGCTTGTCCTTCGTCTGACTCGAGAATTTCGGATCCGGCACCTTCACCGACAGAACGCAGGTCAGGCCTTCGCGCGCGTCATCGCCGGTGATCGACACCTTTTCCTTTTTCGCAATACCGGTGGCTTCGGCGTACTTGTTGATGATCCGTGTCAACGCCGCGCGAAAGCCGGCCATGTGCGTGCCGCCGTCGCGCTGCGGGATATTGTTGGTGAAGCACAGCACGTTCTCGTGGTAGCTCTCGTTCCACCACAGAGCCGTCTCCACCGTCAGGCCTTCCTTCTCACCGACCATCATGACCGGGGCATCGATCAGACCCTGTTTGGAGCGGTCGAGGTACGACACGAACGCGCCAAGGCCGCCCTCGTATTGCATGACATCCTGGCGCTGATCGGCATGGCGCTGATCGGTCAACACGACACGCACGCCCGAGTTCAGGAACGCCAGCTCGCGCAGGCGATGCTCCAGCGTCTCGTATACGAAATCCGTTACGTTGTGGAACGTTTCCAGGCTTGGCAGAAACGTGACCTCGGTCCCCTTCTTGCCGTTGTCCGGCCCGACAATCTCCAGTGGTGCATCCGCGACGCCGTCGGAAAAGCGTACATGGTGCTCATGGCCATCTCGCCAAATGCGCAACTCCAGCCATTTCGACAGCGCATTGACAACCGACACGCCAACGCCGTGCAGTCCGCCGGAAACCTTGTACGGATTGTCGTCGTCGTCGCCCTCCGAAAACTTGCCGCCGGCATGCAGCTGCGTCATCACGACTTCCGCCGCCGAAATTCCCTCCTCGGAATGCAGGCCGACAGGAATGCCGCGGCCATTATCGCTAACCGTACACGACCCATCCGCATTCAGAACGACATTGACCTCGCTGGCATGCCCGGCCAACGCCTCGTCGATGGCGTTGTCGACGCACTCATAGACCATGTGGTGCAGACCCGAGCCGTCGTCCGTGTCGCCGATGTACATGCCCGGTCGCTTGCGCACCGCGTCGAGCCCGCGCAGGACCTTGATGTTGTCCGCGCCATAGTCGGCGCCATTGGATGTCGAAGGCGTTGGATCACTCATTTTCGAGGCCATGTCCCAGGGTCATTATTTACTGCGTTGCACACTAGCACAGTTCAACACGAAACACCCCTCGGAAAGCCTCGAAAACGCAATTTTATCAAGTATTTTTTATGTTTAATTTCAATATCTTAAGTGTTTGTCAGGTGAGCGCCGTGCAATCACCTCGGAATGCGGCGAAAACGGCATCACATTGGCGTCACGAAACCGTCCTCGACACAGAAGAATCCCGCCTTATTCTCGAGTTGTGCAAAAGCGGTTCGGTCGGTCCCCGTCATCCAGGCCTGGGATCCAAGAAACAGCAATTCCTGGAACAAGGCCCCGCGGCGATGCTCATCCAGATGGGCCGCAATTTCATCGAGCAGCAGGATTGGCGACGCCCCCTGGCGACGCGCCGCCGAGAGTTCCGCATGGGCCAGCACGAGACCGACCAACAGCGCCTTCTGTTCGCCTGTCGAGCACAGCCGGCCAGGCATATCCTTGGGTCCATGCGTCAGCAGAAAATCCGATCGATGCGGACCGGTCAGCGTCCGCCCGGCCGCCCGGTCACGCTCGCGCGTACTGGCGAGCGTCTCGGCATAGGCATCCTCGACATCGACGGCGGCCGTATCGCCGAGTTGCGCCTCGAGCGTGCCCTCCAGCGCCGCCTTCGCCCAGGGAAACGGGGAATCCGGCTCCCGCGCGCGACGCCTCTCGGCGACGGTATTCAGCGCCGCCACGGCATCGAGGCGAGCGGCGGCCATGGCGACGCCGGCTTCGGCCAGCAGCTCTTCCAGGCCACGGAACTGCGCGTCATTCCGCACGCCGTCGTCGAGCAGCCGGTTGCGCTGGCGCATTGCCCGCTCGAAGCGGTTGGCCCGTGTCCGGTGGCTCGGGTCGAAGCACAGGATCAGGCGATCGAGAAAGCGGCGGCGCTCGGCGGCCGGCCCGGTCAGCAAACCGTCCAGCGCCGGCGTCAACCACACGACTTCGACAACATCGGCAAGCGCACCCGTGCCGGACTGGTTTTCACCATCGATCCGCACGATCCGCGACGTCGCGCGTGCACCGGCTTGGCGTTCAGCGCGAATGCCGGTCCCGATCTCGACAATATCACCATCCCGGGACACCCGTGCCGCGACGGCCCAGTCACCATTGCCGCCGTGGCGCGCCAGATCGGCAAGAGCCGCCCGCCGCAGCCCCTGGCCAGGCGCCAGCATCGATACCGCCTCGAGGAGATTGGTCTTGCCCGCACCATTGCTGCCAAACAGCACGACCGGCGCCGGCGGCAACTCCAGGCTCAACGCGTCATAGTTGCGGACGTCGGTCAGCGTCAGGTGCTGGACCCAGACTTTAGGCGATGGCGACGGTGTGACAAGCTCGGTATCGGTCATTTCGTCGGCGCAGAGCTTCTTTGCGCGACGCGATGTGGTGTTATCGGCCAAGCCGACGGCCTACACGCGCATCGGCATCAGGACGTAGAGGGCACTGTCGTCGTCGCTGTCCTGAACCATCGTCGGTGAGCCTGGATCGGCAAGTCGGAATATCGCCTGATCGCTTTCCAACTGACTGGCGATATCAAGGAGGTAGCGCGCGTTGAAGCCGATTTCGAGCGGCTCGGCGCCATAGTTGACGTCGATTTCCTCGGTGGCGCTGCCCCCTTCCGGATTGTTCACGGAAAGCGTCAGCTTGTCGCCCGAAATTGCCAGCTTGACCGCGCGACCGCGCTCGCTGGCGATCGTCGAGACACGGTCGACGGCGGAGATGAACTCCGCATTCGACACGCGCAATTCCTTGTCATTGCCCTGTGGGATCACCCGTCCGTAATCCGGAAACGTGCCGTCGATCAGCTTCGATGTCAGCGTGATTTCACCGATCTCGAACCGAATCTTCGTACTTGAGATGCCGATGCGCACTTCGGAACCGCCGTCTTCCAACAAGCGATGCAGCTCATGCACCGTTTTGCGCGGGATGATGACGCCGGGCATGCCCGCAGCGCCTTCCGGCTGATCAAGTTCGACATGCGCGAGTCGGTGGCCGTCCGTCGCGACCGCGCGGATCGTCGGCTTGGCACCGTCTTCTCCGCCGCCGGCGGCATGCAAGTAGATGCCGTTCAAATAGTAGCGCGTTTCCTCGGTCGAGATGGCGAAGCGGGTCTTTTCGATCAAACGCTTCAGGTCGTGCGCCGCCATCGCGAACTCATGGCTCATTTCGCCCGCGGCAAGATCCGGAAAATCCTCTGCCGGCAGGGACTGCAAGGCAAATCGCGACTGCCCCGACGACAAGGTCACGCGTTCATTTTCACCGTCACGCACGATCTGGACCTGGGCGCCGTCCGGCAGCTTGCGCACGATGTCGTGCAGCAAATGGGCCGGCACCGTCACCGAGCCATCCTGGCCGACATCGGCATTGATCTGTTCGATGACCTCGCGTTCCAGGTCCGTCGCATTGAAGCGCAGTGCCCCGCTCGAGGCTTGCAGGAGCACGTTCGACAGGATTGGGATCGTCGTGCGCCGCTCGACGACGCTCGTTACGTGGCTGAGAGATTTGAGTAGTTCGCCCCGTTCGATGACCAGCTGCATTTGACGTCCTGAGTGTCTGAGTGGTTGCCCGTTGCCCGTACCGCCTACCTACCCATTGTCACCGGGGCGCTACGCGTGTCGCTGTCGTCCGGCGACATTCAGCGCAAAAGCGCCGAGACACGGTACTGATTCGTATAGACCGCGCAACTTGGGACAAAAGCATTGCGTATGCAAGGGGGCTTATAAGCGCCGATATTGATGGGAAAATCGCCGGGTGTGCCCGTAATGTTCCATTTGAGATACTGTCAAACGCCACGGCCATGACGAGCTGCCAAACACCGACGGCACCGCATCACGTTGAAAGTGAAGCGGTGCCACCCGGATTGCGGTGCGCTCGGACGCGGGCGGACTAGCTGCTGAGCATCTTTTTCAAGTCCTCGAGCTCATCGCGAAGGCGGGGGTTCGCATCGAGCTCTTTGTCGATCTTGCGGATCGCATGCAGCACGGTTGTATGGTCACGGTTGCCGAATCGGCGACCAATTTCCGGCAACGAACGCGCCGTCAGCTGCTTTGAAAGATACATGCCAATCTGGCGCGGCCAAACCACGGAACGATGGCGCCGCTGCGAGAGGATATCCGGCTTCGAAACGCCGAAATGGCGGGAAACCGTCTTGATGATCTCCTCGATCCTCACGCGCCGTGGCTCGCCGCCGTTCTGGAACAGGTCACGGACAACCGTCTCCGCCGTTTCGCAGGTGATTGGCGAGTGCAGGTACTGCCAGTGCGCATGCAGGCGAGCGGTTGCACCTTCTAATTCGCGGCCGTTTTCGACCAGTCGCTCGGCAAGCAGTTCGATGACATCACGCGAAATCTCGAATGACGGATCCATCTGGCGCTTTTCCTGGATACGCCGTTCCAGGATTTTCAGACGCAAGTCGTAGTCAGGCGCACTGATTTCCGTCACGAGGCCGCGCTGCAAACGGCTGCGCATGCGTTCGTTCAGCTTCTCGATCTGGTTCGGAGCCCGGGCGGAGGCGACAACGACCTGCCGCCCGCCGTCAAGCAAGGCATTGATGATGTGATCGAATTCAATCTCGGTGTGCTGACCGTGAAGGAACTCGAGATCATCGATCAACAGCATGTCGATCGACCTGAAGCGATCCTTGAACGCCATCGCCTCTTTTGACTGCAATGCCTCGACAAAGCTGAATCGGAAACGCTCGGCAGTCAGATAGAGGATCTGCGCCTGCGGCATGCGGCGGCGGACCTCCCAAGCGACGGCCTGTAGCAAGTGTGTCTTGCCAAGACCAACCGCCGAATGAAGGTAGAGCGGATTAAAGCCGCGCGACTCGGAGAAGATCGTATCCGCGACCTGGCTTGCCCCGGCATGGGCCATGCGGTTGGCCGACCCAACGATGAAGCTGTCGAACGTATATCGGGGATCGAGTGGAGACCCTTCGAAACCAGCGGCCTGCGTTGGCGTGCGTGCAACAAAATCGGCACCGGGAACGGGCGTGGCGGGCCACGCTGACGATGACTGCCGCGCGGCCTGGCCGAGGCCGGCGCCTCCCTCGGCCGCTGTCGGTGCTTGCTCGGCGGAGGCAGGGCTGGCCGTCTTGGGCCCGACCGGCTGGCGCAAAGAAACCTCGATGCGCTCTGCATCGGGGAATTCTGTCTGACAGGCCGCGAGCACGTCATCGAGATAGTGGTTCTGGATCCAGTTGCGGAGGAATTTGACCGGAACGGACGTCTGAATCGTGTCCCCCTCGACCGCCTCGAACTCCATCGAACTGAACCAGCTCGAATAAACTTCCTCACCAAGCCGCGCTCTCAGCACCGCCCTGATCTTGTTTTCCGAAGTCTTAAGGCTATTCGACTTCTGGTCGCGGTTCGCCGATTTTGATCCGCCGCCCTGCGTCACTGCCGTGTCCTGTTGCGTCTCCAGCATCGCCGCGGACAAGTTGTCCTTGCTTTCGATCGTCATTGTATTTTCCCCGCAAAACATCGTTCGCTGGCGTGAGCCAACGTTCTTTAACCGACCAGGAGCACGCGCAATTCGACCTGTCTCGCCGGTTACACGGCAAGTTCGATACGCTGATCCTGGAGACTCGTTGAGACACCTTGGGCAGGTGTCAGGCCAGCATCTTCAATGCTTTATTGACGACGCTCTTATTAGCTGGAAGCTAGGTGACCATGCCGGACGGCAGGCCTCCTGAATCCAAATCGACAGTGGCGATCTTCCGCCACCTAGACCACGTTCGACCGGGACTTCCCGGACGGCTCGCCTTGCCATCTGAATGACCGTCGCTTACAGCCCTCTGCAGCACACGGGCATGTCGCTTAAATTCGAACACTAAATTTTGCCTCCCACTCACATGCGAAATCGCCCATCTCTCGATCGTGCCAAATAAACACTGGTGACCGAGCGGCCGATATCGTACGCCGCAGCAACCCCGAAGGGCCGCTGTTGATCAACGCCGCACGCGTTCACGTGCGGCGAGGTAGCAGAAATGCAGATACGCAAAACTCGAAGGGCAATTGCATGTGAGGCGGATCGAACAGACCCGATGCATTGCCAAATCTACCGATCGACCAATCCGGTCGATGCCCTCGGTAGATACCCCGCGCATTTCTCCCGTAAGGTTAACCACAGGTTAAGGGGATTCTCAATAGGCCCGCATCGAGAACATTTTCGCCGAATTTCAGGAAACCTTGTTCAGGGTTCTAGCCTGCGCGACGGGTTCGCGTTCGGCATTTTTGAAATGAGTCCGGAGTCGCAAGGGCTTGTGGATGAACTGTCGCCCTGTGAATAAGCGCACGCCATGCTGACGTGTTTATGACGGTAGTTTAATTTTTTTATGAATTTTTCTCCGGCTGCCAATCCGTATATTCCGAAGTAACCTTCAACGATTTTGAGTTTTATTATCTGGATCAACCTATTAGATCGATATTCGGCACCATCAATATTTTCGGCCGGCTCACCGGTCGCGGCAATATTACCACACCGTCTATCCACAGGCTCCAAGTCTAAAGCAAGAACGTTTCACGTACGCCTGCAGTAGAGGACGTTCCGCGCGCAACCGCACGTAGCGCAGCGATGCGCCAGCGGCAATTGCGACCATCATTTTTTCGCAGCTTGCGCGCGCAGCGCCTTTGCGTCGAAACCGACGGTGCCGGTAAGGAGGTCTACGAAGCCGATCGAACGCGCGAAGGAAACCCGCCTGGAATAACCTGAACAAAATTGCCGGCCGCCGGCGAACCATGCCAGGCGATACTAGGCGGGACGATACAGAGAATGAATGATCTTGATTTGCGTGGCGCACGAGCGCTGCCGCACATCAACCGCAGCTAAGCTCTGCGACTGGGTCGCTCGTTTGGGTTGTTTCCCGCGACCCCGATCGGCCGGCCATGATGCTGCGTCGGCTCAACACGTGCCGAATAGGGGCGTGATCACGCACAGCCGAACCATGCACGGCGCCGAAAGTTCATCGCGGCAAGCTATGCGGACGTCGCCGCCATGGCCTTGATCCGCTTGGCGAGGCGCGAGACTTTGCGGCTGGCCGTATTCGAGTGGATCACGCCCTTCTGGCCGGTACGCACCAGGACGGGTTCGGCCAGCTTGAAAGCTGCCGTAGCAGCCGCCTGATCGCCCGCGGCAATCGCCTCTTCGACCTGGCGCACGGCACCGCGCAAGCGCGTGCGGCGGGCCTTGTTGACTTCGGTACGGCGCACCGTTTGGCGCGCTGCCTTTTTCGCCGATGACGTATTTGCCATACGTAACGTTCCTTCAAATCATCGAAGCTGGCTGCAACGGTGGGACGTCGTCACGCGGATCCGCGCCGCGACAAAACCGGCATGCCAATAAGATTACCGCCCGTAGCGACGCTGCGGGCGGCTAAATAGAAGCGTTCTTCTAGCTTTCTCTACCACCGAGGTCAATCGGTTTCGTCAGCAAAGTGTCGCGATCGCCACCAACGGCATTCCGGTCTTGTAGCAGGGATCGAAACTGGTTACCCAACGGCCCTGTATCCGGCCTTCTGAAATCCTACCCGAACCAACCGAGAGTTACCGATGATTTTCTGGGTCCTAAGCATATGTGTCAGCGTCGCGCTGCTGGTCTGGACGGCAGCTGCCAAGGCGACCAATCCGGACATGGCATATGTCCATATGGCGATCGCCGCGATCTCCGCGATCGGTTTTGCACTGTTCGCCATCCGCGATGTCCAGAAAACCGTCGCCTCCGGCGCCTCACGGTCCGCGATTTCAGCCAATTCGGCCTGGTCGATGGGCTACGTCTGGGTCTGGGGCACGCTTGGCCTGTTGATCACCTATGCCTCCGGTGCCGCCGCCTGGCATGAGTGGCTGCACTTCTTTGCAGCGTTCGCCGTCGCCGGGGCGGCGGCGCTGTTCTTCGCCAATCTCCTGCAGCGCGACGCCAATGCCGGCAAGGACGACGAGGCCATCCTAAAAGTCAGTCGCTATCTCGCCTATGCGCAGCTGTTCGGCATGTTCGCGGTCATGATCGGCCTGATCATCGACGGCAAGATGACCCGCTTCCTGGTGCCCCGCCACGGCGACTGGGCCGCCAACAATATCTTCTTTTGCGGTGCGCTTGCCCTCGCCGTGATCAGTGTATTTGCCCTCAAGGCCAGCGCCACCAAGCAAGAGGACTGACCGGGATGGCGGCCCATCAAGTGCGGATGTGGCTCCTGCTCACGACGCTGATCTCGATCGCGGCGATGGTTGTCGGCGTCATTGGCAGCAACCAGGCCCTGACGATTTCCGCCGGGGCCATGTTTGCCATCGTCGCAACCGGTGTCGGCTGGCGCCTCGCCGGCTCCGGGCAAGCCGGCCCGGATCGCCACCACGTTGCCGCGCGGTTTGCCAATCTGCTCGCCGCAACCTGGGGCTGGGCCGGCACGGCCATGCTGGCCTGCTACTACCTGACGGCTCTCAGTTGGCAGCACGCCTGGCAATACGGCGCCGCCATGCTGCTGATCGCCGCCCTCATCCGGCAATACGCCCGCTGGCGGGTCATGCCCGGATCGCGCTTCGCGGATGCTGCCATGGTGCGCGCCGCGAGCTGGTCGACCCGCCTGCAGGGCTTCCTTGCCCTCGTCGCGGTCATCGTCCTTGCACTTAGCGGCAAGCTCGACGCCGGCAAGCAGGACTGGGCCGCCAATGTCGTCTTCGTCGCCGGCGGCCTCGCCATCTTCGCCATATCCATGGCCGCGCTACGCGCCGAGCAGCGCCACGGCCACTGACGCCGGCCTACCTGTTCTTGAAATCGGCTTTGCGCTTCTCCGCGAACGCGGCCATGCCTTCCTTCTGGTCCTCGATCGCAAACATCGAATGAAACACACGACGCTCGAACCGGATGCCTTCCGACAGCGTCGTCTCGTAGGCACGATTGACCGTTTCCTTGGTCATCATCGCAATTGGCCGTGACATGTCGGCAATCTTCTGCGCCGTCTTGACCGCTTCGTCGATCAGTTCTTCGGCTGGCACAATCCGCGAGACGAGGCCGCAGCGCTCTGCTTCGTCTGCATCCATCATGCGGCCCGTCAGGCACATATCCATCGCCTTAGACTTGCCGACGAACCGCGTCAGACGCTGCGTCCCGCCGGCGCCCGGCATCACGCCCAGCTTGATTTCCGGCTGACCGAACTTCGCCGTCTCTGCGGCCAGGATGAAGTCGCAGGCCATCGCCATCTCGCAGCCGCCACCCAGCGCAAAACCTGCCACCGCGGCGACGACCGGCTTGCGGACCTGCGCGATTTTTTCCCAGCGCGAGATGAAGTCATTGAGATAGACGTCCATGTAGTCGCGGGTTTGCATTTCCTTGATGTCTGCGCCGGCGGCAAACGCCTTTTCCGACCCCGTCAGCACGAGACAGCCGATGCCATCATCGGCCTCGAAGGCGACCAACGCCTGGTAAAGGTCTTCGATCAGGGCACTGTTGAGGGCGTTCAGCGCGTCCGGCCGGTTCAATGTGATCAATCCGACGTTGCCGCGGGTTTCGACCAGGATGTTCTCGTAAGTCATGCGCTTCCATTCCCAATTTGCGGATATCTGAACTACTTCTGGCAGCGGCCGCAGAAGAATGTCGAACGGCCCGCCTGTGTGATGCGCTGCACCTTGCCCCGGCAGCCATCGCTAGAGCAAGGCTCTCCCTCGCGGCCATATACCGCGAACGTGTGCTGAAAATAGCCCAGCGCGCCATCGGCGGCGCGGTAATCACGCAGCGTCGATCCGCCGGCGGCGATCGCATCGTCCAGCACCTCGCGAATCCGGGGCACCAGGCGCTCGGCGCGCGCAGTCGGCTTGCCACGTGCATTGGCCAGTGAGCCTGCCAGGCGTCGCGGACTGAGGCGCGCCCGGTACAGCGCCTCGCAAACATAGATGTTGCCGAGCCCGGCGATATGACGCTGGTCGAGCAGGAAGGCTTTGAGGTCGGTCGTGCGGCCGGCGGCTCGGCCGGCGATGTAGGCCGCGTTCAATTGATTTCCGAGCGGCTCGATACCCATCGCCGCGAAATGCCGGCACGCCTCCAGCGCGTCCTGCGCGACCAGGTCCATGAAACCGAAGCGTCGCGGATCGTTGTATGTCACACGCGCACCATTTGCGACGTGAAAGACGACATGATCGTGCGCCGCCGTCTTGGCCCGGTCGTGCGTGAAGGCGCCAGGCGCTTGTGCGGCCTCCTCGGCGCTTTCGATCGTAAACCGGCCGCTCATGCCGAGATGCATGATCAAGGCCTCGCCGCTGTCGAGTTCGGCCACCAGATACTTGGCGCGGCGCGCGAGCCGCATCACCCGGCACCCCTCGATGCGACGGACAAATTCGTCCGGAAACGGGACACGCAGATCAGGCCGGCGCTGCTCAACCCGCACGAGACACTGGTCAACCAACACGGGCTCCAGGCCGCGACGCACGGTTTCAACTTCGGGTAGCTCGGGCAATGACGGTTCCTACGGTATTGGGCCAGCCATTGTGCGACGAATCCCTACCGTTGGCGACCCCGGCCGCCCTTTCGCGGCCCTGGCGCGGCCCTCTCGCGGTCAGTTGCCCGCGTGGCGGGCGGCGCAGCCTAGAACAAAAACCCGGCTGGGCAGTCAATACATTCCAACGTCCTAAACCGAAAAAGTTAAAATGGCCCGGCTCTTGCAGACCAGCATTTCTACCAACCTGAAGAAATGAGCATCACGATCATATTTTCAGGCCACATCCACATTCCACTATCCGACCACCCTCTGAAAAGGACGACATTAAAATGCTGAATTCCTGGAAAGCAGACGCCGGCAAGTCAGACACTACGGGGCAATCAGAGGCCACGACCCGCACAGCAGCGCCATCTGCGAGCGCACCGATGGCGGCACCTTCTGAAATCTCGATCTCCGTTCCAAAGGCCGAAGAGGCTGCCAAGTCGGTCGGCAATTCAACGATCGACGCCTGCCTGACCATGCGCGGCGATCTCGAAAGCGACGCGGACATCCTGGTCAAGGGCAAGGTCTTCGGCAACGTCACCTGCAACCTCTTGATCGTCGATGCGGGCGCCAACATCGAAGGCGGCATCAACGCCAAGGAAGTTGTGATCCGCGGCAAGGTCAAGGGCATCATCAAATCGGAAAAGGTGCGCCTCGACAAAACCGCCGAGGTTGCCAGCGACATCTACCAGAACGTCTTCATTGCCGAGGAAGGCGCCAGCATCCTGGGCACCATGAAAGCGCTCAAGGACGCACCGAAAGATTTGGCAACGCCGGCGAGCGAAGACAAAAAGGCCGCCTGAAAGCCAGCACTCGTCTGAGCAGCGCTCGACGACCAACGACAAGGCCCGCTATCGCTGCGATGGCGGGCCATTTCTTGTGCTTCGCCCGATGCGTAACATTTCCGATACGCACCTCGGCACCTCGGCACATCGAAACTCAGACATCCGGCGGGCGGACAAACAAAGATCCGCGATCACCGGCTGCGATGAAGCCCCCCTCCGGCGTGGTGGTTACGGCGCGCAGTCCGCAATCCGTTCCAGAATGCTCAGGCGCCCAGCCGCCGCCGTCGTGACAATAGATCGTCCCTGCCGCGCCGACTGTGATCACTTGGCTGGCGTTGCCTGTGACGGACAGCAGGTCAGACCGCGCACGCACGGGCGTAATATGCCAACGCTGGCCATTGAAGTGGCCGATCGTGCCCGACAAACCGACAACGTAGACGTCGTTCAACCCGCGGCCCCACACGCCGAAGAGGAAGTGCTCGGTGCCCGCATTGAATTCGTCCCAGCGCTCACCGTTCCAGCGTTGGACGAGCCCGAAATCCCCGACGGCAAGAATATGCCGGTCGTCCGGCCCCCACAGATCATACAGTGCGCTCTTGGTGCCGCTCGCCATTCGGTTCCAACTCGGCGCGCGCGGGCTGTTTTGGAGGACGAGACCTTCGTCGCCGGCGGCAAAAAAGGAAGTCCCGTCCGACCACAGCGACAGGATCGTGACATCCATGTGCAGGTCGAACACTTTGCGCCAGGTCGCGCCGTCGAAATGGTGGACCTCTCCCATTTGTCCCGCTGCCAGAAGGCCGCCATCCGGGGCGCGGTTCAGGGCGTGGATGCCGAGACCGTTGACCGGGGGCAGCGGCTCCCAATGCCCGCGGTCACAAACAAGGACCGTGCCTTCCTCGCCGCACGCATAAAGCTGCGCGAGCGCCGTGTCGTGCCAGAGGCCCCACAACTGCCGGTCCGTGCCGCTCGCCAGTGCCTCCCAGACTGGCAGGCTGTCGCTTGCCGCGATGTAAGGCGCGAAATCCTCCAGTGTTTTCGCGCTGGCGGCGAGCACGGTTCCGAAGTCACCGATGGTCAGGACTTCACCGGTCGGCAGGTTGACGATGCCCAGCAGATCATGCGTGGTGCCGCTATCCAGGCGATCGATTCTCTTGTTGCTCAAACGGTGCATTTGGCCCGCATCGCCGACGATGATCGCGCCGTCGTTATAGGCCGAGACGGCTCGAAATCGGGTGAAGGCCGTATTGGCGAAGAGCTTGTGAAAATCGGTCCCGTCCCAAAGGACGAGATCGCCGCGAAAACCGTTCGCGTCCACGAAATAGCGCCCGCCCACCAGCAAAACGGTATCGTCCTGCAGGCATAGTGCTGAAACGAAGTTCGAGTGAATCGGGCAGGTCTGCTTCTCCCACTGTCCTGCCTGTGATCGTATCAGAACCGTACCATCGCCACCCGCGCTCAGCACGCGTCCGTCCGGCAGGGCAATCACGCAGCGCAGATGCGAGCGCACGCCTG
>JBPCVZ010000052.1:0-9239 GCA_051010015.1 Hyphomicrobiaceae bacterium
ACGACTTTCCCGCCATGCGTGATGGCCGCGTCGTGCGCAAGACCTTCAAATCCGGCCGGCCCGCCGGCATGACCGGTATCATATTCAATACGCGGCGCGACAAGTTCGCCGATATTCGCGTGCGACGCGCCTTGACCTTGGCCTTCGATGGCCCGGCGATCAACCAGTCCTTGTTCCATGGCCGGTTTGTCCGCTCGGAGAGCTTCTTTGCGGGCTCAACCCTTGCATCGACGGGTCGAGCCGCCAATGCCCGCGAGCGCGAACTCCTGAAACCCTTCAAGAATGCCGTTCTGCCCGGCATCATGGCAGGCACTTGGCGTCTAGCGGCTGACAGCTCGAAAAAGGGTCGCCGCAGAAACCTCAAGGAGGCATTCGGTCTCTTGCGCGAAGCCGGCTACGAGCTGAAATCGCGGAAGCTTGTCAACCGCAAGACCGGCCGGCCGCTCGAGATCGAATATCTCGTAACCTCAACGGCCCAGGAGCGCGTCGCCCTAAGTTTCGCCAATACGGTGAAGCGTCTTGGCATTACCATCAATTTGCGCAAGGCCGAAGCATCACAATACTGGGCTCGGATCGGCCAGTTCGATTTCGATATGATCCAGTGGCACTACTCGGCCTCGCTCTCACCCGGTAACGAGCAGATCAACCGGTGGGCCAGTTCACATGCCGGGATCGAGCGCAGTCTCAATTACGCCGGAGTCAGGAACCCGGCCGTCGATGCCATGATCACTGAAATGCTCAAGGCAACCGAGCGCGCGCATTTCGAGTCTGCCGTGCGCGCATTCGATCGCGCCTTGCTGTCCGGAAACTACCTCATTCCACTGTTTCACGTGCCGGAGCAATGGTTCGCAGTCGGATCACAATTGCGCCATCCGTCCGGGCCGCCACTGCTTGGCACCAGCTTCGCCACGTGGTGGCATGCCGCACCAAATTGACGCTCATCGCCATTTGCCAGCGCGGACACAGCGCCTCCTTTTACAGGCGCAAAAAACACTTATGCCAATATCGATCGAACGGCGGTCACAATCGCGTTGCAACAATGCGTAACCTGCAATGTGAGCAATTGTTGTGACGCGCACAGACCGAGACAACTGTGGTGATTGCCTCTAGCCTGCCGTCACATGTCGTATTTTCATTGCACAAATTTAGAAGCGGCAGCCGCCCGATCGCGAACATGGAAAACGTCGCGCGAAGCTGACTATCAAGGGAGATTGAAACGTGAAAGCATTTCGAATTGTATGTGCCGGCCTGGCGATAAGCGCCTTGTGCGCCGGTCCGACATGGGCCCAAAGCAGCATTGCGACCGATCTGCCCCTCGCGGCACCGGCTGCGTCCATCACCAAGGCCCAGTTCAAGCTTCCCTTTGGCATGTCGGCCAAGAAGGTCCGGCGCATTCTCAATCGCGACGGCTACAGCGAAATCGTCATCACGTACATCGGCATCATCGACGCCAAGGCAGATGCGTGCCGCAACGGCGTTCGCTACCGCGTCAAGGTGCGCGCCAACGGCTCCTACGAGTATCGCAATGAAATCGGCAAGTGTCGGGAAACGATCAGGGCCGCCGATGTCCGCGACATTATTCGCAAGGAAGGCTTCCGTCGCATCGACATTCAAGATGACGGCAAGGTCCCCTACATTGCCTCCGGCTGCCGCAAGGGTGATCGATACGAGATCAGCGTCAGCGAATTCGGCGATGTGAAGATCGGGCGCCGCATTGGCGGTTGCCGGACGAGAGGCATTTCTGCAGATGCAGTGCGTGCAGCCTTGCGCCAGGACGGCTATGATCGCATCAAGTTCGTCGATCGGCGGCGACGCGGCTACATCGTCGAAGCCTGTCGCAATGGTCGCCGCCTGCGCCTGGACGTTGCCAACAACCGCGATGCAACGATCAATGATCGCCAGCGGATCGGCCGATGTGCCGGTCGCATCAGGCCGCAAGACATCACCAAGGTCCTGACCAAGGCTGGCTACGACCGCATCGACATCGTCGACGACGAGTTGCCACGCTACAAGGCCGAAGCCTGCCGCGGCAACGACCGCATGCGCATCGCCCTCAATCGCTGGGGTGAGCGCGTCAACGAACGCCGCATCGGCAATTGCCGACCGCCGGCAACGGTCGCCAGCCTGACCGAAGACCTGCGCAACAACGCACGCCGCTTCAAGAGCATCAGCGTTCGCGTCGGACGGCGCTATCCCTTTGTCGCCGACGTCTGCGACAAAGGCCAGCGCCGCGAGCTCTACTTCTCCAAGTACGGCCAGATCGTCGGCAAACGCGACAGGGGTCGATGCGACTCGCCGCGCATGGAAGCGGTCCTCGAAAAGCTCCGTGATCGCGGCTTCCGGCGCCTGGAAATCTACGTTGAGGGGTGCCGACGAAGTGGCCGCCGCGTGCGCATCAAGCTGGATGAGTATGGCAACCAGCTCGACCGCGAACGGATCGGTCGCTGCCGTTAAACGCTAAACGCCATCACTGAATTGACAACGGGGCATCTATCGATGCCCCGTTTTCTTATCCTTGCCAATCGCGGTTCGTTCACGCGGCTGCCGCGTCCACACGCACCAGATCGGCCAGTGACTTGACGATTTTCAGCACGCCCTTGACCCGGCGCGCATCTTCGGCCCAGTCGGCCTTGTAGACGAGCTTGTGATCAGGTTGCAGGCGTGCCGCCCCACGCGAACGCTGCATGAAATCGACGAGACCTTCCGGCTTGGCGAATTTGTCGTGGAGGAACTGCAGCACACCGCCCTTCGGCCCGGCATCGACCTGGGCAATTCCGGCGATCGAACAGAACGCCTTGATCTCCATGACGTCGAGCAGCGCTTTGACCTCGCCCGGCAAATCGCCGAAGCGATCGACCAATTCGGCACCAAATGCGTCGATCTCGGCACGATTGGTGAGCCCCGAAAGCCGTCGATAAAGCCCCAGCCGCACCTGCAGGTCGGCGACATACGATTCCGGGATCAGGCTCGTCACGCCAAGCCCGATCTGCGGTGACCATTGCTCTTCGCTCTGTGGTCCACCTTCGCCTTTCAGGCTGGTAATCGCCTCCTCGAGCATCGACTGGTAGAGTTCGAACCCGACTTCCCGGATATGGCCCGACTGTTCTTCGCCGAGCAGATTACCGCCGCCGCGAATATCGAGGTCATGGCTCGCCAGCGAGAACCCGGCGCCGAGCGTGTCGAGTGAATTGAGCACTTTCAGGCGTTTCTCGGCCGCTTCCGTAAGGCGCTTGCCCGGCGGCGTTGTGAAATAGGCATAGGCGCGCGTTTTCGATCGCCCGACACGACCGCGCAGCTGATAGAGCTGCGCCAAACCGAACATGTCGGCGCGATGCACGATCATCGTATTGGCGTTGGGCACGTCGAGCCCCGACTCGACAATCGCCGTCGACAGCAGAATGTCGAACTCGCCATCGTAGAACGCACTCATGATGCGTTCGATTTCGGACGGCGGCAACTGGCCGTGGGCGCGCGCGACGCGGAGTTCGGGAACCGTCTCCTCGAGGAACTCTGCAATCTCGGGAATATCCGCGACCCGCGGCACGACGTAGAACGACTGCCCGCCGCGAAAGCGTTCACGCAGCAGCGCTTCGCGCAAAATCATCGGGTCGAACGGCGAGATAAAGGAACGCACCGCCAGCCGGTCAACCGGCGGCGTCGTAATCAACGAAAGCTCGCGCACGCCCGAAAGGGCCAGCTGCAACGTGCGCGGTATCGGCGTCGCCGACAAGGTGAGGACATGAACCTCTTCGCGCATTTTTTTCAGACGCTCCTTGTGCGCCACGCCGAAGTGCTGCTCTTCATCGATGATCACCAGACCGAGATGCGAGAACTCGACCGACTTGCCGAACAGCGCATGGGTGCCGACGACGACATCGATCTGCCCGTCCTTCAAGTCCTTCTTGACCGCGTTCAGTTCTTTCGGGCCGACCAGCCGCGACGCCTGCGCGACGCGAATCGGAAAACCTTTGAAGCGGTCGATAAAGGACTTGTAGTGCTGTCGTGCGAGCAGCGTGGTCGGCACCACGACGGCGACCTGGTAGCCGGCGAGGGCAGCAACAAACGCTGCCCTCAGTGCAACTTCCGTTTTGCCGAAACCGACATCACCACACACCAGCCGATCCATCGGCCGACCGGCATTGAGGTCGTCGAGCACCGCTTCGATGCTCAGCATCTGGTCTTCGGTTTCCTCGAACGGAAATCGCGCGACGAACTCATCATAGGCGCCATCCGGTGGCGCCATGCTCGGCGCATCGCGCAGTACACGCATCGCCGCAACCTTGATCAACTCCGACGCAATCTCACGCAGGCGCTGTTTCAGCCGTGCCTTGCGGGTCTGCCAGCCAGCGCCACCGAGGCGATCGAGCTGTGCGGCCTCGCTTTCCGCACCATAGCGCGACAACAGCTCGATGTTCTCGACCGGCAGGAACAGTTTGTCACCGCCGGCATAGACCAATTCAAGGCAGTCGTGCGCCGCGCCCAGCGCCTCCACCGTCTTCAGGCTTTGAAAACGTCCGATACCGTGATCGGTGTGCACGACGAGGTCACCGATCGCGAGCGCGGTCGCCTCGGTGATCACGTCGGCGGCCTTCTTTTTCGCGCGGCGCGGGCGCACCAACCGGTCACCGAGCACATCTTGCTCGCCGATCACGAGCAGTTCGCCGGTCTCAAAGCCATGCTCCAGCCCGAGCACGCCCATCGCAACGCAGTCACCCGGCAGCGCCAGCGCCTCGGCGTAGTTTGCAACAGGCCGCGCCTTCTCCAGGCCGCGCTCGGTGAGCAGCTTGATCAGCCGTTCCCGGGCACCGGCCGTCCAGGAGGCCACGATCACACGCTTTTGCTGGCTGAGGCGCGATTTGATGTAACCGATCACGGCGCCGAAAAGATCACCGCCGTCGGCGAGGCGCTCCGGCGCGAAATTGCGCGAGCGATGCCCGCCAAGATCAACTGCCCCAGCTTCGTCGCCGTCGTTGAACGCGGAGAAGATACCGTGCTCGCGCGCGCCAAGCAGCGCCTGCCATTCCGATTCGGCAAGATACATCTGCTGTGGCGGCACCGGCTTGTAGGGCGGCGCCCCGAACGTCTGCGTCTCCAGGCCCTCGACCCGCGCCAGGTAGTGCTCCTCGATCTGCTCGAAGCGCCGTTCAAAAGCATCTCCGCTCAGCTGATCGAAGGTGACGCGCGCTTCGCCGGTGTAGTCAAACAGAGTCTCGAGGTTCTCATGGAAGAATGGCAGCCAGTGCTCCATGCCGGCGTAGCGCTGACCTTCGCTGACCGCCTGATAGAGCGGATCATCCCCTGTCGCACCGCCGAACAACTCAACATAGCTTTGCCGAAAGCGTCGGGTTGCCTCCTCACCGAGCGCGCACTCACTGACCGGCATCAGGATCAGCTTCTGGACGACCTTGCCGGTGCGCTGCGTATCCGGATCAAATGCCTTGATGGACTCGAGCGTGTCGCCGAAAAAGTCCAGCCGCACCGGCGAATTGCGCCCCGGTGGGAAGAGGTCCAGGATACCGCCGCGCACCGCGAACTCGCCGGCTTCCATCACCGTGCCGGTCCGCTGATAACCACCATTGGTCAGCCGCAGCATCAAGCGGTTCATGTCGATGCGCTGACCCGGTGCCAGTTGGCGCATGGATTGGCGCACGAATTGGCGCGGCGGCAATCGCTGCAGCACGCTGTTCACCGTCGTCAACACGATGATCGGCTCTTTGCCGGATGCCAGCGCGAGCCGCGCCAGTGAGGTCATGCGCTTGGCGACGATGTCCGCATTCGGGCCAATGCGATCGAACGGCACCGTATCCCACGCCGGAATCGAGATCTTGCGGATTTTTGGCGCGAAGAACTGCAGGCCGCGTTCGAGGGCGTCGAGACGCCGGTCATCGCGCGCGATATGCACCAGCGTCGGAGCGTGGCCATCGCTCGACGCCGTCGCATCGCGCAGCAACTGGGCGAGGACCAGCGAGTCCTGGCCCTCGACGACGCCGGTGAATTTGACGGCCGGCCGTGTGTCGATCGTATCCGACATGCCTAGAGCGTCCCCAGTTCTGCGCGCATCACGCCTTGTTCTTGGATCTGAGCAAAACCACCTCAGTTGATCGCGTGAAATGCGCGCATATCATCAATCAGCGCGGCGAAAGTCGGCTCGTGACATGTGGCCTGCGCCAGCAGCCAGGCATTGATTTCGGGATCACCAACCTCGAGAAACGCCTCGAACGTCTGCAATTCGGCCGTCGACATCTCATCGAGTTTGGCGGCCGCGTAACGCCCGACCATCCAATCCATTTCCTTCGTACCGCGATATTGCGCCCGATAAAGCGCTCGCTTGCGCCGCAATGCTAGGGCATCGCCAAAGGCTGCGCCGACACTGGCCCGTTCATTCATTTGATATGCTCCTCATGCCATGCGCCCGGGCGGCCGAACCGCAAATAGAGCCTGCCGTCGTTGGTGTCCGAGGCTTGTATAGACTCTGCCACGGGCGGATGGAAGCGATCCGCCGCCAATGCTACAACGTGGCCGACATTCTCGAACCTGAAGGCTGATATGCGGCCCGAAGCACTAAATCCGCTGTTTGCAGAGGCCCAGTCGATCAAGGGTGTGGGCCCGCGTGTCGTCGCGCTCCTCAAGAAGGCGTTTGACCTGCCGCCCGGTATCAGCGAGCCGCGTGTATTGGATTTTCTCTGGCACATGCCAACCGGTGTCATCGACCGGCGCTCGGAACCGGCCATCCGCGACGCCGTCCCCGGCACGATTGCCACGCTCGCCGTGCGCGTCCTCAAGCATCGCGCACCGCCACGCGGCAACAACAAGGCTCCGTACCGCGTCTCCTGCGAGGACGAAACCGGCAGTATCGACATCGTGTTTTTCCGCGCCGAGCGCTCATTCATCGAACGCCAGCTTCCAGTTGGTGAAATCCGCTTCATCTCGGGGCGCATCGAGGCTTACGGCGATAAGTTGCAGATGGTCCATCCCGACTACATCGTCGCCCAGGAGGCCCGCGAGGATTTGCCGATGCTCGAGCCGGTTTATCCTCTGACCGCCGGGCTCTCCGCCAAGGTCCTCGGCAAGCTCAGCCGCCAGGCCATCGTGCAGATGCCGCAGGTCTCTGAGTGGCTCTCACCGCAATTGCTGGAAGCCCGCCAGTGGCCCGCGTTCAATGACGCCATAGACCGTATCCACAAACCAGAAGACCCAACTGACGTGTCGACCGGCGGCCCGCCCTGGCAACGCCTCGCCTATGACGAACTGTTCGCCGGCCAGCTCGCACTCGGCCTCGTCCGCGCCAGCCTCAAATCGCAAAGAGGGCGTGTCGTCGAGGGCGACGGCAGGATCCGCAGGAAGATCATCGACGCACTGCCATTTGAGTTGACCGGTTCCCAGCGCGAAGCGATGGCCGAGATCGAAGAAGATCTGGCGAGCGAGAGCCGCATGTTGCGCCTGCTCCAGGGTGATGTTGGATCGGGCAAGACCGTGGTCGCGCTGCTCACCTGTGCCATAGCCAACGAAATCGGCGCGCAGGCCGCCATCATGGCCCCCACCGAAGTGCTCGCCCGCCAGCACCTTGAGACCATCGAGCCGCTGGCCACCGCCGCGGGCCTGCGCATTGCCGTCCTCACCGGCCGCGAAAAGGGCAAGGCGCGCGATGCCATTCTCGCCGAACTGGCCGCCGGATTCATCGATATCCTCATTGGCACGCATGCATTGTTCCAACCGGATGTGCACTACAAGGATCTCGCCGTCGCGATCATCGACGAACAGCATCGCTTCGGCGTGCACCAGCGCCTCGCGCTACAATCGAAAGGCCGGGACGGTGGCAGCAATGTGCTCGCCATGACCGCCACACCAATCCCACGCACGCTGCTAATGACCCACTACGGCGATCTCGACGTTTCGCGCCTGCGCGACAAACCGGCCGGCCGCAAGCCCGTCGATACCAAGGCCATCCCGGCCGAGCGGATCGAAGAGGTCATCCAGGGCCTGCGCCGAGCCGTCAGCGGCGGCGCACAGATCTACTGGGTGTGCCCGCTGATCGAAAGCTCCATGGTATCCGAGATGGCCGCCGCCGAGGAACGCCAGGCCCACCTCGCCCAGGTCTTTGGTGATCAGGTCGGATTGCTGCACGGCGCGATGTCGCCGACGGCCAAGGACGCCATGATGGCCGATTTCGCGGACAATAAGATCAAGATCCTTGTCTCGACCACCGTGATCGAAGTCGGCGTCAACGTGCCCAATGCAAGCATCATGGTCATCGAGCACGCCGAACGCTTTGGATTGGCGCAACTGCACCAGTTGCGCGGTCGCGTAGGACGCGGCTCGCGGCAATCGTATTGCATGCTGCTCTACAAGTCGCCACTCAGCGAAACGGCCGAAGCACGCATCGAAATGATGCGTGAAACGGAGGATGGTTTCGAAATCTCGGAAAAGGACCTCGAACTGCGCGGTGGCGGCGAAGTACTGGGTGCCCGGCAATCGGGCTTACCGGAATTTCGCGTCGCAGATGTCCCCGGCTTCCAGGACCTGCTCGCCGCCGCGCGCAACGATGCGGTGATGGTCCTCGACCTCGATCCGAAATTGGAAAGTGAACGCGGCAAGGCGCTGCGCACACTCCTCTACCTGTTCGAGTGCGATGAAGCAGTGCGCCTGTTCCGCGCCGCGTAGCGGGGTAATCCCGGCGCTCTAGACGTTGCGATCAATTCTGGCGCACGGGCTCGCAATCGAGGCCGCCCGCCTTGAGCCGGTCGCACATCGAAGACAGCGCAGCCTTGCTGCTATAAACACCATAGCGAACAGAATAGACCGACCCCTCTTCACCGGCCCCCGGCTCTTCATGCACCCGCGCTGTTTGCCTTGGGCTCCAAAAACTACTTCTCGAATACTGCACGACAAGCTGTTTGGCCAAAGCCTCGGCTCGATATTTGTCACGCAATTGCGCAACCTCGATTTCGAATTTACCAGGCCCGGTGGGCCGCGATGGGCGCACCGCCGTTGCTGGTTGGATATTCGTCACGGGTACCGCATTCGCCGCCGCAGCCGGCCTGACAGTCGTCACCGGAGCCGGCTTCGCCGCCGCAGCCGGCCCAGCAGCCGCGACACGAACCGGTTTCGCCGCCGGGTCAACCTTCGGCGCGACCTGCGCTGGCTCAAGCGAACCGGTCACCTGCGTGCTCGTCGGCGGCGCAGAACTGCTGCCACCGAACAAACTGGAAAAGAACTGCCCGACGCCGGTCCCCGTACTC
>JBPCVZ010000053.1:0-10698 GCA_051010015.1 Hyphomicrobiaceae bacterium
TTAGGCCGTTTGCCAGAGCTGATGATATCTGGGCGCGAGAGAACGCCCGATCTCAAGCATCTCCAAAAAGGTCTGTGGTCCAATACGGCGCTCCGGTCACACGGCCATATTCTGGCGCGCGTGGCCCCGGCGACTTCAATGTAGAATGGCCGTTGTTGGCGCAAAGCAGGCATCAGCCATATGTCTGCTTGCTGAGGTCAACCTGCCGTCGTCTCATACCCGTGAGATCCTGCGACCGCAGTGCCTATCAATGTCGGCTTCCTCTGCCGAACAGATATCACAGCGCCTGCTTAGATTGCGCGTTCACAACGTCAGTTTGCGCGCCGATCTAACCGTCACCCCCCACACCGACCTAATCGCCACCGCCCGCGCCGCGCCCGAGCTCCGCGCACAGCTCATCCATGCGCAACTCGCCATCACGCGTTTGCCCGCCGATCTCGAGGAAGCGCTGCATGTTCGCCTGCGCATCCGGCGTGCGCAGCAGCTGCTCGAAAAGATACGCCTCTTCGAACAGGCCATCGAGCCACGGCTTGTCCGACTGGTTGACGGACTGCTTCGCCAGCCGCACCGCCTCGACGGGAAACGACGCGATCCGCCGGGCCAGCTCTTCGACACGCGGTCCGATCTCGTCCGGCGCGAAAATACGGTTGAGATAGCCCCAGCGCTCCGCCGTCTCCGCATCCATGTCATCACCGCTCAGGATCAGTTCCATGGCGCGCCCGCGCCCGATCAGGCGCGGCAGGCGCTGCGTGCCGGTGCCGCCCGGAATGATGCCGAGCGGCACCTCCATCTGGTTGATCCGGGTCTTGCCACGCACGCCAAAGCGCATGTCGAAGGCCGCCGACAACTCGCTGCCGCCGCCGCCGACGCGCCCTTCAATCTGTGCAATGATGATCTTGTTCATCGTGCGAAAGCGCTCGCACAGCGCATGGAACGGCTTGAGCTGCGCGTCGCGTTGCGCCACCCCCGCGGTCGGCCGCTCGAGGATCGCGCCGACATCGAAGTGGGCCAAAAAGAAATCGGGATCAGCGCTGCGCATCACGACGACGAGCAGGTCCGGGTCGGCCCTCAGTTCGACCGACAGCGCTTCGAGCTCGGCGAGCAGCGCCATGGTGATGACGTTGACCGGCGGATTGTCGATCGTCACGGTCGCGATCCGGCCATCGATCTCGACCTGCAGCAGCTCGAAGTCATACGCCATCCAAAAACCCTCCTCCAAACGCCAAAAACCTGACCCGCCTCAGCCGTCGAGGTCAAGATCGCCCTCGCGGGCGTAGGCCTCGACCTCATACGGGTTCTGCCGATAGCCATAGCGCACCAGATACCACAGATAGAGCACCGTAAAGCGGATCGCGCCGTCGCGCTCGATCTGTTCGATATGCACGCGTTCGTGCCGCCGCAGCACCGGGTCGTGCCAGTGCTCGCGCAGCACATAGATCGTGCGCCACGGCATCGTGATGGCGCGATAGCCGCCACCCCTCAGGAACCAGCGCCACGGCCCGTAGGCCGGCACGAACTTGGCCTGCATCGCAATCCTGCTCACTTGATGGATTTCCGCGTTTGGGCATGGCTCAACGGCGCCGGGGCCGCTAAACTGTGGCAACGCACACGCGCACGGAGGCTCCCCGTCATGCCCGAACTGAAATCCGAATACCTGATGACCATAACCGTTACCGTCGATGCACTCCACGACATTGGCGAGGTCCCGCTCGGCACGCGCCACATCGATGTGCTCGGCGAAGGCCATTTCGAAGGCCCGCGCCTCAAGGGCACCGTGCTCAAGGGCGGCCTGGACCAGAAAATCTTCCGCTCGGACGGCGCCATGCACCCCAATGTGCGCATGGTGCTCAAGACCGATGACGACGCCCTCATCCACATCCACTACACCGGCATCCGATATGGCACGCCCGAGGTCATGGCCCGCATTGCCGCCGGCGACAACGTCGCGCCCGATGAATACTATCTGCGCAACACGCCGATGTTCGAGACCGCGTCACCGAAATACGACTGGCTCAACCGCATTGTCGCCGTCGGCGTCGGCCGCCGCCTGCCGAACAGCGCCGCCTACGATGTCTTTGAAATCCTCTGACCGGCCCACCGCCCCGATGCAACGCTCATGACACATCCGATCTACGAGAATTTTCTCGGCACCTGGGTCCTCGACCCGATCACCTGCGACTACGAACAGGGCGACCCGCCGCGCGCCGACCGCCACCGCATCGAACAGCACGGCGGCGACCTCGTCATCACGATGGACTGGACCGACGCGGAGGGCGAAACCCACCACGCCTCGTTCCGCGCGCCGCCGACCGGTCAGGACATTCCGTTCAACGGCGGGCCGCTGGCCGACACGTTGTGCCTCTCGGCACCGTCGCCGGGCGAGCTCAACCTGTCCGCCTCGCGCGACGGCCTCGAGCTGATGACCGCGACGCGCAAGCTCGATGCCGACGGCACGATGCTGCATCTCGTCCAGACCGTCCACCTGCCCGATCTCACCGCGCCGGCCAACCGCGGCATCTACTACCGGGCCGACTAGCGACCCGCCCACGCAACCCGGCACAATGAGGCACGATCATGCCACTTGCACTGGACAAACTCTCTGACCACCTCGGCGCCGAAGCCACCGGTATCGATCTGCGCCAGCCCCTCGCCGCGGACGACCGGCGCGCCCTCAATCAGGCCTTCGTCGACCACCACGTCCTGGTCATTCGCGACCAGCAACTCGGCCCGCACGAGATGCTCGCCGGCGTGCAGAATTTCGGCGAGGTATTCCAACAGCACAACACCCGCTTCGCGCTCGAAGACTGTCCGCAAATCCACTACATCTCGAACCAGGACCGCTATCCGGACGGCACCCGCTACATTCCCGGCGAGGGCTTTCACACCGATCATTCCAACGATGCCTGCCCGCCGAAAGCGACCGTCCTGCACGCCGTGCAATTGCCGGACAGCGGCGGCAACACCCAGTTCGTCAACATGCACCGCGCCTACGAAGCCTTGCCCGACGCAACCAAACGGCGCGTGCAGGATCTGCAATCGGTTCACGTCTACCAAAGCCGGCACAGCGCGCGCAAACTGATGGCGCTGCCCGACAACGGCACCTCCCGGGCACCGCAATCCGTCACCCATCCGCTCGTGCGCACGCATCCGGAAACCGGGCGCAAGTCCCTCTACATCAATCCGATCCGGATCGAATCGATCGTCGGCATGGCCGAGGACGAGGCGCAACAGTTGCTCCGCGAACTCCTCGTCCACGCGACCCAGGAGGACTTTCAATACAGCCACACATGGCAGGTCGGCGACCTCGTCCTGTGGGACAATCGCTGCCTCCTGCACAAGGCCAACGCCGACTACGACCACGCCCAGACCCGCTACCTCTACCGCGTCATGCTGCAAGGCGACCGGCCACACTAGAGCCGCAGACCACCAGAACGTGCCTTACATATCGGCATCACCAAGAAACGCACCGTCGCGTCTCAGCTGGCCCTGCAGGGCCGCCATGTCGATGGCGCCCGGCTTGCCGCCATCGCCGCGCGATAGCGCAGCCGCCGTCCCGACTGCCTGTCCCATCGCGAAGCACGGTCCGCTGACGCGCAGCGACGCCTGCCCGTCTTGCGTCGTCGATGCACATCGCCCGGCGACCAAGAGGTTGTCGACACCTTGCGGCACCGTCGTCGAGAACGGGATCTGGTGATACCCGCGGCCCTGTACGAACGTCCACTTGGCCGAGCCTTTGACGTGCTGCTCGAGCGGCCAGCCGTTACACCCGATGGTATCCTCGAAGTCGCGGCACGACAGGACATCGTCGCCGGACAGCATGTAGCTGCCGACGATCCGCCGCGTCTCGCGGATGCCGATCTGCGGCGCGGTCTCGAGCAGGTAGGCGTTTTCAAACCCCGGCACGCGATCCTTCAGGAAGCGAAAATATTCCTGCACCTGGCGCCGGCCCTCCTTTTCCGCAAAGGTCAGGTCCGCCCAGTCGCTGCCATCGATCGGCGCGCCGTCACGGCTGATCTGGGTCAGGTTGCAGCGCCATTCCCCGTCGTGCGGCTGCGGATTGATGATCCCCGTCTTGCGCGGCAGGTCGTAGTCATCACCGGCCTCCGCGATCAGGCGCGTCAGGTTCGGTTTGCCCTCGCTTGCCGCCCGCGCATCGTCGACATTGGCAAGCCGGAACATTGTCGTCGGATAGGCCATGAAGCCATCATCACCGCCCTTGACGCAGGCCGCGCCCGACCAGTGCGCGAGGTCGGCATCGCCGGAGCAATCGATGAAGGTTTGCGCGCGGATCGCGCCGCGGCCCGACTTCGTTTCGACGACGACCGCATCGATCCGCGCACCATCCATCACCGCGCCGGTCGCAAACGTATGAAAATGCAGGTCGACACCGGCCGACGCCATCAGGTCATCCGCCGCCATCTTGTAGGCCGACGTATCGTAGGCCTGCGCCGCGGTCCCGAGACCACCGGCCGGATCCTTCACCGGATGCGGCGGCCGGAGCCCGCCCAGCCGGTCGAGGCGGGCCAGGATGTCATCGGCGACGCCGCGCACGACCTGCTGGATCGAGCCGTTGATCGTCGCATGCAGCCCGCAGAAATTCGTCACCATGGCCGCCGTGCCCATGCCGCCGAGAAACCCGTAGCGCTCGAGCAGCACGGTGCGCGCGCCCGTCCGTGCCGCCGCGGCCGCCGCCGCGATCCCGGCCGGGCCGCCGCCCAGCACCAGCACCTCGGTTTCCGCAATCACCGGTGTCTCGCGGGCCGGTTCCGTCACAGTTGCCATGGCAGGCTCTCACATTGATTTCGAATAACATCAGTACGCTTCCACCAAGTCTCCACCGGCAGATGCGGCCGCGCAACACGCAGACCCCACATATCCGACTCTGGCGGGGCGCCCGCCGATCATCATGTCACCGCTAAATCTTGGCGCCGCCATCGATGACCAGGGCGCTGCCCGTCATGAAGTCGGACTCATCGCTGGCGAGATACGTTGCAAGGTCCGCCACTTCCCGCGGCGTGCCCATCCGCCCGACGGGCTGGCGCACGTTGAAGGCCTCGCGCGCTGCTTGCGGATCATCCATCGCTGCAATGCGTTCGCTCATCGACGGTGTCTCGATCGATGACGGGCAGATCGCGTTGCAGCGAATGCCCTTGTCCGAGAAATCACGCGCGATCGACTTGGTCATGCCGATCACCGCCCCTTTGCTCACGCCATAGGCAAAGCGATCCGGCGCCCCGCCGATCGATGAAATCACTGATGCCATGTTGATGATGCTGCCGCTGCCCGCCGCCAGCATTTTTGGCAGCACCGCGCGTGTCAGGCGAAACAGCGACGTGACATTGAGGTCGAGGGACGCCTGCCAATCCGCCTGCGAACATTCGAGGATCGTGCCCACCGCGACCCGGCCGGCACAATTGAACAGCACGTCGATGCGCGCAAGGCCGTCAACCAGCCGCTCGACCTCTGCGTCCTGGCGCACGTCGACGACATGCGTTGTGATCTCCGGATGCGCCTCGGCGAGTTCCTTCAAACCGGACGAATCGATATCGACCGCGATGACGTCGGCACCTTGCCCGGCAAACACACCGGCGGTTTCCCGTCCAATGCCCGCCGCCGCCCCCGTGACGAGACAAACCTTCCCCTTCAGCCGAGCCAAATCGTTCACTCCCAAACCTGAATGCCAATATGTTTACCGAGAACGGCACCGCCCGGCCATGGTCGCCACCTGGCCCGGTCGACGCCCGCAACAAATTCCCTAGAGCGCGTTAAAGCTCCACGACGGTTTCGAAACCACCGAAGATCAGGCGCTTGCCGTCAAACGGCATCGGGCTGTCCTTGAGCTCGCTCTGCATCTCACCCATCGCCTGGCCCATGCCGGCATCGCGGCTGGCTTTGTCGGCCCAGGTGATCCATGAAAACGCCACGGTCTCGTCGGCGCCGGCCTTGACCGCCATCGGCAGCGACGTCACTTCGCCATCGGGGATGTCGTTGCCCCAGCAATCGGCAACCGTCAGGGCGCCATGCTTCTTGAAGATCGGCGCGATTTTCCTCGCATGCGCCTCGAATTCATCTCGTTTGCTGGTCGGGACGGCATAGACCGCCAGATCGACATAGGCCATGGTTGGGCTCCTGTTTCATGCGCAGGCACAAATCGGTCCGCTTGCGACACCCATCCATCGCGCGCGCAAGCCGACCGATCGAATGGTTCATGGTCGGACATTGTCCGAATTATGACATCGCCACATTGCTTCATAGCACGCGGTTCACCGGCGACCTACAGACGCCGGCAAGTCATCGAGTCCTAGCGTCGGCCCGGATGACTGAGCCGTGACGCGCGCCGTTTCTCTTCGGCCAGCCGGTGCTCCCACTCAAAGATGGCGCGCTCGGCGTCCTCCCACTCCTGGAGACTTTGCGCCATCTGGATTTCGAGCGCCGCCTGTTCCGCGGGCGTCAGGTCGGCATAGTTGGGCGGCGGCATCGCCTGCTGCGCCTTGGCCTCGGCAAGCTGCCTGCGCAGCGATTCCGCCTTGGCCCTGAAGGCCGCGGCTTCCGGCCCGCTGCGACCCGCAGCAACAGCCTCGAGACGTTCTATGGTTTCGAGCAGTTTTAAGGAGTCGACGGTCATGACCTGACTTAGCGGCTGCGCGCGCAATCATGCAACCCTGTTCTCACCGGGATAGCGGCCGCATGGCTGCAACGATGGGCGTCGGGCTCCCGTCGCGCGATGCCGCGAGGCACCTCTATCGCCTTGCTTGCTGCAATCGAAAAAAAAGCCCGCGCTTTGGCGGGCTTCAAGGGAGGGGGAGGAAATGGTCGAGAGGCTGTCTCGATGAAATCAATCTAGCCGCAGCGACCGCTCGCGTCTGTGAAGGAACTCACACCCGGTCAAAATCTGTGTCGACTGAGAGCATTGCCGACGTTTACGCTCGCTCCGCGACATCTCAGTTTGACCCAAAACGACCGTCTAACTGGTGGCAAATTTGTGCGGACCCCACGTTCTGTCAGGCGGCGGACCTGAGTAGTAGAATGCCCGTCGCAGCTTCAGCTCCATCGGTTTCTAGAGGTATCATATGAGTGGCTCCCCTCCACGGACAGGTTGGTCGAGGCTTACGCCAGAGATCTTGGTGACAGATTTTGATGCAAGCCTCACGTTTTGGCGCGATCAGTTGGGCTTTGTCGTCGCCTACGATCGTCCTGAGCAGCCTTTTGCTTACTTAGAACGACCAGAGGGTGCTCAGATCATGTTGTGCGCGCGATCGGGTAAATGGGAGACAGGCACAATGGAATTGCCTTTTGGTCGTGGTGTGATGTTCCAAGTGAATGTCTCGAAGCTGGCTCCTATTCGCAAGTCGCTCGCTGATGCGAATTGGCCAATTCACTCGCCACTCCGTGAAGTCTGGCGACAAACCGGTGGGATCGAAAGCGGTCGCAAGGAAATTGTTGTTCAAGACCCCGACGGCTATCTTGTGATGCTGGCTGAGCCGCTTGAACGGTCTTGACGACACAACCGGATGACAGCCTGCTTCTGGCCCAACCCCGACAAAGAATGCTCGACCGCTTTTGACGGTGTTGCGGCCGGGTTCGCTGACCGGTTACCGACCGGCATTCACCGATTCCAGCAGTGAATGTCGCCGGCAATTTCCGAGCAGGTCCCAGCGGCAGCGCGGGCGGTCGGCTGAGCCGCCCCGATAAGTCCACTTCTCCCCTGTTTTTTGCCTCAAGGGCCCGGCATCCACTCGACCAATGTCGAGCTGTCAGCTATGGCGATTGGAGCGCGCCGGGCAACAAGGACGTCAGCCATGCGATTCTGGATCATCATTGCGCTCTCGGCTTGGCTTGCCGCAGCCATGTCGACATTGGTCGCGGCGGCAGACAAGACCGAGTGCAGGACATTCGGGTACTCCGTCAACGACTACGGCAAAAAAGGCCCGACTGAGGACGCGAAAAAGCTGCTTGATAAGTACATCGCGGAGTACGCCCAAAAGCATGGCATTGAGAGCTACAAGGCGGGCGACAAGACGGTCAGCTGCAAGCTCTTCCTCGACTTTGGCTTCTTCGACGAGCACATGTGCAAAGCCGAGGCCGAGGTGTGCTGGCGCGAGAAGCAAAAGTCGTAGAGCGCGTTAACGGCGCAAGAATGACCCGGTCAGCGTTCCATCCGAGCCGAACAGGCAGGACCAAGTGATTGCCGGCTCAAAGCGACTCACTGACGGGCACTCAGGGATCAGATTTGAGCGAAAAGCGCTCCGCAAAACGGCCCTTAACGTTTGCAGCCTATCCTCCCACGCCAATTAGCGCACACAGGCACGTATAGTAGGCGTTGGTGCCACGGATCGAGCCTACCGGTTGGTGACAACTTAACGCTAGTGCTGGTCGAGGTCGGTTGTCCTCCAGTTTAGTGGTTTCGGCTGTTGGGTGAGTAGCGACAGCCAGTCGATCAATCAATGGACGATCGCAATCGTGTCGAATGGCAAGAAAAACACCAAACCCTTTTTTGATTTTATCGAGACGGAGCTCCGCGACAATCATGGCGTGGCGGATGTCGAGCGTTTGACAAAATCCAATATGAGCGCTCCTGTCGAAGCTGAACTGCTGGAACAATCTGAGAAATGGCAGGCTTTGATCGCCGGTATTGGAGATTGAGGCAGCTGCTCGTCGTGCAGTTTGCATGACGCAATCATCGGCGAACGTCTGGGGCTTCCGTCGGTCGGGGTTATGACGACGGAATTCGTCAGCGCCGCGGAGTTAATGGCAAGAGTGCTCGGTGCGGAAGGGCACCCGTTTTCGATCATCCAGCACCCGATCAGCAGCGCGTCGTCAGATGGCCTTGCCGATCGCGCGAGAAAGGCCGTGAACGATATCGCAGGGATCCTGCTCGGATAAGTGACGATCCAGCAAGCGTTTACAGCGACCGCGTCACCCGGCGTCGGCTTTCTCCAAGTTCTCACCGAATTCATCGACGAGAAAATCGATGAACGCTCGCACTTTTGGCGAAAGATGCTGGCGATGAGGATAGACTGCGTAGATTCCGATCGACGGCCCGACAAAGTCTTCGAGGACCGATTCGAGGCGCCCGTCCAAAAGTTCTCTGGCGCAAACGAACTCCGGCAGTCGTGTTACGCCAACACTCCGGACAGCCAACACAGTTTCCAATTCGGCACTGTTGCATTTCACGCGGGATTTCATATCGACCGATATTGGTTCGCCCCGCTGTCCTATGTACTCCCACCGTGACGGGTTAGCTGCCAAAGAATAGGTGATGCATGTGTGCCCTTCCAAGTCGCGTGGGTGTCGGGGCTTGCCATGAGCTTTCCAGTACTTGGGTGATGCGACAGTCAGCCCTCTCGTGGTTCCGATCTGGCGTACGATCAAGCTCGAGTCCTTGAGATGGCCAATACGCACCACAACGTCAAAGCCCTCTGCAACGACATCCACCATTCGGTCGTTGAACTCCATATCGAGCGTTACGTCGGCATTGTTTTCCAAGAAGTCCGGGAGAGCGTCAGCCAGATGACTGAGGCCGAAGCTGACAGGCGCGCTGATCCGCAACGATCCAAACGGCGTGTTTTTGACGCCCAAGATGCGGTGTTCGGTTTCCCGGGCATCCTGGATGATTTGTCGTGCGTGCTCGTAGTAGACCTGACCGACCGCCGTGAGACTCATGGTTCGCGTGGTGCGATTGAGCAAGCGTGTCCCTAGCCGGTCCTCGAGGCGCGCGACTTCCTTGCTCACATGTGACGGTGAGTGACCAAGTTTACGAGCAGCCGACGCGAAGCCGTCTGACTCAACCACTTCGCAGAACACGACCATGCCGTCGAACAACGCGCTATTGATAGTCATACGGAACCAATCCCGTTCCAATTCGCCTATTAACTTCCTTTTGCGAACAAATTACGAATGTTCCGGAAACCAAGCAAGCGGCGACCTCGCGGGACGAGGCCGCACCAAACCATCGCAATAGGAGTGAACGATGCTTGAAATGACCAATCTCGACCACGTGGGCATTCGCATCAGCGATCGCGATCGCTCCGTGGCATTCTATGAGAAACTTGGGTTCGACTTGCTCGCCGATGGCGGTTTTGATCAAGGGCACCCACTCGTCATGGTTCATCCGAGCGGCATCAACTTCAATTTGCTTGGACCGGCGACCGCGCATCAGGGCCGAAACGTCTTGATGGATGAGACATCCAGGTATCCAGGCATCACCCATGTCGCGATCAAGATGAAATCAGCCGAGGAAACCGAGGCGTTCGTTTACGCGAGCGGCATCGCCATAACGGGTCGACGCGAATTCCGAGGCACCAAAACGATCTTCATCCGTGATCCAGACAGGAATGTGCTCGAACTCGTTGGCCCGGGTCCCTCGGTGTCCGAGCTGATCGCCGACCACATGCACGAGGCGAACGGAGCCCTCGATTGAGCCGCAGGAACCATGATAGATAATCTGTGCTAGGACACAAAAATGAAACCAGTGCACTCCAGGTACGATGCCGCCGAGGCGTTCGAGTTTCCCGGTGCCATCACGCTGAAAGTACTTCTATCGGGCGAACATACGAACGGTAAGATTGCAGCGTTCGAAGATGTCGTACAGCCTGGCATCGGGCCGGGCCGGCACATCCACGAAGATCAAGACGAAACGTTCTTCTTTCTGGAAGGGCAATTCGATGTGGAGGTTGACGGCCAGCTCAATCACATGGC
>JBPCVZ010000054.1:0-3825 GCA_051010015.1 Hyphomicrobiaceae bacterium
CCGCCAGCGTGCGTCGCGCGCGGCGTGCCCGGCGCTGGCCGTTCGTCAGCACCGATCGCGTCACACCATGGCTGCGTTCCATGGCTACCGGCGGCACATTGTCGAGCCCATAGATGCGAATCACTTCTTCGACCAGATCGGCGGGCCCGTGCATGTCCGGGCGCCACGGTGGTGTCGTCACTTTCCACTGCGGTCCCTTGCCAGCCAGTTCGCAGCCGATCGCTTCAAGAATGCGCTTGCCATCGCTGACAGGAATATCGACGCCGGTCAGCCGCTTGACCTTGCCGTAATCGAACGAGATGACGGTGCCGCCTTGCGGCGGTGCGCCGGCGACTATCGCCTTGGATGGCGTGCCACCGCACAGCTCGAGCACCCATTCGGTCGCGAGATCGAGGCCCGGTACCACGAAAGTCGGGTCGACGCCGCGCTCGAAGCGATAGCGTGCATCGGTGATGATACCGGCCTTGCGGCCCGTCGATGCCGTGCGCGCCGGATCGAAGTAGGCGCACTCGATCAGCACATTGGTCGTCTCTTCCGTGCAACCCGTCGTTTCGCCGCCGATGATACCGCCGAAGCCGAGCGGGCCGCTATCGTCGGCAATCACGCACATCTCGTCGTCGGATTCATAAGCCTTGTTGTCGAGCGCCTCGAACTGTTCGCCGGCCTTGCCCAGCCGCGCGCGAATGTGGCCCCGCACCTTGTCTGCGTTGTAGACGTGCAGCGGCCGGCCGCGGTCGAGTGAGACGTAGTTGGTCATGTCGACGAGGGCACTGATCGGGCGCAGACCCGCTGCCTTCAGGCGCTGCTGCATCCAGGCCGGTGCCGGCCCATTTCTGACGCCGCGCACGTAGCGCCCGGCGAACACCGGGCAGGCGTCAGCGGTCTCGGGCGTGAATTCGAGCTGGATGTCGACCGGGCTGTCGAAGTCGCCCTCGACCGCGTGTTTGAGGGCCGGTTCCGGCTTCAGCGTGCCGACGCCGGCGGCCGCCAGGTCGCGCGCGACGCCGCGCACGCCGGTGCAGTCCGGTCGGTTCGGCGTGATCGCGATCTCGATCACCGGGTCGTTGAGGCCGGCGACATCGATGTAACGCTTGCCGATGTGCTCACCCGTCGACGGGTCGAGCTCGATAATGCCGTCGTGATCGTCGGAGATTTCCAGCTCGCGCTCGGAGAGCATCATGCCGTTGGAATCGACGCCGCGCACCGGGCGCTTCTCGAGCGTAACGCCGGTCCCCGGAATATAGCTGCCGATCGGCCCGAAGACGCCGACCAGTCCCGCCTTGGCATTGGGTGCGCCACACACCACTTCGACCGTCGGCTGGCCCGGCTCGATCTCGACCTGGCACACGCGCAGGCGATCCGCATCCGGGTGCTGCCTGGCCTCGACGATCCGCGCGATCGTGAAGTCGCCGAGCGCATCCGCCGGGTTCTCGATTCCCTCGACCTCGAGGCCGATCGAGGACAGCGTGCGCTCGATCGTCTCGAGCGAGGCATCGGTATCAAGGTGATCCTTCAGCCAGGAGAGCGTGAATTTCATAGCGGTGCAGTCGTCCCTGTAAGTTGCCGGCTTTTGCGGTGTCCGGTCTTGATCGCCGCCGGTGGCAGCGCAGTCATAGGCGGTTTTTGCCGAATGTTGAAGGTGGCTGTCATGACTGGCGGATGGTGGGGCTCTAAAACACGCGCGGCTGTCGGCTGGTTTCGCCGTGGGCGCGCTTTGCGATGCGGATCTTGCCGTAGATCCAGGCGAACGAGATAACCATCTTGATCAGGGTCAGCCCATAGAAGATGCGAAAAATGAACGAATAGATCCAAAACCACATCGAACCCTTGTTGATATAGAGCGAGGTGATGCGCAGGTCGAAGTGCTCCATCACATCGAAAAAGCCGCCGCGGCAGACCAGGTCGAGGGCGAATAGGGACGTCGCGAACGGCCGCCCGAACACCGCTTGTTTCTCCTTGTCGGCAAAGATCATGAAGCCGTCGTACTGCAGGTAGAGGCACGAGCACGTGAACAGGATGTAGAAGAACAGCATCGACACGGCCATGAAGCGGTAGTAGCCGAGCGCATCGCGCAGCGAGTTGCCGCTGAACGAGAAATCGACCCAGCGGTCGATCTCGTCGTGCTTGGTGTCATGATAGAAGATGATGAAGATCACCGTCCCGATCATCATCACGCTAATGACGATCGCGGCGAGTATCGAGCCTTGCAGATCCTGAAGAAAGAGCATCATCAGTTCTGACATCCGTTGCGGGGGCTACGACGCCACCCTGCTGCGTGCCGACAATTTGTGCGCTGCCGGCGCGACTCTAGCTACTCACGCCACCGGCCAGCGTCGGCACGTCGAGCGGCAGAAAGCCGTAGTGCTTCATCCAGCGCAGGTCGGCCGAGAACATGTCACGCAGGTCGGGGATGCCGTATTTCAGCATCGTGATCCGGTCGAGGCCCATGCCGAACGCGAAGCCCTGGTACTTTTCCGGGTCCAGCCCGCAGTTGGCAATGACGTTGGGGTGGACCATGCCGGAGCCGAGGATTTCGAGCCACTGCCCGGGCTTGCCGATCGCGGCGGCGTCGACATCGACCTCCATCGACGGCTCGGTGAACGGGAAGTGCGATGCGCGGAACCGCATCTTGACCTCGTCGACCTCGAAGAATGCCTTGCAGAACTCCTCCAGGCACCACTTGAGGTGGCCGAGGTGCGTGACCTCGTCGATCACCAGGCCTTCGATCTGGTGGAACATCGGCGTGTGTGTCTGGTCGCTGTCGCTGCGATATACCCGGCCCGGCGCGATCACGCGGATCGGCGGCTTCTGGTTCAGCATCGTGCGGATCTGGACCGGGCTGGTGTGGGTGCGCAGCACTTTGCGCACGCCGTTTTCGCCGACGTCGTCGCTCGGCAGCGAGCCCGACATGTAGAACGTGTCGTGCTCCTGGCGCGCCGGGTGGTCCTCCGGCATGTTCAGTTTGCCGAAATTGTAGTCGTCGGATTCGATGTCCGGGCCTTCGGCGACGGCAAAACCCATGTCGGCGAAGATTTCCGCGATCTCGTCGAACACCTGGCTGACGGGATGAATGCGGCCTTCGGCGAGCGGGCCGGGGCGCACCGGCAACGTCACATCGGCGCGCTCGGTGGCCAGGCGCTTGGCCAGTTCGTCGGCTTCGAGTTCGCTGCGCCGCGCATCGAGCGCGCCGGAAATCTCGTTCTTCAAGGCGTTGACGGCCTGTCCGAACGCCTTGCGTTCCTCCGGCGCCATCTTGCCGAGTTGCTGCATCAGGCCGGAAATCCGGCCCTTCTTGCCAAGCGCGCTGACGCGGACACCGTCCAGTGCCGCAAGGTCATTACATCCGGCAATCTCGCCGATCATCTCGGACTGCAGGTCGTTAAGGACTTCCGCTTCCATCAGAGGCTCGTTTCAGGAGACGTGGGATCGCAATCGGGGGCACGCCCCCCGCGCGATGACGGCAACGCGGCCCGCCGTGGGCTACGCACCCGCTGGCATAGCACAATCCGACGGGATTGCAGCCGTTTCGAACGGACCGGCCACAGGACTTTCCAACCGCTTTGTCGCCGAGGACACGCGGCGTGTGGCACCAAAGCCACGGCAAGGCACCGTGGCGTGACGCGGTCAGCTGCGGGCTGCGGCGGCCGCGTCGACGGCGGCCTTGGACTGGGCGACCAGGGCACCAAACGCCGCTGCATCGTGGACGGCGATGTCGGCCAGAACCTTGCGGTCGATCTCGATGCCGGCCTTGTTGAGCCCGTCGATAAATCGGCCGTATGTCATGTTGTGCTCGCGGGTCGCGGCATTGATGCGCTGGATCCACAG
>JBPCVZ010000055.1:0-19890 GCA_051010015.1 Hyphomicrobiaceae bacterium
GACTTGCTTGTTCGTGAGCTGGTGCAAGCCTGCCATCGTTTATCGCGGTTTATCCACCTGCCTCGTCCTGGGTTCGAGTCCCTTAGCAGGTTTCAACCATTTTTATACCAGTAGGCATTTGCTTGCACAAAATTTTCAGAGACGCTTGGAGACATGGAAACGACAAAACATGGCGGATTGCCTATTGTCTTTGTCGTCTCAAGAGATATTTGGAGATGTTTGAAGAAGGCCCGCTGGCGGAGGGGGTGGGATTCGAACCCACGAGACGCTTTCACGCCTGCCGGTTTTCAAGACCGGTGCCTTCAACCACTCGGCCACCCCTCCGCTTGCCGTCGCGCCGCGTCGGCCGGGGAGATGCTTAGCGTTGATCGGCGCTCAGCTCAACCCCTCGATTAAGGTTTCGCTAACCAATTTGACCCACTGTCAGGTGGTATTTGAGTGACGCTGGAGACGTGGTGTGGCGTATGGTTCTCGTTGGCTCCGACTGAGTCTTATTATCGGGCTCGGTGTCGGACTTGGTGCTTGCTCGACAGGCGGCCTGCGTGGGAAGACACAGAGCGTCGCCGATGATCGACTGGGCTATGCCCGACCAGCCTACGCCGGGCGCCACGGCTTTGCGTCGCGGCAGCCCCGTTCACACAATGATCACTATCAACAACGTGCTGCCGCGCGGCCGCGTTCGGGTGGACGATTGCCGAAAGTGCGATCGCGTCAGCCAGTCCCTACATCCCGTCCGATCGTTGGTCGACCTTACGACCCTGGCAAATCGTCGCCGGCGAGCGGCAACAGGCAGGCCTATGCCTTGCCGCCGCGGGTCGAGCGACGTGCGTTGCCGGCGCGGCCGCCACGGAACGTGACGCGCCCCGCGCCGGCCGCAGAGCCGGCCTATGTACCAAGTGGCTGGGCCCGTTGGATCGGGCGGTCATGGCTTGGCCACCGGACGGCGTCGGGGGAGATGTTCGATGCGGATCGGCTGACCGGTGCCCATGCCAGCCTGCCGCTGCCATCGTTTCTGTACGTCACCAACAAGCGCAACGGTCGTACGATTCTGATCAGGATAAATGATCGTGTTCCCGCTGCCCGGGACCGCGTCATCATTGTTTCGCGGCGGGCGGCCGAACTGCTCGATTTTCGTGCTGCCGGCCGTGTTGAGGTCGACATCCAGTATGGTGGCCGCGCTTCTCCCGTGCCGAATGAGAAGCACGAGCGAGCGTTCCTGATGAAGCAGCCCTGGTATCGCGGCAGGTCGGCCGCGGTCCGGCGCATGCCTCGAGCGTCAGTGCGCCAGCGAACGGCTGAACGGCGCTACGCGATACCAACCTATCCGCGCTGGGACAACACGCGGCGCTAGAGCCACCCGCCGTTGAAGAGCGGAGCTGCCTCCAACTAAAGGCGCGCGGCTCTGGGCATGGCCAATAGAGTTGGCGGGCGATCGTGCGACGTGTTAGTGATCGGAATGCCGGGGGGCGCAAATTTTTTTGGCGAAGCTTGCTGGCGTTGGGTGACGTCGGTGGATTTCGGGTAGAGGGCGGAGGACGAATGGGTTCGGACATGCTGCGTATCGGCGTGCTTTGGCTCGTTGCTGTGCTGGTTGTGGTTTTGCCGGCGAATGCCTCTGCCGACAAGGGTGGTTTCACGACCAAGGCACGCCAAGCCATTCTCGTTGATGGTCAGAGTGGATCGATCCTCTTTTCTCACAATCCGGATGTACGCCGTCCACCGGCCAGTATGAGCAAGTTGATGACATTGGCGCTGATTTTCAAAGCGCTCAAGGCCACAAAACTTTCGCTCACGGATCAGATTGTCGTCAGCGAAAATGCCTGGCGGACGGGCGGCGCGCCGTCGCGCACCTCGTCGATGTTCGTGCCGATCAACAAGTCGGCATCGGTCGAACAGATGATTCGCGGCCTGGTCATTCAATCCGGCAATGATGCCGCCATCGCTATCGCCGAGCACATGGCCGGCTCCGAAGAGCTGTTCGCCAAGCAAATGGATAAGGAAGCGCAGCGTCTCGGCCTGACCAACTCGACATTTGGAAACGCGAGCGGCCTGCCACATCCGCGCCAATTGATGAGCGCACGCGATATCGCGATTTTGGCGCGCTACCTGATTTATAGTCTGCCGGAGTATTATCCGTACTTTGCCGAGCGCGAGTTTAAGTATCGCCGGTTCCGATTTATCAATCGCAACCGTTTGCTGTTCATGAAGCTTGGTGTCGATGGCCTAAAGACCGGTGCGACGAAGGAGGCGGGCTACGGCGTTGTCGCGTCGGCAGTCCGGAAAGGGCGCCGGTTGATCGCCGTCCTTGGTGGCCTCAAGAGCAAGAAGGAACGCTGGGCCGAGGCGCGTCGGCTGATTCAATGGGGGTTCAATGACTTCGCCCCGTTCAAGGTATTTGAGAAGGGCGAAGTCGTCGGCCAGGCGCGGGTTTGGGGCGGGGATCGTCTGTATGTGCCGCTCATTGGCCGGGATGACGTTCGGGTGTACTTGCCGCGCTTCCCGGTGAATCAGCGACTGCGCGGCGAGGTGATCTACACTGGACCGCTGAAACCGCCGATCCGGCGTGGAGATCAGGTCGCCATGTTGCGCGTGACGAGTTCGACAGGCGCGCAGGGCCAGGTGCCGCTGTTTGCTGCAGAATCGGTCGAACGGGCCGGGCTGATGCGCCGCGGCCTGGATTCGCTGTTCCATCTGGCATTCAGTTGGGTTCCCTGATTGCGCTGCCACTGCAAGCGTGCGCGCGGCGGGCGTGAATTCGCGTGACGTTCCGGTCCGCTCACACTAGTTTGCAGCCTATGGAGCAGGGCAAATTCATTACTTTTGAGGGGGGCGATGGCGTCGGCAAAACGACCCAGATCGAACGCTTGGCTGCGCGCTTGCGTGCCAAGGGTATCGAATATGTCGTGACGCGTGAGCCGGGCGGTACGCCGTTCGCCGAACGCGTGCGTGACTTTATCCTATCCGGGGGATTGCCCGAGCATCCGGCGTTGGCAGAAGCGCTTCTGTTTGGCGCGGCACGCTTGGATCACGTCAAGCGCTTCATTCAGCCGGCACGAGTTGCCGGGCAGTGGGTGCTTTGCGATCGGTTTGCGGATTCGACGCGTGCGTATCAGGGTGCCGCTGGTGGTGTTGATCCTTCCGTGTTGCTGCAACTCGAAGCGTTGACGCATCCGGATTGTGCACCCGACCTGACCTTGATTCTCGATCTTGATCCGACCGCGGGGCGTGTGCGCATTACCGAGCGTCGTGCACGTGGAGACGAAACAGACGATCCGTTCGAGGGTCGCGATCTGGACTTCCAGGTACGGCTGCGCGAGGCGTTTCTTGGGATTGCCCGTTCCGACCCGCGGCGCTGCCGGATCATCGATGCGGCCGAGACGGAGGACACAGTCGAGGCGGCAATCTGGGATTGCGTTGCAGACCGGTTCGACCTGGAGGTCGCGTGATGGCCCGGGCGCCGCGCGAACAGACGATCGAGGTCTATCCGGAAGCAGACCGTCTCGACCCGTTCCCGCACCCTCGGCATACAGAGGTAGTCTTTGGTCATACTGCCGCGGAGGCGCAATTGGCAGCCGGATTGTCCGGCGGCAACCTGCATCATGCCTGGTTGCTTGTCGGGCCGAGTGGTGTCGGTAAAGCGACACTTGCCTATCGATTTGCCCGTGCGGCATTGTCCGGTGCCGAAGGCGATGGTCCGGCACTCTTGATGGACGAAGGCAAACTGCCGGTAAATGCGGGGTCGAAGGCCAGCCATCTCGTACGCGCCCTGTCGCATCCGGACCTGTTGGTTCTGCGCCGCCCGTACGACATCAAGGCCAAGCGCTTCAAGACCAATATTACCGTCGATGAAGTCCGCCGTCTGCGTGACTTCCTGGGCCACAAGCAGTCCGGCAGAGGCTGGAAAGTGGTCATCGTTGACAGCGCGGACGAACTCAATGTCAATGCCGCAAACGCGCTCTTGAAATCCCTTGAGGAGCCACCGGCGGGCGCGATTTTCTTTTTGATTTCGTCGATGCCCGGGCGCCTGTTGACAACGATCCGGTCGCGTTGCCGCCAACTGACGATGCATCCGCTCGGGGACACCGATCTACAGGCGGCTGCTGGACAGGCGCTGACAGCGGCGGAACTCGAGATGCCGGATAGCGATGCATGGCCACTTCTGCTGCGTTCCTCGGCGGGCAGTGTTGGCCGGTTGTTGCGGCTGGCGTCTGATGACGGGATCGCGTTGTCCAAGAAAGTCGATCAGGTATTTGGCAATCTTCGGCGACCGGACTGGCCGTTATTGCATCAGCTGTCGGATGAGTTTGCCGCGGTTGCTGCCGGCGAGAAATTCGAGGCATTTATCGATTTGCTGCTGGCACGGCTGGCGCGAACGGTGCGTGCCGCTGCCACGGGGCAAGGTGACAGCGTTGATCTCGATACCGTGCGTAAACTCGGCACGCAGGCGGATCTTGCCAGTTGGGCTGCGCTATGGGAGACACTGGTCCGCGAAAAGTCGGCCCAGGGCGCGCTCAATCTCGACCGGAAGGCATTTGTCCTGGATTGTGTGACGCGTCTCAATCGGCTTGCAGGGCGCAACTGAGTGCGGCGTCAAATGGGACGTCTGACGGGGTTGTGCAAGCGCCCGCACAGGACATGGAACGACGACAATGGCAGAGCGCCAAAAATTTTATATCACGACGCCGATCTTCTATCCGAACGGCGTGCCGCATATCGGCCATGCCTACACGGCGCTGGCGACCGATGCGATTGCGCGTTTCGAGCGTTTGGATGGCAAGGATGTCCTTTTTCTGACCGGGACCGATGAGCACGGTCTCAAGATGAAGCAGACGGCGCTCGAAGAAGGCATGACGCCGATCGAACTCGCCGATCGCAACTCTACCGTGTTCCGCGAAATGGAGGATGCGCTCAATTGCTCGTACGATGACTTCATTCGCACCACCGAGCCGCGACATCACGCGGCGTGTGCCGAGATGTGGCGGCGCATGGAAGCTGCGGGTGACATTTATCTGTCAAAATATGCGGGCTGGTATTCGGTGCGTCAGGAAGCGTACTACGATGAGAAGGAAACGATCGTCGGCGAGGATGGCGTACGCCGTGAGCAGGAGGTGGGCTCACCGGTCGAGTGGACGGAGGAGGAGACGTACTTCTTTCGCCTGTCCGCCTTCGAGGAGCGACTGTTGGCGCACTACGACGCGCATCCCGATTTCATCTTGCCGCCGGAACGGCGCAATGAGGTTGTCAGCTTCGTCAAGGGCGGTCTGCAGGACTTGTCGATTTCGCGCGCCACGCTCGACTGGGGGATCCCGGTCCCTTCCGATCCCAAGCACGTAATGTACGTTTGGGTCGATGCGCTGACAAACTACATCACGGGTGCCGGATTTCCTGATGAGAGCCATCAGGACTGGGGCTATTGGCCGGCTGACGTGCATATCATCGGCAAGGATATCGTACGGTTCCACGCGGTCTATTGGCCGGCGTTCCTGATGTCTGCAGGCGTGGCATTGCCGAGGCGTGTTTTCGCGCACGGGTTCCTCTTCAATCGCGGTGAGAAAATGTCGAAGTCGGTCGGCAATGTCGTCGACCCCTTCAATCTGGTGGATGCCTACGGGGTTGACCAAACGCGCTACTTCTTCCTGCGCGAAGTCGGCTTCGGGCAGGACGGTTCCTATGGCCATGAGGCGATTGTCAATCGCATTAATGCCGACCTTGCGAACGATATCGGCAACCTTGCCCAGCGCTCACTGTCGATGATCGCGAAGAACTGTGATGGTAAGGTGCCTGAGCCGGGTGTGCTGGAAGAGGCCGACAGGGCCATTCTTGCGGCGGCTGATGCGCTTCACGAACCGGTGCGGGATGCGATGGACCGTCAGGCGATCAAACAATATCTCGATGCCGTCTGGTCGGTGGTTGCGGAGGCCAACCGATATTTTGCCGGCGAGGAGCCATGGGCCAAGCGCAAGACGGATCTAGCGCGCATGAACACGATCCTCTACGTCACCGCCGAGGTCGTGCGTCAGGCTGCGATCCTGGCGCAGCCGGTCGTGCCGGAAGGTGCCGGGCGTTTGCTTGACCTGCTCAACATACCCGCCGACAAGCGCGATTTCGCTGCGCTGGGTGAGAAGGGTCGATTGACGGCGGGTGCCGAACTGCCTAAGCCCGCCGGTGTTTTTCCGCGCTACGTTGAACCCGACGACGCTCAGGGAGCAAAGGCGTAATGCTGGTCGATCATCATTGCCATCTCGACTTTCCGCAGTTCGAGGAAGACCGCGGTGAGATGATCGCACGCGCGCACACCGCCGGGGTCGGCCTGATGGTGACGATCTGCACGCGCATCCGCAATCTCGACAATCTACTCGCTATCTCGCACGCGCATCCGTCCGTCTATTGCTCGGTTGGGACGCATCCCCATTATGCCGATGAAGAGCTCGATATCTCGGCGGACGAGATCGCCCGGTTGGCGCAGCATCCGCGCATCGTCGCGATCGGCGAGGCCGGTCTCGACTACCATTACCAGAAGAGTTCCAAAGAAGGGCAGGCGGACGGCTTTCGCCGGCACATTCGTGCAGCGCGCGAGACCGGGCTTCCGCTCGAAATCCACACGCGCGATGCCGACGAGGATACCATCGCAATCCTCGAGGAGGCCTACCGCGATGGCCCCTTTCCGGCTATTTTGCACTGCTATACGGGCGGTCCGGAATTGGCCCGGCGTGCCGTCGAGCTTGGCCTCTATGTTTCGTTCACGGGTGTCGTGACGTTCAAGAAGAACGAGGCCCTGCGCGAGATCGCCCGTGATGTCCCGTTGGATCGCATTCTGGTTGAGACCGATGCGCCCTATCTTGCGCCCATGCCCTATCGGGGCAAGACCAATGAACCGGCCTACGTCGTGTACACGGCGGAGAAGCTCGCCGAAGTAAAGGAGATGACGCCGGAAGCATTTGGTGTTGCGACAACGGACAACTTTTTCCGTTTGTTCCAAAAGGTGCCGCGGCCTGTGAGCGAACAGGCGGCGATCGTATGAGCTATCGCCTGACAATTCTCGGTTCCGGCTCGTCCGGCGGTGTCCCGCGTCTCGGCAACGATTGGGGGGCGTGTGATCCGGAGAACCCGAAGAACCGTCGCCTGAGATGTTCGGCGCTGGTCGAGCGTTGGGGCAAGAAGGGTGGCCACACGATCGTCCTGATCGACAGTGGACCGGATGTCCGCGAACAGCTTCTTTCAATGCGCGTCGAGGCGCTGGATGGCGTTGTTTACACCCACGATCACGCTGATCACACGCACGGCATCGATGATCTGCGCGTCATCTGCTATCGCATGCGCAAGCGGATCGACGCGTGGGCGGATGCGGCAACCCAGGAAACCTTGATGACCCGTTTCGGCTATTGCTTTGAGGCGCCGCCGGGTCGTTCCTATCCGCCGATCCTCGATCCGCACCTGATCGAACCGGAACAGCAAGTCTCGGTCGAGGGCAGCGGTGGTGCAATTGATCTGCAACCTATCGTCCAGGATCATGGCGAGATCTCTTCGCTTGGTTTCCGGATTGGTGACGTCGCTTACTCACCCGACATTAGCGGGCTGTCTGATGACTCGATCGAGCGCTTGCAGGGGCTGGACGTCTGGATTGTCGATTCACTGCGCTACATTCCGCATCCCAGTCATTTCACCGTCAAGCAAGCGCTCGAATGGATTGACCGGCTCAAGCCGAAGCGTGCGATCCTGACGCATCTGCATGTCGACCTTGATTATGACACGCTGCGGCGCGATTTGCCGGACCATGTCGAGCCAGCCTACGACGGCATGCAGATCAGCTTCGAGTGACGGGACATCCCACGTCGACATCATATTATGTCGTCAACTCGGTGAGGTTGTAGACTTGCCCGTTGTCATCGCTGGCGGGATTGATGAGGTTGAGGAACTGTTCTGCAATCTCTTCAGGTGTGCGTAGTGTCATCGGGTCTTCGCCCGGGAAAGCCTGTTGGCGCATCTCGGTACGCACCGGCCCGGGATTGATGATGTTGGCGCGCACGTTGGTGTTTGCAATTTCATGGGCATAGGTTTTGACAAGCGCCTCGAGACCGGCCTTTGACACGGCGTAGGGCCCCCAATAGCCGCGTTTGGCCAACGCGGCACCCGATGATACGAAGACAGCCCGGCCGGCATCGGCGTGGCGCAGCAGCGGATCGAGCGTGCGGATCAATCGCCAGTTGGCCGTAAGATTGATTGCCATGACGTTGTCCCAAGCGTCATTGCTGATGTGTGGCAAGGGGGAGAGCGGGCCCAGAATGCCGGCGTTCGCCACGAGAATGTCGAGTTTGCCCCAGCGCTCGAAAATCGTCGGGCCCAGTGCGTCGATCTTGTCGCCTGCCGTCAAGTCGAGCCGGACCAATGTCGCAGAACCGCCAACCGCCCGGATCTCATCATCGACGTCTTCGAGCGATCCCTCGCGGCGGGCAGCCAGAATGACGTGTGCGCCTTCGCGCGCCAGAGCCTTTGCGACGGCCCGGCCTATCCCGCGTGATGCCCCTGTGACGAGGGCAAGTTTATCTGCGTAGCGTGCCATGAGACCCCGCGTCATTGATGCAACGAGTGAGATAGCATCGCTGTTGGGATGTGGCTAGTTGGGGAGGCATGCGACGCTCCACAACCGAATATCTGGGCTTGCTCAATTCCGATGCTGCGCCAGAAATCGCCAGATGTGTCGATAGAGGCCGTCGCGAACCAAAGTACTGTGGTCGCTTCCCGGCATGACGATGAGATGCTTGGGTTGGATCGCGCGTTTGTAAAGGCGCCTTGCATGCGCGAACGGAATGACGCTGTCACGGGTGCCGTGGGCGATCATGACTGGCATATTGACGCGCGCAATACGTTCCCGTGACAGGAATTTATCCCACAGCAACTGGCGTACAGGCAGGAACGGATAACGCTCCGCGGCAACGTCGACGATTGCCGTGTATGGCGCCTCGAGGATCAGTGCCCGCGCCTTGATTTGGGTGGCAAGGGTTACCGCGACACCGGTGCCAAGCGACAGGCCATGCAGCACGATCTGATCGGCGGGATGGCGCTTGGTCAACCATTGGTAGGCCGCTGCAGCATCGCGGTTGAGGCCTGCTTCGCTTGGTGTTCCGGTCGAGCCTGGGTAGCCCCGATAGGAAAACGTGAAAATCCCGGCACCGACCTTGCGGATTCTTTGCCAGCGCCATTTCTTGCGTGCCAATCCGCCGCCTTTGCCGTGGAAGAACAGAAAAACCGATTTTCCCGCCTTTGGCGCCGCGTACCAGGCAGCAAGACGCTCGCCGTCTGGTGTCGTCAGGCGTACCCGTTCAGCGCCACGGATTGCCTCCCAGTTGGCCGCCGCCAGCGCGCCGTTGTCGTCATTCGAATAGATCAATGTGCGCTGCGCACCGTACATGATGGCAACGATTGCGATGTAGGCAAGCAAGGCTGCTGCGGTAAGCCATCGAAATAGGCGCATGCACGACCGTCACCGGAAAAGACGTCGAGCTCAAGGCAGTGTCAGTTGAATCGATCGACGCGGTCGCGCTCGTTCTCGCTGTACTCGGGAGGTCGCGCCTTCATGATCATCAGGCGTACCATGTGTCCGGCGCCGCGATACATTCGATCAAGAAACGGGCGTGCGCGCTCGCGGGCATTCAGGGAGAGTTCCTGGAAATGATAACGTGCGCGGGTCGACAGCTGGCGCGTCTTGTTCAGGATTTTCGCAATCGGGCTTTCCTCGGGGATCAATTCCTTGCGCCGCATGCTGCGGATATTCAAGACCAGTTGGCGATGCTCGGCGCGTTTTTGCTGGGATGTGATGCGCTCGCCGGCGCCGGTGAACAGGACTAATGGCGTGCACACCGTCACGACACGTTTGCCGAGGTTCAACCATTTGAGCTGGGAGATCGAGGTCTCCTGCGCGAAATAAACGGTCTGGTCATCGACTTTTTGGCGCAGAATGACGCTATCGATGACCGGTACGATGTGTCCGCCGAGCTGACGTATCCGGCGAAAGCGTTTGTTCGACGGATCGGGGAACTGGACAAAGAACGTCACGGCGTTGTCGTCCTTCAAGGTGCGCTCGATGGCCTCGTCCGTGGTTTCAGCATTGATCACATCGCGCGCCTGGCCAAGCTGATCGTCGATTTTTCCGAGATATTCAAAGGTCTTGGCGCTACCGGAATCTTTTGGCGGCAGGATGAAGCGCAGGCGGTCGGCGTTGACGGCGATCTGGCCGTAGTTCGTATAGCTTTTGTTTCGCGTGACCGCGAAAACGCACTCACGCACGTCGTCCGAGCGGACGAGTTCAAAGGCCGTCCCACCACCGTACTTCTCAGCTTCGAGTGCATAGACATCGAGTTGGCCGTAGCCGAGTTCGTCCGGATTACGCGCGACACGACGCAGATTGTCCCCCGTACCATTCGACACAAGGCATTCACTTGGTCGACCGAGCTGATCGAGCTGTTTGACCAGGCTGGGACAGAACGTTGAGTAATAGGCGCCGCTGGCGTCGCCGGTGTTGATCTGTGCAGCAATCGCCGTCATCGGGCCTGCAATCGTCAACAGGCAACTGATCGATGCAATCGTCAAGAAGCGCGTCACGCGAATTCTCCCGGTTGGCTACAAGCAGCGCCTGCAAGTCGCTGCAAGGCAATCGTTTATTAGTATCGAAGTGTAGACCATCAGGCCTAGAATGGGAACCGTTCGGCCTCGTCCCATAAGACACCATAGCGGCGCAGGGTACACATGAATATGGCTGAGTCTTTGTGAGCGACTGACAAGTCGCCTGGGTGCGACGGTTATCCGGCCGCGGCGTCCTGGCGTCGGTCGGTTTTCACCCGACGATGACTAGGTCACCTCGGCGAGGAAGGACAGCTGGTGCACCGGCTCCTGGCCGTTCACGTCGGAGAGATTGGTCGGGTAGTCTCCGGTGAAGCAGTGATCGGTGAAGGTCGGGGCATTGGGGTCGCGCCGGTCATAGCCCATTGCCTTATACAACCCGTCTACCGACAGGAACGAGAGCGAGTCGGCGCCCATGAAGGCGCACATCTCGTCGGTATCCATCTGGGCGGCCAGCAATTCGCTGCGTTTTGGCGTGTCGATGCCGTAGTAGTCGCCGTATTTGATCTCCGGGCAGCCGATACGCATGTGTACTTCGCGCGCACCGGCATCCTTCATCATCGAGACCAGCTTCTTGGACGTGGTGCCGCGCACGACGCTGTCATCGATCAGCACGATGCGTTTGCCTTCGATCACGGCGCGATTGGCCGAATGCTTGAGCTTGACGCCAAGCGCGCGGATCTGTTGCTCTGGTTCGATAAACGTGCGCCCGACGTAATGGTTGCGAATGATGCCGTATTCGAAGGGCTGATCAATCTCGCGGGCAAAACCAAGGGCGGATGGCACGCCTGAATCCGGAATCGGCACGACAACGTCGACATCGCAAGGTGCCTCGCGGGCCAGTTGTTGTCCCATGGCCTTGCGCACTTCATAAACATTTCGCCCGCCGATGATCGAGTCAGGGCGGGCAAAGTAGATAAATTCGAAGATGCAGGGTCTGGCCGGTCGCTGTGGGAAGGGACGATGGCTCTGTATGCCTTCCTCGTTGATCACGACAATTTCGCCGTTCTCGACTTCCCGGACAAATGTCGCGCCGACAATATCGAGCGCGCAGGTCTCCGAGGCCAGGATATAGGCGTTGTCGAGTTTGCCGATCAGTAGCGGGCGAATGCCAATCGGGTCGCGGGCGCCGATCAGCGTGCCGTTGGCGAGATTGACCAAGCCGTAGGCACCCTCGATCTGGCGCAGGGCCTCGATGAACCGTTCGACCACGCGACGGCCCTGCGCACGCGCCATGAGATGCAGGATGACCTCGGTGTCCGATGTCGACTGGAAGATCGCACCGTCGCGAATCAGCTCACGGCGCAGGCCGTAGGCGTTGGTCACATTGCCATTGTGCGCGAGCGCGAAGCCGCCACTGGCCAAGTCGGCAAAGAGCGGCTGTACGTTGCGCAGCACGGTGCCGCCGCTAGTTGAATAACGCACGTGGCCGATCGCGACGCCGCCCTTCAGCCGTTCGATCACCTTGCTTGAATTGAAGTGATCGCCGACCAGTCCCATGCGCCTTTCTGAGTGGAATTGGTCGCCGTCATAGGTGACGATGCCGCAAGCCTCCTGCCCGCGGTGCTGTAGCGCGTGCAGTCCCAGGGCCGTTATGGCGGCGGCGTCCGGGTGCCCCCATACGCCAAAAACGCCACATTCTTCATGTAAACGATCATCATCCACGTCAATCATGACGGAGGACGGTTCGCTCGTCGCCGTCGTCGGCTCCCCTGGTTGCCTTGCCAAAACCATGGAAGTCTCCTTCACCGGGATTTCACCGTATGTGGGACTCGAGGGCCGAGCCGGTCACGCCACAGATCATTGGCGGCGTGTGACACTTATATGAAATTTGGTTCGATTGGCCAGAACTATTCTGCCGTTACGCAGTGTGCGCTGGCCACTTTGCTGTTCTGGAGCGTCCGGGCTCATTATTTTTTCGGGTATGTAGCGCACGAGTAACGACCGCAACGTGTGGCCGGTGTCTTTGATGTAGGGCAGCGTCACCGCATTTCTCACCCACGGCAGCTGCTGTTGAGGCTCCGGAAAAAAGTTTTCATACAACATGAACGGAATGACGATGAGGATGAACCCGCGGGCGACGCCGAAAGCAAGCCCAAGGATGCGGTCGATCATGCCGATGTTGCTGTCGAGGATCGTATCGGAAATTTTCGAAGTAATGAGATGAACGATGATCAGGACCATTACAAACAGAACGGCACCAACCGCCACCTGAGCGACCTGCACAGGCGCACCGATCTGTTGGGCAATGTCCTGAGCGACGGCGCGATGGTAGAGCACGAAGTATGCTACGGCGCCTGCCGCGACGATCCAGGAGAGAATCGACAGGATTTCGCGCGTCAGTCCGCGGTACATCGCTAACAGGCCGGACAGAATCGCGAGTGCAACCAGAGCGGCGTCGAGGTAGGTGAGCGGACCGATCATCCGATTAATTCCTGTGCCTATTCGTCAGGTTAACCATAAAAGGAGGCAACCGTGTCAGTCGCATGGTGTGAGAGTGTCCGCAAGGTGTTTTAGGTGCTTCACGCGGGAAAGCTGTATAGCGGAGCCCTTTTTATCGATTTCGCCGGCGGCCGGAAGGACAGCGACATCAAAGCCCAGTTTCTCGGCCTCGCGCAACCTATTCGGCATGTGGCTTGCCGCGCGAACTGCACCAGACAGGCTAACTTCGCCGAAGTACACATGATCTCTGGGCAGAGGGACACCGGAAAACGACGATAGCAGGGCGGCGGCGGCGGCAAGGTCTGCAGCGGGCTCGGTAATCTTGAGGCCGCCGGCGACGTTCAAATAGACGTCGTGACTGGATAGCGACACGCCGCAGCGCGCATCCAGGACCGCCAGCACCATTGCCAGTCGGCTCGAATCCCAGCCGACAACGGCGCGGCGCGGGGTGCCGAGTGTGGACGGAGCGACCAACGCCTGGATTTCGACGAGGACGGGGCGTGTTCCTTCAATGCCGGCGAAGACGGCGGCGCCCGGCGCATCGCCACTGCGATCACCGAGAAACAGCTCCGATGGATTGCGCACCTCCTGCAGGCCCTTGTCGGCCATTTCGAAGACCCCGATCTCGTCGGTTGCACCGAACCGGTTCTTGATCGCGCGCAGCAGGCGGAACGGGTTGCCGCGGTCTCCTTCGAAGTAGAGCACGGTGTCGACCATATGCTCGATCACCTTTGGGCCTGCAATTTGTCCTTCCTTGGTGACATGCCCGACCAGGATGACGGCACTGCCCGACTGCTTCGCAAATCGGATCAGGCTTTGCGTGGCGGCGCGCATCTGGCTGACGGTCCCGGGCGGAGCTTCGAGCAGGTCGGACCAAAGTGTCTGGATGGAATCGATGATCACGAGATCGGGTAGATCGCCGTCTGCGGCGGTTGCGAGGATGTTGGCAAGGTTGGTCTCGGAGGCCAGGGCAACGGGCGCACGGGAGAGGCCGAGGCGGTCGGCACGCAAACGAACCTGCGCGGTTGCTTCCTCGCCGGAAAAGTAAAGCGCGCGGCGTCCTGTCTGCGAAAGGTTTGCTGCGAGCTGCAGCAACAGGGTCGACTTGCCGATGCCCGGTTCGCCGCCGATCAATATGGCTGATCCCGGGACCACCCCACCGCCTGTCACGCGGTCCAATTCGGCGAGGCCAGTTGCCATGCGCGGTGCTTCTTCGGTCGATCCGGTCAATCCTTCGAGCGTGACGACCTTGCCCTGTCGACCGCCGAGGCGTATGCCGCCACCAGGCGGTGGGCCGGCGTCGGTTTCTTCGACAAGTGAATTCCACTCACCGCAACCGGCGCACTTGCCCGCCCATTTGCTTGCCGTCGCGCCGCAATTCTGGCAGGCGTAGAGTTGTTTTGCTGCTTTAGCCATTGCGCCTCACGCAGGTCTGCCTTCGATGTAGATTCGATGTACGCGGTTGGAGAGGCGCGAGAGCAGCTCATATCCGATCGTACCGGCGCGGTCGGTCAGGTCGTCGACCGTGACGCGTGCTCCCATGACTTCGACCCAGGCGCCGCGCTTGGTCAGTTCCGTCGGCACGTCGGACACGTCGATCGTGATCAGATCCATCGAAACCCGCCCGACGATCCGCACCGGGTGTTCATCGATATAGCCGACCGGGCCGAGCGTTTTTCGATCACCGCTCAAGGCACGCAAAAAACCGTCGGCATAGCCGCACGCGATCGTCGCGATCCGGGTCGGCTCCGTTGCCTCGTATGTGCCACCGTATCCGACAATCTCGCCGGGGTTGACCGTGCGCACCTGCAAAATGCGCGCGCGCAGGCGGACCACCGACTCCATCGGGTTCGGTTTGTTCTCTATCGCGCGCCCGCCGTAGAGCGCGATTCCGGGGCGAACGAGATCAAAGTGATAGTCCGGACCGAGGAAGGTTCCGCCGGAATTGGCGAGGCTTGCGCGTGTGTCGCTATCGCGATCCATCAGTTTGACTAGCGCGTCCTGGAAGGCGGCAAGTTGCTTTGGATTATCCGAACTGTCGGCGGTATCGGCATTGTAGAGATGGCTCATAATGAGAGCCACCTCGAAGTGCTGCAGCGGGCTCTCGGAGCCGATCAATGCGCCGAGGTCAGCGGCAGGCAGGCCGAGGCGGTTCATGCCCGTATCCACGTGCAGTGCGGCCGGGCGTCGTCGCCCCTCGCTCTTGCAGAAAGCGGCCCAGTCATGGATCTCGGGCAGGCTGGAGAGGACCGGACGCAGGTCGAAGCCGGCGTAGTGCGCTTCGGCGTCGGCGAGCAGTCCGTCGAGGACATAAATCGTGGCGGCGGGCGCAATGGCGCGCACGCGCTGGGCCTCGTGGATGGTGGCGGCAAAAAACGTCTTGCACCCTTCGCGCGCCAGGGCGCCGGCAATCTCTTCGAGGCCCAGGCCATAGGCATCTGCTTTCACGACACCGGCACATTCCGCGGCACCGGCGACCTCATTTAGCTTGGCCCAGTTGGCGCGCAATGCGTTGAGATCGATCTCGAGAATGGCGCGGGCGCTCGCTGGCACCTTGATCTGTTTGGCGTCCGTAACGCTCGCGACGGGACGCGAGATGATCGCTGATGTTTCGGTCATGCCGACCTCGTTCGATGCGGCACCGCATCGCTATTTGATTTTGCCGATGCAACTTATAGCAGCGATTAATCACCCGCGTCCCAGGATGGGTGCAAATCACGCGCGAGATTGCCGAACCTTGTGAACTCGGGCTCGAACGCGAGCGGGACGGTGCCGACCGGGCCATGGCGTTGTTTGCCGATGACGACTTCGGCGCGACCACACACGGCATCCATCTTGACCTGCCATTCGGCAAATTCCGGTGTGCCCTCCGACGGCTTGGCGCGCTCGACGTAGTACTCCTCGCGATAAACGAACATCACAACGTCGGCGTCCTGCTCGATGGAACCGGATTCACGCAGGTCGGAAAGCTGGGGTCGCTTGTCTTCGCGTTGTTCAACCTGACGCGAGAGCTGTGAGAGCGCGATGACGGGCACCTCCAACTCCTTGGCCAAGGCCTTGAGATTCGTCGTAATCTCCGTGATCTCGTTGACCCGTCCTTCGCCGGTGCGTTTGGAGCCCGACAGCAGTTGCAGATAGTCGACGATGAGCAGGTCGAGTCCGTGCTGTCGCTTGAGTTTTCGCGCACGAGCGGCGAGCTGTGCGATGGAAATGCCGCCGGTCTGGTCGATGAACAGTGGGACCTGCGACATTTCCTGGCTGGCGGTGACGAGGCGACGGAATTCATCCTCGGTGATCATGCCACGCCGGATCTTGCTCGACGAGATCTCCGCTTGCTCCGCAATAATCCGGGTTGCCAGCTGTTCGGCGGCCATTTCAAGCGAGAAAAAGCCGACGACGCCGCCATCGACGGTCGCTTCGGTTCCATCGGGCTGGGTTTCGCGCCGACAGTTCTTGGCAACGTTGTAGGCGATGTTGGTGACGAGGGCCGTCTTGCCCATAGACGGGCGACCCGCCAGCACGATCAAATCGGAGCGTTGCAGGCCTCCCATGCGGGAATCGAGATCGATCAGGCCGGTGGAGATGCCGGAAAGCTGTCCGTCGCGCTCGTAGGCGGCGCTTGCCATGTCGATACATGCGGTCAACGCATTGCCGAACGTGACGAACCCCTGGCCGTATTTGCCGGTTTCCGCCAGGGCATAGAGCGCGCTCTCGGCCTCCTGGATTTGGTTTTCCGGGGTCGCGTCGACCGGCGAATCGCGTGCGGTTACGACGAGTTCTTCGCCGATATTGATGAGCGCGCGCCGCACTGCGAGGTCATAGATGGTGCGGCCGTAGTCGGTGGCGCTGATGATTGATGTCAGGCCGGCAGCGAGGCGCCCAAGATACTGCGGAACGGTGAGGTCCGGTTCGATCGGTTCTTCATTCTCGAAGAACGTGCGCATCGTGATTGGCGTTGCCTGTTTGCCGACGGCAATCAGTTTGCCGGCAACATCGAAGATTTTCTGGTGGATCGGTTCGTAGAAATGATCCGCTTCGAGAAAGCCTGCAACGCGGTCCATCGCTTCGTTGTTGATCATGATGGCGCCAAGTAGCGCCTGTTCCGCCTCGATGTTGTGAGGCGGTGGCTTGAAGTTCAGCGGTTCGTCGGCGTTGGCCTGGGCGGTGAGCTGATCGGAGAGGGTCGTGGCTTGCTGTGTCATGACGAGATGGATACGTGATTCCATCCCGGCCGGGTTGTAAGGGGCGGGGCGTCAAGGGTGTTCTTCCCCGCTATGCACACCCGCGCCCGGAAGTGTTTGCAATGACTGCGAATCAGGGCGGGCATCAGTGTGGGAGAGGCAACTCAAGTGCAAGCCGCTACATCGTCATCGTTGCCGCCGGTCCCCGGGTTCTCGGCCCGGGGGATTGCATTCAGGCGTTCGGCGAGGAGCAATGTCTTAGGCTTGTGGCTGCTCGTCGGTGCCGGGATCCGGCAAGTCTTCCATACCGTCGCCGTCGTCATCGCGGCCACCCTCTTCGTCCGGATTGAACGTTTCGAGCTCAATGCCTTCGTCATCGATCACTGTTACATCTTCGCCGCGCGCCTGGCGTTCGGCTTCCTCCTGCGAACGGGCAACGTTGATCGAAACCTTGACCTCGACTTCCGGGTGCAGTGATACATCGACCTCGTGCAGCCCCAGCTCCTTGATCGGTTGCGCCAACGCGACCTGACGGCGATCCGTGCTGAAGCCACCTTCCGTCAGAACCTGCGCGATGTCGCGCGTCGACACCGAGCCGTAGAGTTGGCCCGTATCGCCGGCCTGACGAATGACGACGAACGCTTCACCATTGAGGCGCTCACCGATGTCGGCCGCTTCGTTCTTCTGTTCAAGATTGCGCGTTTCAAGCTGGGCGCGCTGGCTTTCAAACGTGGCGGCATTCGCCTCCGTCGCGCGCAACGCTTTGCGCTGTGGCAGCAGGAAGTTGCGTGCATAGCCGTCTTTGACGGTTACGACGTCGCCCATCTGGCCGAGGGAGCGGATGCGCTCTAGTAGAATGACCTGCATGTGAAAGTTCTCCTTCAAGTTCAAAATACGAAAGTTGGCTTCGATCGAATTCAGGCGGTGTCCGGCGGATCCCGGGTTATCGGGCCACCGTTGTAGGGATTGCGCATCGGCAGAAATGGTTCGACAAGCGCGATGGTGGCGACCGCCATCGTGCTGAGAGGGTTGAAAAACAGTAGGAACGCGTAGAGCCCGAACAACAGAAGGGGTCGTATCGGGTTCTTCCAGGTAACGTTGTGGACGATCGCGAGCCCGACCAGCACGAATGCGAGGAAGAACCCGGTCGCAAAGCCGGAGGCGACGAGGCCCGGGAAGTCGTCGAGGAAGGACAGGCCCATGGCGGCGGCGAGCGCGAAGCCGGCCCAGCGCGGCAGAGCAATCAGTGATACGTTCGGCCACGGTCGGGCGAGGAGGCCGGAGGTGCGTGCCACTTTGGCGCCGACCCAGAGGTTGAATACGACCAGCCACATCCAGGCCATGGAGATTGCGGCCGCAAATGACACCGTCAGAAGTTTGGTGAGATTCGTCAGCTGGTCGGCTGCGGGTTTTTGCCCGCCGGGCCAGGGCAGATCAGCCGCCATCATGCGTTCGACGACGGCGGTGACGTGCTTTTCGATATCCGCCGTCGAGGTGCCCAGCGAGAACAGTGCCGCCGCCGCAACCAGTCCGCTGGTGATCGCAAGGCCGAAGAGGACGCGCCCAAGCGGGTACCATTCGACGTCGACGGCACCGGAAGCTGTCGTGTACTGGCGGTTGAGCAGCAGATAGTAGATCGACGCTGTAACGGGCAGGCCGAACAACAATAAATGGAACAAACCGGCGGTGATCGAGCCGATCGCCGTCAAGAATCCGAATGCCGTGAGGGCGGCGATCGCTGCCAGGATCCATCCCCAGCTGAAGCCGGCGATCACGATCGGCAGCGGTGCCAGGAAGACAAGCACCATCAGGCTGGCCATCTGTCCAGTGGCAGCCGCTAGGAACAGAAGGCCGGAGACGAGGCCGGCTCCGACGGCGATGGGAAATCTTGATTGCATAGCTGTCCCGCTCTCAGGCGGTTAGAGATGACCGGTATTGGTCACCCCAACATTGGTTCAGGCGCGAAGCGGTGCAACACCGCTCCGCTGTCAATCCGTTGCTTTAGTCGATGACATAAGGCAGCAGACCCAGAAAGCGTGCCCGTTTGATGGCTTTCGCGAGTTCGCGCTGTTTCTTGGCTGATACGGCCGTAATGCGGCTCGGTACGATTTTGCCGCGTTCGGACACATAGCGTCCCATCAGGCGCACGTCCTTGTAGTCGATCTTCGGCGATGCATCGCTGGAGAACGGGCATGTCTTGCGACGGCGGTGGAACGGGCGGCGTGGGCCGCCGCTGGCTGTTGGTCCGGCCATTACTGTGCTCCTCCGGCTGCGCTGCTGTCATCGCGAGGCGGGCGGGCGCGGAACGTCGAGCCCTCATTGCCGCCACGGTCACCGCCGCGCGGGCCGCCGTCGCCACGGGGCGGGCCGCCCCGTCCGCCACGAAAGCCGCCGCGATCACCGCCGCCGCGACGGTCATCGCGGTCGCTGCCCTTTTTCATCTGGATGGATGGTTCGGTTTCATGTTGATCAACGCGGATCGTCATGAAGCGCAGAACATCGGTTGAGAGCCCCATGCGCCGCTCCATCTCGGCAACGGCTGCATGCGGTGCGTCGATGTTGAGGCAGGTATAATGCGCCTTGCGGTTCTTCTTGATCTTGTAGGCGAGCGATTTCAGGCCCCAGTATTCGGAGCGCCCAATGCTGCCGC
>JBPCVZ010000056.1:0-41334 GCA_051010015.1 Hyphomicrobiaceae bacterium
ACGATCGTCGTGGCATCCATCTGCTCGACCACCGCCGGGCCGGCCAACTCGGTTTCAGCAGGCAGCCTTTCTCGCCGGTAGACCGGCGTCGCCACGTAACCGGTGCCTGGAAACCAGACGTCGCGGCTGGCAACGATCGCACCATCGATCGGACCCGTCACCCGTAACGGCTCGCGAGCGGGCGGCGCCGTGCGGAGGACGCGCACGGTAAGGCGTACGTTGACAAACTCGACCTCACGTTCGGCCATGGCGTAGCCGTAGGCGGCATCATGCGCGGTGTGGAACTGCGCCACCGCATTGGCGAGCACGGCTTCATCGACGTTGTCACCGGGCAACGCGATCGTCAGCGCGAAGCTCTGCCCCGCATAACGAACCTCGCCGCTATAGGACCAGACCGCCTCGCCGCTTCCATCCGCCTCCGTGCGCAGCCACCGGGCCGCATCGCCCTCGAGGTGCGCCAGGCCACGGTTGAGGTCGTCGAGCGCCGCAGGAACCGCCGGCACCAGGAGTGTCCGGCTGAAGTCACCCTGCGCCTCGGCCTGCAACAGACCGGCCGCCGACAGCACCCCGGGCCGGTCGGCAATCAGCACCTCGCGCATGCCGAGGAGCTGCGCCACATCGCACGCGTGCAGGGGCCCCGCACCGCCGAACGGCATCAGCGTGAACCGCCGCGGGTCCTCGCCCTGCTCCACCGAAATGACGCGGACCGCACCGACCATGTTGACGTTGACGATCTCGATGACGCCGGCAGCGGCCGCGGCCAGGTCAAGGCCGAGCGAGGCGCTGAGATGCGTCTCGATGGCAGCCCGCGCCCGCTCGGGATAAACCGGCATGCGGCCATCGAGCAGCGCCGCCTGGCTGAGCCGGCCGAGCACGACATTGGCATCCGTCACCGTCGGACGCTCACCACCGCGCCCATAAGCCGCCGGGCCGGGCATGGCACCGGCACTTGCCGGCCCAACCTTCATCAAGCCACCGGGGTCGACCCAGGCGATGCTGCCGCCACCGGCACCGATCGTGTGGATGTCGAGCGTGCGGGTGCGCACCGGAAAGCCCGCCATCTCCCGGACATTGCGATAGCCGGGCGTGCCATCCTTGATCAAAGCGACGTCTGTCGAGGTGCCGCCCATGTCGAGCGTGATGACGTCCTCGCACCCTGCCGCCCTGGCCGCTGCTGCGCCACCGATGACACCGCCCGCCGGGCCGGAAAAGAAGGTGTTGACCGGCATGCGCCGCACGATCGCCGGCGACACCGCGCCACCGTTCGATTGCATGATGCGCGGCGCGCAGGTGATCCCGAGCGCCGCGGTGCCGGCCTCGAAGCGCGCCAGATAGCCATCGAGGATCGGCCGTAAACTGGCGTTGACAACAGTCGTTGCAAACCGCTCATACTCGCGAAATTCTGCCAGCACACCCGATGACGTTGTCACGTAGGCGTCCGGCAAGGTCTCGGAGATGATCGCCGCCGCGCGCTGCTCGTGCGCCGGATTGGCGTAGGCATGCAGAAAGCAGATGGCCACCGTTTCGCAACCGGCATCACGCAGGTGTTCGCCGGCCTTGCGCACAGCGTCTTCATCGAGCGGCACGAGCACTTCGCCATCAAACGCGAGCCGCTCGGCCACCTCGTAGTTCAGTGCCGGCGGCACCGGCGGTGTCGGCTTGGGCACATCCAGGTTGAAGAAGTTCGGCCGGCGCTGTCGGGCAAGCGCGAGCACGTCACGAAAGCCGGCGGTCGTCACCAGACCGGTGCGTGCCCATTTGCGCTCGAGCACGGCATTGGTGGCAAGCGTCGTGCCATGGCAGAGAAAGTCGATCGCGCCCGGCGCAATCCCGGCATCGGCAAGCAGCTCCGACACGCCCTCGAGAATGCCGCGCGCCGGATCATCCGGTGTCGTTGGTGTCTTGTGATGACGGACTTCGCCCGTCGTGACGTTGGCCAGGATCAGATCGGTAAACGTACCGCCGGTATCAATGCCGATCCAAGCTGTCACCGGCCACTCCTGCACCGCCGGGTTCCGGCCACGGCCACCTCCCGCACCTTACTCAGCCGCCGTCGTGCCTCCTGCGTCTCGAAAACGAACGATCGCGGATCGCATGATCTGGCTTCTCCCACGACAGTCAGCTCAGTCGATGGGATAAAACAACTGTGCTGGCAATGCCCGAAGCTGTCAATCGAGCGGCAGCGGTCCATTCTGTTCCACGCTGAACTAGAGCGCCGGGCACACAGGACCGCGCGGTCACCACGTAGCCGATCACTCGATCGATAAACCTGACCAATTCCTAGCACCACGACTTCATGAACCAGACTAGAATTGTGCACCCTCATTCATTGCGTCGAACGACTTGAGAAAAGGAAACGTATAAGAAGGAATGCTCCCGTTGGCGCAGGGCTGTGACGCCAAGAAGCGCGCAATCGACATCGTGACGCATCGCTGGTGGAACTCGGCCTGGCCCGACACCGGCGGCTTCGCTCAAGTGTGGCAGCGTCATCCCCGACGATGGCAGCTTCGTTCAACTTCCGGACGCCACTTGCACCATATCGCGTCGCCAGCTCAGCTCGATGGGCCGCATGGTCTTTCCAGGCGGGCGACGACAGTCTCGCTAGGCTTCGACAACCACGTAGCTATTCTCAATCGTGACGGGAAATGTCTCGGCGATGAAAGGGCCTTTCTCAAGGTCCTTTCCATCTTCCACCGCTGTCGGATAGCTGCGGATCTTTGTGCCCGCCGGGTCGAAATAGGATTGCCCTGTCGCGATGTCGAAATCCCAGCCGTGCCAGGCACAACGCAACAGCTCACCAACCCGCGTACGTTTGAATTCTCCGGGTTCACCAGGTACCAGGTGCGCAACGCATGCCGCCTTATCAAGCGGCGCACCGGCATGCGGGCAGCGGTTCAGCAGCGCATAGAACCCGCTCTCGGCGTGGAAGATGACGATCGCCCGTCGATCAATCTCGACAACCTTGCGGCTCCCGACCGGGATCTCATCTGTTCGCGCGACGACATGCCGGGCCATCCGTCAATCCATCCCAAGTATCAAAACGCATATACGTCGTGGGCATTGCCGCGGAAGATCTTCGCGCGTTCCTCATCCGTCAGCGGGGTTTTGATCGCATAGCGCGGATCGTCGTAGTCCCAATGCGGATAATCGGACGAGAAGATCAGGCGATCGACACCGATCCAATCGATGGTCTGGCGCAGATGGGCCGAGTTGTCCGGTTCTTCGCTCGGCTGCGTCGTGAACCAGAAGCTCTCTTTGACATACTCGGATGGGCGACGTTTCAAATGCGGCACCTCATCGCGGAAATGCTCGAATTGCTGGTCCATCCGCCAGGTCGTCGCCGGCACCCAGCCGAAACCGCCCTCGATGAACACGAACTTCAAGCCAGGAAACCGTTCGGGAACGCCCTCTATGACGAGACTGGTCAATTGTGCAGCGACCGAGTGTGCGTTGGTGTGATGCTCTTCGTTGTAGAATGACGGCCAGCCGCCCGCTGACGGTGAGTGGCCGCCATAGCCGCCGACGTGGATGCCAAGTGGCAGGTTGGCGGCGACGGCCGCCTCGTAGATCGGCCAATAGCGATTGCGCCCGAGCGGCTCATTGGCACGCGGCGATACGTTGACCTGAATGTATCGCCCGGTTGCAGCGCAGCGCTCGATTTCCTTGACTGCGGCAGCGACATCATCCTGCCCCACAAGAATTGACGGTTTCAGACGTGGGTCAGGCCGTGCCCAAAACTCATACTGCCAATCGTTGATTGCGCGTTGGATCGCGGCACCAAACTCAAGGTTCTGTTGCGAGAAGATAAACAGATCCAAAACTTGCAGAATGCCGTGCTCGACGTCGTGCAGATCAAGATGCTGCTCACGCATGAACTCCAGGTTCGACCCGGGCGGTCCGCCCGTCGGCGGCCAGGCATCGCGCCGGGAAATCAATGGTGATGATCGCGGATAGGGCGTCGTACCAATGTACGGTGTGCGATGATGTGAACCGTACGTTTCGAGATGCTTCTGCCAACGCTTCGGCAGAAAGTCGTACAAGTCCTCCTTGGCGTGCAGGCTCGGGTGAATATCGCAATCGACGATTTTCAAACGGGTCTTGCTCGCGGTATCGTCGCGAACCAGTTCGGCTACATCTTGCATGCCATTCCACTCCTCTTCGCAGGCGCGTTCGAGCTACGCCTAGGTTGGCATTTCCAATCGCGGGAACGTCGCCAACGGATTGTCAACGGTCATCTTCTGCACAAGGCTTTGCGGCAGGTGCGGCGGGATCGGGTCTCTGCCTTCAAACTGCCAATGCGGATAGTCGGACGAGAACAAAAACATCTCGTCCGATCCAATCTGATCGATCAGTTGCTCAACAGTCGTTGCATCGTTGGGACAGTCAAAGGGTTGCGTCGTGACCCGGAAACTCTCTCTCAGGATTTCGGATGGCTGGCGATCGACCCAAGGCACTTCGACACGAACGCCGCGCCATGTCTTGTTGGCGCGCCACATGAAGGCCGGCAACCACGACACGCCGGACTCGGCCAGGACAACCTTCAGCCCCGGGAACTTTCCAAAAACGCCGTCCAGGATCATGCTCATGACTTGCCCCTGGATCGCCTGGCTCTCGACCAAGTAGTATTCGTAGCGATACGATGGCCAGCCGATCGAACTGGGCGCGCGGCGATAGGCACTGCCGGCGTGAACAGTGATCGGCAGTTGCAGGCGCTCGGCAAGCTCGTAGACGGGCCACCATTGTCGGTTGCCAAGCGGCACATCACCTTGTGCCAGCAGCAACACCGATACGAAGCGCTTGTCGTCCTTGAGCCGGTTGATTTCGTCAATGACCAGATCGGGCGCCTGCATCGGCACACACATCGACGCGCGAAAGCGCGGATCAGCATCGAGCCATTCGGCTTTGATCCAATCGTTGATCGCCTTGCAGAAGTCCTGCGCCATGTAAGGATCGAAGACCGCTTGCGCGCCATAGAGGACATTGCAGATGGCAGCACTCGAGCCCAACTCGTCAAAGGCATGTCGCGAGACCGTCTTCTGGCAATCGGCCGGCTTGCCACCGTCGCGGCGCCAGTCGGCGCGGCCTGAAAACGGCATATCGGGCGGATAGCTGTTGAGGTCGAGCCCGTCGATGGCGCGGCTGACGACCTGCTCCTGCCAATGCTCGCTCAAATACGGCAGCAGCGTCGTGCGCGTCCCTCCCACGCTCGGGTGGATATCGCAGTCAATTCGCGTGGCCATTCCACGTCCTCGCCGACACGGTCGAAAGCTTTCACAACAATAATACTACAACGCGTTTGCCCAGGGCCAAAACAACGAATCTGAATTATCAGCTACGCGTTGCGTCGCTCGGCGGCGAAGGCTGTGGACAGGCGCGCTTCGGACGCGTGCGCGTCCATCGGCTCGCCACATTGCAAACAGGTCATCCTGGGTTCGACCGCTGCGCCGCACCCTTTGTGCACCAGGGCGACCGGCATCTCGCCGTCGCCGAGCCAGCGATCGCCCCATTGCTTCAGCGAAATCACGACCGGCCAAAGCGCGCGACCCATTTCGGTCAGGCCGTACTCATAGCGTGGTGGGTGGTCGGAATAGGCTTTGCGTTTGACGATCCCAGCCGCCTCAAGCTTCTTGAGACGCTGCGAGAGCAGGTGCGAGGACATGCGGGTCTGGCGCAGGAAGTCGTCGAAGCGGCGGCTGCCAAGGAACATTTCACGCAGGATCATGAGGGTCCACTCATCGCCCACCAGCGCTGCGGCACGCGCGATGGTACAGGTTTGAGATGACAGTGCGGCGCGGCCCATGGCTTCTCGCTTGAGGTTCTGAATTGACCGACTTCTAAATTTGAAGTTACGTTCTGTCAACGCTCGCTGCCGAGCAGGTAGGCACTCCGAACAAGGATAATTCGATGAAGGTTTATTTCGCGCCGAACTCGCGCGCCGTGCGCACCGTCTGGCTGTTGGAGGAAATCGGCCGGCCCTATGAACTGGAACGCTTCACGCTCGGCCAGAAGGAGATGCGTGCACCGGAATACACGCGGATCAATCCAAATGGCCGCGTGCCGACGCTGATCGATGGTGACACGACGATTTCCGAAAGCACGGCGATCGCCCAGTATCTCGGCGCGAAGTATGCGCCCGAACTGACGCCAGGCCCGGATGCCGCCAACTTTGCCATGTACCTTCAATGGCTGAACTATGCAGAAGGCATGATCATGCCGCCAATCAACAACTACGTGGTCGAGACAATCCTTCTGCCCCCCGATCGGCGCAACCCCGAGATGGCAGCGCGGGCGCTGAAACTCCTCAATCGGGTGCTGGTTGCCGCCGAGGCCCACATGGAGGGCCGTAACTTCATCGCCGGCGATTTCACGATTGCCGATACGATCACGGGACACGCGGTCATCATGTCCCGCCGCCTCGGCGCCGACTTCGGCAACTCCCCCAACCTTGCCGCGTATGCCGACCGGTTGGAGGCGCGGCCGGCCTTCAAGTCCGCCGAGGCTGCGTGATGGATCGGGAGATCGACACCGGTACAGACCAGCTGCTGTGTCGGGTCGCCGACCATGTCGCCACCCTGACGTTCAATCGGCCCGAGAAGCGCAACGCGCTCGGGGACATTGTCACCCCTGCCCTACGAGAGATGCTGCTGGTACTGGAAGCGGATGCGGATGTTCGTGTCATCGTGCTGACCGGTGCAGGCAAGGCGTTCTGTGCCGGAGGCGATGTCAAGGGCATGGGCACGAACACGCCGGACGAGCGTTCGCTGGACGACAAGATCCGCGCCCTGCAGCATCGCCAGCAGACCTTGACCCTGCGCTTGCACGAGTTGCCGAAGCCAACCATTGCCGCCTTGCCGGGAGCAGCGGCCGGTGCCGGCATGTCGATCGCGCTCGCCTGCGATATCAGGATCGGCGCTGCCAGCGCCTTCTATGCGCCCGGCTTCGGGGCAATCGGGCTGTCGGGCGACTACGGCGGTTCGTGGCAGTTGACCCAGATTGTCGGACCGGCCAAGGCCAAGGAGATTTACTTCACCGGCCGTCGCGTCCAGGCCGAGGAGGCGCTGGCACTGGGGTTGCTGAACGAGGTCGTGGCCGACGTTGACTTGCCCGCGCGAACGGTCGCGCTGGCTGCACAGATTGCCGCCGGCCCGCCGCTGGCCATTCGCTACATGAAACAGAACATCAACCGGGCGGCAGAGCGCGACTTCAAGACCTGTCTCGACTGGGAAGCGGATCGCTTGGTGCGCGTCGCCCAGACTGAAGACCACAAGGAAGCGGTACGCGCCTTCATTGAAAAGCGGGCGCCGGTCTTTCACGGGAAATAGGCCGCGCCGTCACAACCCAAGGGGAAGACGATGAAACCTGTTTGCCTGATCACCGGCGTCGGCCCGGAACACGGCACCGGTGCCGAGATTGCCCGGCGTTTCAGCAGTGACTACAGGGTCGCGATGCTGGCACGCAATGCGGCGAACCTCGAGGAACTGGCGGGCAAGTATGGCGGCCGCGCCTATCCCTGCGACGTTGGCGATTTGGGCGCGCTAACCGACACCATGGACCGGATCAAGGCCGAGATGGGTGCGCCCATGATCGTCATTCACAACGCCCCGAGAGCGACCCGCGGACCGCTGCTGGAGCAGGACCCGACGGAGTTGGAAGAGAATTTCCGGGTCAACACGACGGCGCTGCTCTACATGGCGCAGCACACGATCCCCGACATGCTGGAGGCCGGCGGCGGCGCGATCCTGGTAACCGGCAACACCTCGGCGACCCGTGGCAAGGCGCATTGGGGATTCTTTGCTTCAACCAAGGCGGCGCAACGTATCCTCGCCGAGTCGATCGCGCGCGAATTCGGGCCGAAGGGCATCCACGTTGCCTATTTCGTGATCGATGCGTCGATCAACACACCACGCACTCGCCCGATGATGGCCCCGGACGCGCCGGATGAGTTCTTTGCCGAACCCCATGCGATTGCCGAAGAGATGTTCCGGGTCGCCCATCAGCACCGCTCCGCCTGGTCCTTCCTGGTCGAGCTGAGACCGTTCGGCGAGGTTTGGTAGGGGATAGTTGTGGACGGCGCAGACGAGGTCCGCCGCAAGACTGCGACAGGCGCAATCACCGCAAGCCCGATTGTAACCGCTGGTCTGCCTATCACCGCGCAGCGGGCCTGAACTTGGCATTCAGCGCTTTCAAAACCTTACCGTCGCGCCTGTAGACATCTTCATAGAAGCGGATCCCGTCTTGCCAAAGCGGGTCGACGGTCCAGTACATGATTGCCACCGGAATGGGCTTTGACAGATTGACCCTCGTCCTCCTGCCGCTCGCAACGGTCTGGTCGATCTGTTGGCGCGTCATTCGATTGCGGTAACCGAGCAGGAGTTCGGCGAATTTCATCGGGTCTTTGACGCGCACACAGCCATGGCTGAACGCTCGGCCAGTCTTGCCAAAGAGCTGGCGACTGGGCGTGTCGTGGAGATAGACATTGTACTTGTTTGGAAACATGAACTTCACGAGGCCGAGGGCATTCTTCGGGCCGGGCGGCTGGACCACGCGATACGGAAACCCACGCGCGCCGGTGGTCTGCCAGTTCACCGACGCCGGATTGACCTTCGCGCCATTTCCGGCCACGAGGTCGTAGCCTTTGGCCGTGAGATAGCCCGGATCATTGCGCAGTTTCGGGAGAATCTCGTTGCGCAGGATGCCCGGCGGGATGGTCCACGTGGGGTTGAATTCGATGTAACGGATGCGATCGGTAAAAACCGGTGTCTTGTGATACGGCCGGCCGGTGATGACTTCCGTCGTCCAGGCAAACTGTCCATCCAAGACCGTGAGAAGGTAGAAGCCGGCAATATTGACGACAACCAGGTCCTTTTGACGTCTTAGGCTCCGAGCCCCCCAACGCGCGCGTTCGAGGTTGACGCGGATCTGATCCACCCGCTGTTCCGCGGAAACGTTGAGTGCTCGCGTTACGGCCGGGCCAATGATCCCGTCAATGTCGATCCCGTGTCGCTTCTGGAAGGCCTTGACGGCCTCGACCAAACCCGGGTCATAGACATTGGACGACGCGTCTGATTCATTGCCAAGATCTGCGGTTGCTGCCAGGCGCCGACGAATGACCGGAACGCGCGCATCTGTCATTCCGGGCTTCAGGACGGCACCAGCGGAAACACTCGGCCAACCGCCGCGTTCCAGGATTCCGCGATACGTCTTCAAGGTTTCCCGCAGTTTCAGGTATCCAGGATCATCTCCGCGCGCGAGGGCGATCAGCGACGCCAAGTCGTTCGTCTCCAGTGCAATGGAAATCGTGCGAACCGCATTCTCCATGGGCAAAGGTGCCTGCCGTTCGAGATTCCAGTTCGGGTCGATCCGCTCAGGACTGACTTTGCCGAAATAGAGCTGATAAAGAAGATTGATGAGTGATGAGGTCTTGAGGATATCGCGCTCGGCAGCCGTCATGGCCGGCGGCCAGAAATCCAGCCGACCAAATCCCAATGCGCGTGCATGAAAGTCGTCGACGATCAAGCCATCATTTCGGCTTTCACGCACCTCGCGCACGAGAGCCATGAAATTCGTAGGATCCCGCCAGGCCGCTCGAAAGCTACGCTCCCGGTAAAGAGCGCTAACGAACTCAGCCGCCGCGATGGCCTTGCCTCCAATGACGTTGCCGCCCGGCTTGGAAAATTGAGACAGTCTTAGCTTGATCTGGTCGGCGAGACTGCCTTGCTGGGCATGCAGTCGGCTAGTGCCGGAGCCCACAAGCAGGCAAAATGAAAGTGCGAAAAGTGCCGCAATTCGCATTGCCTTCGCACTCAATAGTGACACCGTCTGCATGCCAAATCCATTCCTGTCATCTATTTGCTACCGTCGGGACGGACGGCCGGGATGACGCAATCCGCCCGCCCAGCAAACGTTACCCCCTCACCGTCAGCGTTTCGACTGGCACCACAACAAGTAGGACTTGTCGAAGGTGACAACGGGAGCATTAGCCGCTCTTTTGCCAACCCATATCGCCCTGCCCGCAATTGCCCGCAGCGATGGGGCAGCGGCGCGGCTCAGCGATATCGGCACCATCTTCTGACATGATAAAGCCTGCGGTCGCCACGCTATAGCCAATCCCTGATTGATCGGCCAAACTCACCCCAACAACATCAAGTTCATGCAATGCGTCAAGCGCGCGCGTGACGCTGCTCGTCATGGTCTCGGAAACAAGTGACGCTGGAGCTGAGCCAATACTAGCCTGGGTACCGTCAACGTTCGCCAGAATTGCCCTTCCAGCATTGACTGCGGCTGCGCCGGCCAAACGCTCGCGTTCTCCGATTTCGCGCATTCAATGGCAACCGTCAAACGGTCTTGCAGAACTTGGTCGACCTGGTCGGCGATGGCCGCGCCCTTGTTCTCCAGATAGCCGGCTGCCCAGCCGCCCACCGATCTTGTCAGCACCATCTGGGGCAACGTCTTGCTGCGCTCCGGAGCTGGCGGTGACGGGCCGAGCACGATGCAAAACCAATGTCGGCAGCAGAGAAGTCGTCGATGCCACGGTCGAAACTGTGTCGCTGCGAGCCAGCTGGAAGCACCAGCACCACCGCGAAGCACGGCCGTGTCATGCGCGATGCAACCGATCCCGCAGCCCGACTTGCGCCATGGTGCACCTTCGGTAGTGATGTCCACCCAGATATCGTGAAGGAGGACATCGTCGGCATGTCGCAGCGCGATTTTGTGCCATACAGGTACAGCAGATCCATAGTTCGTTAATTGATCGATGGCATCATTCAAAAGGGCGTCTTCACCGGCAGACAGCTACTTTTGAGGATTTGACATGCGACCACAGCGGATCACTGCGCTCATCTTGCTCTTGAGCGTTGCCACGGCATCTCACGCATATGCCATGGAGACTGGCTTCACGGCACCCCATAGCTGGCGCATCGAACGCAACAAGATATGCTTCGATGAGCATTCGCATGTCGGTGGCGCAGAAGCCATGACGAAGCGAGCTGCGCACAAAGCCGCCATTCGCGAATGGCGGGAGTTCACAGCTTGGGAATACGGCTCGGTTTGGGCCTCTTACAAGCGCGCATCCGGCAAGTCCGTTGAGTACACCAAGGCTGCCGTGGGTTGGTTCGCAAGGGTTTATGCGCGACCGTGCCGCCTGAAGCCGCGCCGAAGACACACGTCTCGCCGCCGCTGAGTAAACCCGTAAGCCCAGCGCGAACGCGCATAAGAGCCGCCGCAGAGTCATTGCGGCTCCGCGGGCATACTGGCTCGAAAACTTCTTGCAACGAGACGGCGCGTTGCACCTCAAGGTCAACTCAAGCTTCCAAAGCGGCGCAGGCCTGGCGGAACAGTTCCAGTTCCGGGCGGTAGAGGCCGGCACCCAGCCCCCCTCCAGCACCCGTCTTTTCGACGATCCCCAGTTCGACCACGGGCGTCGCGCCGACCTCGACAATCCGGCGGGCGCAGAGACCAACCCGAGCACCGGAACCGGGCATTGCCGGATGTGGACCACTGAGCAGTTGCCCGGGCAGGTCGACGAGATCAGGCGGGCAAAAGCCATCGTGCAAGGCGTGCATGTCGGGCGCAAAAGCATGGGCCATCGCACCGAGACCAAAAGCCTCGACGACCGCACTATCGCCGTACGCCCCGACGCCGCTGCTCTCGTCGTAAGGCTCGCGCACCCGTCCGCGGGGCGGCGTCGCCGGGATGACATGCCACCTACGGGGCTGGTCGCTCAGCTGCAGGCCAAACTGCGTGCCATTGCCACCGAACGCGGTGATGAGGCTCGATTGAGGAACGCCTTCAGCACTGTCGAGCACACAGCGGACGGCAGCCATCCAGAAGTTCAGGTGAAAGAACGGCCACTTGTGCATGAACTCGGCGACGCCCTCGGGCAGTGCCTTGAAGTCAAGCCTCTGCTCGAGGATGGCCAGCAGTCTCGCGTGCGCCGCGCCGTGGCGCAGGTGACCGTCGTCACCCTCGCTCAAGGCCGCGTCGAGCAACGGTAACCAGGGCAATGGTGCCGCTGCCGCCGCCGTCAACGCCGCGGCCACCGGATCATTGAGGAAACGCAGATAGTCGAGCGCCTCCTCGGAACACCGGCCATATCGCGGCGCCGGGTCGCCGCCGGTGCCGCCGCCGTTGATCGGTGCGTAGGCGCGGTGCGCCTCACTGGTCATATCGGTCATCTCGATGAGCGTCATGGAGGGGCTGACGACCGCCGCCATCGGTGTCGCGACGCGCCTGTCCTGCGCCGGGGAGAAATCGATCTCGCCACTGCTGACCAGTTCCAGCGCTTCCGGCAAGGTCCTCGCCCAACCCTCGAAGACACAGGCCACAGCGGCAGAATTCAGGGTTGGTTGAACCAGGTCGGACGCCGCGGCAACGGGAGGGCCGCAATGCAGCAAGGTGCGGTCTTCGAGGCCGATCGCTTCCCGCGCCGGCCGCATCGCCGTCCAGGCGGGACGTACGGCCAGGAAATTCTCGAATGCGCGTGCGTCTGCCGGATGCATGGCGTTAATCCAGATCGTTGGTTGTGTACCGCTAGCCGTTCGCACGGTAGTCTTGACCGGCACGATCGAAAAGACAAATGCAAACGAAGAGCCGCATACCATGAGCGCAGAGTGGCGAAGTCTATCCGCGCTCGTTGAGCCGGCGCAACCTCGGGTGCGACAAGATTGGTACGGCTCTGCGTCGTGCAGACGGAGTTGGCAGAACTGACGACACCCTTTCGGGGCCTATTGTCGATAACGCGCCGAATCGGTCTTGGGTGAGCGAAACGGCAATCCCACCGAGACGGAAACAGCACGAGCGATCCGTTGTCTTTGAACGGCGCGGGATCATTGCAGGAGGCAGGTCGTGAGAGTGGCACGAGGCGGCGTTTCGCTGACCATTACCTTGGCAGTCAGCATTAGTCTCCTGGTCCTGATCGCGGTTGTCGCGGTTCTCGGGCTGGGACTGACAAGCGGGATGCGCAACACCATGTCGTTGCTGCGCGATAAATCGGAAATCATCGTCTCGACGATGGTCGACAAGGTGCGCTCCCACCTCGAACCTGCGCAAAGCCAGCTCGAATTCATGGAGGGTTTGATCGCTCAGGGGCGGCTCGATCCTGCCGACAAAGACCGTCTGACAACGATGATGACCGGGTCACTTGCGGCGGCACCACAAATCAGCGCCATCCTGTTCGTCAACAAGGAACTCAAGACCCTGATCGTCGCAAGAGCGCCCGGTGGCCGTCGCGGCGACATTCGGGTTTTCAGGCGGGATGACCGAGGTGATGCCATCATGGAACAGGCCATCGCCAGTGCCCAAGCAACCAACGGTGCAGCGTGGGGCAAGCCACTTTGGCGCGATCTCGCCAAGGAGACGATGCTCAACCTCAGGATCGGCGTGCGTCGCAACGGTGAGTTTCTCGGTGTGCTCATTGCAGCCGTGAGTGTACGCCGCCTGTCAAACTATCTCGGCCAGCTTGATCCTGCCGCGGGTGCGAACGTGTTTGTTCTCTACGATCGGAACCGCGTACTGGCACACCCGAATCTGGCAGGGGCTGGATTTGTCCGATCCGCCGAAGAGCCGATGCTTGGGCTGGCCAAGGTCGGTGATCCTGTTCTGGCAGCCATTTGGCGGCGCCAAGACAGATATCCCCTTCGAATTCTCAAAGGGACGGATCTCAAGGGACATGTTCTGCAGATATTCAACGACGAGTACATCTACATCTATCGCGATGTCGGCGGGCTTGGCGAGAAGGCCTGGCAGATCGGAACATACTTTCGCAGCGCCGACGTCAATTCGGAGTTGCAGCGTTTGAAGCGGGCCATGATAGCCGGTCTGGCCTTGCTTGCGCTTTCGGTGATCGTCGCCGTGTTGCTCGCGCGGCAGATTGCAAGGCCTATTGTCAAGCTGGCGGGGGCCGCGTCGCGCATTGGACAGCTTGAGATTTCGCAAACCAGGGAATTGCCCGGCAGTATGTTTCGGGAACTGAACGATCAGGCCCAGGCGTTCAATGCCATGCTGCACGGTTTGCGGTGGTTCGAAGCCTACGTTCCCAAGAAGCTGGTCCGCCGATTGATCCGGCAAGGCGACACGGATGTGGTCAAGTCGGAAGAGCGCGACGTCACGGTCATGTTCACTGATATCGCCGGTTTCACGTCTCTATCTGAAGGCGTCTCGGCACCGGACATTGCATACTTGCTCAACGATCACTTCGCCAAGCTTGCAGCCTGTATCGAGGCCGAAGGCGGTACGGTCGACAAGTTCATCGGTGACAGCGTCATGGCGTTTTGGGGGGCCCCGGACGCCCAGCCCGACCATGCAGAGCGGGCCGTACGTGCAGCACGCTCCATTTTGGTTGCAGTGAACGAGGACAATGAGAAGCGCGTCACCAACGGGCAAGCACCGATTGGCCTGAGGGTGGGTCTCCACACAGGTCCTGTTACGGTCGGCAATATCGGTTCGCCTGACCGCATCAACTACACGATCATTGGAGATGCCGTGAACGTCGGGCAGCGGTTGGAGCAATTTGCAAAAGGCGCTGGCGACGAAAGTGCGACTTCCTCTTCGCTAACTGTTGTTGCCAGCCGGGCGATTGTCGATCAGGTTGCAGAAAAGGAATGCTGGGCCAGCCTTGGCATGCACCGCCTCCGTGGTCGGGACGAGAAAATTGAAATCTTTCGCATGCGATAATTGCGAGGCAGCTCGCTCGGCTTGAAGTTGTATCGGTCGCTCGCCGAACATCATCGACGATGAGCAGGAAGGCGAAGCGCAAATGCGGAGCGCCTGAGGCCGACCGTTGCAACTCCGCCGAGCGGTCTTGCCTTGAGCACTTGCTTGCGAGCGAAATCTGTCATCTCTTCAACTCGGAGTTCCCTTTATCTTGAGAGGCGCAAATCATGTCCGAACCCGCAATCACGACGGCCCTGCTCGATGCGATTGGAGATGCATTCAATCGAAATGACATCGATGCGGTTATGTCTCATTTTGCCGATGATGCCGTGTTTGATCATGGTGCAGGGCCGGATGTCCACGGCAAGCGTTTTTCCGGCACCAGTGAAATTCGGGCCGTCTTCGAGGGGCTGTTCACCACTGTGGAGTCTGTTCACTGGGAGACGCTTGACGCGCGCATCGCCGGCGACAAGGCCTATTGTGAATTTCGGCGGAGAGCCACGCTGAAGTCAGGTGAAGCACAGGATTTCCTGGCACTGGATGTGCTGACGTTTCGCGGCAACAAAATCGTCCACAAGGATACATACTTCAAGAACCGATCGGCATCGTAGGCCAGGACCCAGCCGGGCGATGACGCCGCAGTCGATCCCGTTCCACTAAGGGGCCCCGAAACACCTTGCTGCAAAGAACGCCAACTCGGAATTGAAACGGCTGGCATCTTCGTAGAATGGCGCGTGACCGACACCGGGCCAGAGCGACAACTCCGCACCCGGTATGATGCGCGCGTGATGTTCCGCCATAACCGGCAGTACCGAGCTATCCTTGTCGCCATGCGTGACCAGCACGGGCGTGGCAAGTCCTTGCAGAACGTCATCGTTGTCGAGACTGCGGTCGAGCATTGCCGCACAGACATGCGCGGGTACGGCAAGGTTGTAGCCGAGCATCGTGTAGAAATCGGGATCAGGAATGACGGATTGCGTGAGGTTTTCGAGAAAACGCCGCACCGCAGCCTCGCGCTCTTCGGCAACCGTTGAACAGAAGCCCGGAACGAGATCGATAAACAACGATCCCGACATCTGTCGCGCGACCGGCGTTCCGACCTTTGTGCGCGCACTCACGAGATTGATTCCGGAAATGGCACGACAGCCATAATGGCGAATGTAGTCACACAGGACCAATCCAGAGTACGACCAGAACACCACGACCGGGTTGTCCAGGGCCATGCCGCCGATCACAGTTGCGATGTCGTCGGCCCAAACCGTGCTGGACTGATAAGAGCCGGTGTGCCCGGGCTTGTCCGAGCGTCCGTGGCCACGCAGATCGAACGCCACGAGATTGTAGTGCTGGAGTTCAGGTGCCGCCAACTGCTTTCGCCAGCACCACAATGATTGTGCGAAGCCATGCACGAACAGGATTGGGCGGCCAGCGGGCGTCCCGGATGTACGAACGTGAAGGCCGACGCCATCGGGGCCGGTCAGAATGTGGCGGGTGGACATGGCTGGTGAAAATGGTTCCTGTTCTGGCTCATCAGGTCGCCGCATCAGCTGCTTCGGCCTTGGCATATGAGGTTCGCGCGGTCATTCGATCGAAGAACGATTGCACGTTTGGCGGCAACTCATCCGTCACCATGCGCCGATACCCGCGCATGACGTAACAATTGCTGAGATCGGCGGCGCTCATCTCATCACCGAGCAGATACGGCCGATCGCTGAGTGCGCCATCAAGCGCATCAACGCACAGCGTCGCCCGGTGCTTCATCTCCGCGACGACATCATCGCGCTCCGGCTTGAATTCCCGGCGATGGTTGACAATTTCGCCGAGCGGGCGGGCAAAAGTCGACTCGGCAAACCAGCACCATTGCAGGTAATGCGGATAGGCCGCGTCGGCCCGTGCCGGCTGCAGGCGGCCATCACCGTAACGATCAAGAACGTACTGCATCATGGCGCAGCTCTCGAACATCTTCATGTCCCCATCGGTCATCACCGGCACCTTGCCGACCGGGTTCATGGCACGCCAAGCCGGCGATGCGCGATACACCGCCGAGAAATCGACAGGTACAACTTCGTAAGGGACGCCCAACTCCTCACACGCCCAGATCACACGAAATGCCCGTGTACCCTTGGAATGATAGATCTTCAACATAGCTTCGTCCTTCATATCGCGGTCATGCCGCCATCGACGAACAGGCAACTGCCTGTCACGTACGAGGCATCATCAGAGGCGAGGAACGCAATGCACGCCGCGACTTCCTCCGCGGTGCCGGGGCGCTGCAGCATGGTGCGGCTGGCGGCGTCGGCATTGTAGTCCTTGACCGATTGCCCCGCCGCCGCGATCCGCCGTTCATGAAATGGCGTAAAGATCGGGCCGGGACAAACGGCGTTCACCCGGATGCCATCAGGCGAATGGTCCATCGCCATGCCCCGGGTAAGTCCCGCGACCGCCGCTTTGGCGGTATCGTATTGAACGGTCTTGCTGCCAGCGGTGATGGAACGTACGGAGGCAACATTAACGATGCTGCAACCCGGCCGCTGAAAGTGCGGAATCGCGGCCTTGCAGCAGTAGGCGTAACTCTTGAGGTTGACGCCGAGCAGCTTGTCCCAGCTTTCAGCGCTTGCCTCGACGACGGTCTGGTACATGCGGATGCCGGCGTTGTTGACAAGAATGTCCAGTCCACCGTACGCGCTGACCGCGCGCTCGACGATGGCAGCGGCGGCCGCCTCGTCAGATACATCGGCTTCAACGAAAACCGCCGCGTTGCCGGCTTCGGTCAGGTCTGCGGCGACTTCCCGGCCGCGCGCTGCGTCCCAATCGGCAAACACGACCTTGGCACCCTCACCAGTAAAACGCCGGACGGTTGCTTCACCTATGCCCGACGCGCCACCGGTCACCATCGCGACCTTTCCGGCAAACCGATCCATTTTTCACGACCCTTTCTTCACATCTTTCAATTTCGAACCGGCTGCCCGCCAAGTGGCCCCTCACCCCGTGATTGGCTCCGGTCCCCAGGAGAACATGGGCGTACCACCGTCGGCACGGATTTCGACCACCTCTTCACACCAGGACCTGTCATGCTCGCTACCCGGGTAAAGCAGATGAATGGGTGCCACCATGCCCTCTTCAAGCGTCCAGTTGCCGCCGGGTTTGTCTCCATCGGCGGTCATCAACTCGAGCTCCATGTGCGACAGACCGAGGCCATGAAAGAAAATCAAGGCGCGATCGGGGTCAGGAACGCCTGCCTTTCGGTAGGTGTCGCGGGCCAGGGCCTGCAGGTCCTTGATTTTCGCACCCGGCTTCATCGCAGAGATGAGTGTCTCCCAGACGGCGTTGGTCGCCCCGGCCCATTTCTTGCCGTCGCCCTCCGGTTCGCCGTCGACGACCCAGGTCTTGCCACCGTCCCAACAGTACATGTCGATGGTCCCGTGGCAGTCGAACATAACGTGCGTTCCGGGCGATACTTCCGATTGCTCGAACCCTGTTGCCAGCATGATCGTTTCTTCGGTGCCGCGCGGGTGTCCCCAGACCATGCCGCCAGGATCGCGGACAAAGCCGCCCAGCTGCGCAACGGAGGTCGCGTAGGCGAGATTGAGATCGCGCCACGTAATGCCTTGCTGCCAGCTTGCGACCGTGTTGTGAATGGCTGCCTCGTTCAATCTCGAGGAGCGGCGCAGAAACTCGAGCTCCGCCGGTGTCTTGATGGCGCGGGCGAACATCATCGGGTCATAGCCGTCTGAGACCGTTGCTTCTTCAAGATCGAGGCGGATTCCAAAACCGATGTCATCGAAAGCGATGTTTGCCGCCTCGAGCTTCAAATCGCGCAACGCACCATTGAGACCCGTGGCCATTTCGAAGGTGTAGTGCTTGCGGGCGTTCTCGATCCAAGGTTTGCCAAGCGCATCTGGCGGAATGAACCGGTCAATGTCCGATTTCTGCTCTGGCAGATCGAGCGCCATCATGACAGCGCGAAACGGACGGATGTCCTCGACCCACGTTTCCTGCCTGAGGAACGATGCGAGATAGTAGTCCGCGACAACCATGATCGGATGCTCTGGTGCATGGCGGGACAGCACGACGGCACAAACACGAGGCTCGTCCGACTTGTGGGCAATGGTGTTGAAACCGGTCAGGTAGAACACGTTCTGGGGCGACGTGACGACAATGCCGTCCAGGTTGCGCGCCTTGAGAGCATGCAGCACGCGATCAAGATTGCAGAACCTTTTGGGCAGTGGTGGTCGTTCAAACGCATGCGCAGTCATCGGTTGCATCAATTCACTCATCTCACGCCTCCTTCCTCGAGGTATTCGTAAAACCAGGCCGCTGCGCCCAGCGCAGAGCGTTCAGAACCGTTCCGAAACTGGGCCACCGCCTGGCCACCTGCCGATTGTGGGCAATGTAAGTCCATTTAGCCGACCCTTGCCATCGACGCGCCGTCGACCGGCAGCTCGACCCCGGACACGAAGCGGGCTTCATCCGACGCCAAGAACAACGCCGCGTTCGCGACGTCCCAGGCATCGCCCATGCGGTTCATGAGCGGTACCTTGCGGTTGCGCTCGGTTTCGATATCCGAGCGCGAGCGGCCGGTAGCCTCGATCCGGCGATCGACAGCCATTGGCGTGTTCATCAATCCGGGCAGGATCGCGTTCGCGCGTATGCCGCAATCTGCATTCTGGATTGCCAGCTGGCGCGTGAAGGTGATCATCGCCGCCTTGGACGCCGGATAGGCGATGGTCGGATGACCGGTCCAGTAGGCCGATGCCGAGGACACGTTGATGATCGAGCCGCCACCTTGCGCCCGCATGATCGGCAATGCGTGACGGCAGGCAAGCACAGCGCCAAACAGGTTGACCTCCATGATCCGGGTAAAGGCGTCCCGGGTGAGAACGTCCATCGGCGCATCGCCCGCCTCGACACTGAGGCCGACGTTGTTGTGCACAATGTCAACGCTGCCCCAAGCGGATCGGCATGTTTCGATCGCCTGTCGCAAAGCGTCTTCGTTGGTCACATCGGCATTGGCGGCAATCGCCGTTCCGCCCTTCGCCTCGATCATTGCAACCGTTTCATTTGCTGACTCGGCGTGACGGTCCACGCACAGCACCTTCGCTCCTTCCCGCGCGAATGTCAGCGCCGTCGCACGACCATTACCAATGAGATCTCCGCTCGTCGGAGCCTGTCCGGCACCGACAATCACGGCCGTTTTTCCTTCGAGACGCATGCTACCTACTCCAATTGTTGCGCGCGGCCGGTCCGATGGTTGCGCACCCGCAAGCAGTCGACAAGAGAACGTCCGACTTCGAAAACCTCAGTCTGAAGCGCACAAGCCGGACGATCAAGGGTGCTCATCAATTGGAAAGAACCGCCACATGGCCGCGAACCGAATTGCCTTGCGCTCGATCGCGGCTAACGCGGTTCAATTTCGCACCTGCGCCAGAAGATTTCAGATGAATGATAAGCGAGCGCCGAGAAAATCGAGAAACTGTCCGCTTGAGGCGCCAACGATCGTCTGACAGAATTATCTGGGCGTTTCGGCTCGGGCACGTCGGACAGAGGTCGTTCATGAAATTTGGTCTTGGGCAGTCAGCAACCAGAGAAGAAGACAATCGCTTCCTGCGTGGTCTCGGGCGCTACACGGACGACATAAACCTACTGGACCAGGCAGCGTCATACCTCTTGCGCTCGCCGCATGCGCACGCGCGCATCAAATCCATCGACACCGATGCGGCACGCCACTCACCGGGCGTCCTGGCGATCTTCACCGGCGAAGACATCTCCGACGCCGGGCTCGGTGAGTTGCCGTCCTTGAGCGCAAAAATCTATCCGCTGAAGCGGCCCGATGGCCAACCGATCTTCGTGCCGCCGCACCCGATCCTTGCGCGTTCAAAGGTGGCGTTCGTCGGAGATGCTGTTGCCTTCGTCGTGGCTGAAACACGCAATCAAGCGCGCAGTGCCGCCGAGTTGATCGAAGTCGACTATGAAGAACTGCCGGTCAATACCAATCTGCTTGATGCGTTGGCACACGATGCATCAAGGGTTTGGGATGACTGTCCCGACAACATTTGCTTTCGCTTCGATTCCGGCGATCAAGCAGCGACCGATCGCGCGTTCGCCGGCGCCGATCACGTGACGCGCATCGAACTCCCCATGCCAAGAGTTGCGGTCAACGCCATGGAGCCTCGGGCCGCGTTGGGTGACTACAATCCGTCTGATGATCGTTATACGCTGTACGCCGGCAATCAGTTCCCTCACGACATGCGCAGTTGGTTGGCGGAGTTCGTACTTGGCGTACCCGAAGCCCAAGTGCGCATTGTCAGCCCCGACATGGGTGGTTCATTCGGGTTGCGGGCAACGATTTTCCCCGAGCTGCCGCTTGTGCTTTGGGCGGCCCGTCAAGTCGGTCGGCCGGTCAAATGGGTCAACGACCGCATCGACGGGATATTGGAAGAACAGGGCCGCGATTTTGTCATGCGCGGCGAGCTTGCGCTCAGTTCCGATGGAGATTTCCTCGGGCTGCGCGTCGATGTAACGGCGAACATGGGCGCGTATCTTTCCAACTTCGGACCGCATGCCTCGATCGGAAACATCAGTGGTGTGGCCGGTGTCTATACGACGCCGGCCATGCATGCCCAGGTGACCGGCGTGTTGACCAACACCAGCCCGACAGGTGCCGTGCGTGGCGCGGGACGCCCTGAGGCGACGTCACTGATCGAGCAGATCATCGACAAAGCAGCGCACGAGATGGGACTGGATCGGGTGGAACTGCGCCGCTGCAACATCATTCAGCCGGCCGCAATGCCCTATCAGACCCCGCTGACCTACAACTACGACAGTGGTGAATTCGAACGCAACATGGACCGGGCCCTGGCGATGATTGACGCCGAAGGTTTCGAAACACGCCGTGCCGCGGCCGCGGCTTCCGGGCGCCTGCTTGGCCTCGGTATAATCAACACCATCGAGCAGTCCGCCAGCGGCGGTGACGAAGGCGGTGAGATTATCTTCGATCGCCAGGGAACGGCGACCATCCGCATGGGCACGCACTCGCATGGCCAGGGTCACGAAACGGTATTCAAGCAACTGGTCTCAGAGCGCTTCGGGCTCGACTTTGCAGCCATCCGGTTCGTGCAAGGAGATACCGATGTTGTTGGTTACGGCCACGGCACGGGTGGGTCACGGGTAACGGCACTCGGTGGCAGTGCCCTCGTCGGCGCGTCAGCCAAGATCATTGAAAAGGGCAAATTGATTGCTGCGCATGCCCTTGAGGTGGCTGCGCAGGACATTGAATTCGAGGATGGGCTTTTCTCCGTCAGCGCAACCAATCGCAGCCTGGACATTCGAGAGGTCGCAAGCCTTGCCTTCCAGCCGGCGCTATTGCCGGCCGGCATGGATAGCGGCCTGTCGGGGTTTGCAACCTTTCTACCGCCGGCACCAACCTTTCCGAACGCATGCCACGTCGCGGAGGTCGAGATCGATCCCGATACGGGGGTGTCCCGAATCCGGCGTTACATCGCGGTCGAGGATGTCGGCACCGTCCTCAATCCTCTCCTTCTTGACGGTCAAATCCATGGCGGCATCGCGCATGGTGCCGGTCAAGTGTTTGGCGAGGAAATCGTGTGGGATGAGAATGGCCAGGCCCTGACCAGCTCCTTCATGGACTACAATATGCCGCGCGCGGACGATCAGCCATTCTTCGAGATCGAGGTCAACGGTGTGCCAACGTCACGAAATCCGCTTGGCGTGAAAGGCGCCGGTGAAGCCGGCACAGTTGGCGCGGTTGCCTGTTTGACCGGCGCGCTTCTGGACGCGCTTGCCCCAATTGGCGTAACCGATCTGCCCATGCCCGCCACGCCACAGCGTCTCTGGCGCGCAATCCAAAATGCCCGGTGAGGGATGACCAGCCGATGCGGCTCTACAGCCTCGGGCCATTGCTAGCGCGCGTTGCACAGAACAGCCCGTCGGCCTGAAGCTGCCTTACGTCCAAATCTGGTCAAGAAAGCGCAACCAGTTCTCGCCCATAACCTTGCGAATGCGCGCTTCAGGCCAGCCGCGCGCCAGCATCGCTGCCGTGAGATTGGGAAAGTCCCCGATCGTGCGCAGACCTTCGGGCATGACGGTGACACCACCGTTCGGACGCGGCGGCACGATCCGCCGGCCGGTTCCCTTATCGCATGACAGGTAGTCGAAAAACGCAACGTCCTGGTCCTGCGTGAAGTCGGTACCAATGCCAACACTGTCTTCGCCGATGAGATTGATGAGATGCTCGATGCCATCGACGCAGTCCTCGACGGTACTGTCGGCACCGCGGGCGAGAAACATGGGATACGTCGCATACCCGACGAACCCGCCTCGCTCGGCAATTTCCTTGAGTTGCAGGTCCGACTTGTTGCGCGGATGGTTGAATAGTGCGGCAGGTGCACAGTGCGTATAGGCGACCGGCTTTTTCGAGTGCGCAATGGCATCACTGCTGGTCCTGGGCCCGACATGCGACAGGTCGACAAGCATGCCAAGTCGGTTCATCTCATCGATCAAGTCGCGACCGAAATCTGAAAGTCCCGTGTCCTCCGTCTCCCAGCAGCCCGAACCGACGAGGTTGCGGGTGTTGTATGTCAACTGGATCGTATTGACGCCAAGCTCTTTGAAGAGTTGGAGGTATTCCAGCCGGTCCTCGATGGCATAGGAGTTCTGCCAGCCCAGACTGATCCCCGTCTTGCCTTCCCGTTTGGCGCGCCGGATATCGTTCGCGGTGTAGACCTGCAAAATGATATCGGAGTGTTCTTCGAACCAGCGCTTCCATTTTGCGATGTTGTCCATCGTGCCGCGCACGCCTTCCCAGACGGCGCACGTGCAATTTACCGCCGTAAGGCCGCCCCTGCGCATATCCTCGAACACGCTGCGGCTCCATTTCGAAATCTCGAGACCATCGATGACGATGCAGTCGTCGTGAAGCGCTGTTCGGTCCATCCTGCAAACCTTTCCGAATGTTGCCCGGGTCTGAGACGAGCCGCGCGAAACACATCAAGATCGTACCTAGGGTCAAAGCGATCCTCGGCAATGCTATCGCGTCACCTCACCCGGGCAATTGCATCAGTGATTGTTGCCGGCTGTGCGCTTCAATCGATCACCATCCCACCGCATTTGTTTTGAGTTGCGAGTAAAGTAAGGAGAGAGCGCATGTCGTACGTCAAGCCGGTCGAGTACGAGGACGCCAGCGATGAAGTGCGGGAGATCTACGATGAGTTGATTGCACTTCGTGGAACCGGTGCAGTCTCACACTTCTGGAAGGTGCTGGCTTTTCATCCGCCGACCCTGCGGCAGGCCTGGCACTCCGTGCGGGACACGATGAAGGACGGTGCCCTCGATGAGATGACGAAGGAAATGATCTACATCGCAGCCAGCATCGCAACCAACTGCGACTACTGTATCGATGCCCATATCAAGCACGCCAAACGGCTGGGAATGAGCGATGATATGCTCGGCGAACTCATGGCGGTCGTGTCGGTCGCAAGTGGCGTGAACCGGCTCGGCATCGGCTACGGCATCAAGCCCCGGGGCCAGGCCTGAGCCCTGATCCGTGACGGTGAGGAAGTGACAGAGATGATCGACGCGTTGCGCTGAAAGGTAGTCGGATGGTGAATGCAGAACTTTGTTTCAACTCGATCGCGGACTTGGCACCGAAGCTGCGCACAGGGGAGCTCTCGCCGGTCGATGTGGTTGAAGCGCTTCTCGCCCGGATCGACGAACACAACGATTTCCTGAAGGCCTACCTGCACGTCGACGCCGAGGGAGCACGCAAAGCTGCCCGCGCCGCCGAAATCGAGATTGCTGCCGGCGGGTACCGCGGCCCGCTGCACGGCATCCCGGTGGCGTACAAGGATATCTTCCACGTTCAAGGTTTACCGACAACGGCCGGCTCCCGGTTGATGGCCGACTATGTAGCCAACGAGGATTGCACGGTTGCCAAGCGTCTGCGCCAGGCCGGCGCGATCTGCATGGGCAAGCTCAACACTATCGAATTCGCATCCGGCAGCATGGAGGTCTATGGCAATGCCCGCAATCCATGGCATACCGATCGCCACCCGGGCGGGTCGAGTTCCGGCTCCGCCGTCGCATTGGCAGCCCAGTTGGTGCACGGCGCCATGGGCAGCGATACCGGTGGTTCGATCCGGATTCCTGCCTCTTTGTGCGGCATCGTCGGGCTGAAGCCGACGTATGGCCGTGTCAGTCGAGCCGGCATCATTCCGCTGAGTTGGAGCCTCGACCACGCCGGCCCCATGGCCCGGACGGTCGCGGACGTGGCCCATCTCATGCAGGCCATTGCCGGCCCCGATCCACGGGATCCAAGCGCTGCCGTACGCGCCGTTCCGGACTACGCCTCGACTCTGAACGGGGACATACGCGGATTGCGGATCGGCGTGCCGCGCAATTATTTCTTCGACATGGTTGATCCCGAAGTCGTCACTGCCGTGCGCGCTGCCATTACGAAAATGGAGGGCCTCGGCGCGCAGGTCCATGAGATTGAATTGCCAAGCTGCGAGCACGCTTCGGCGGCATCCTGGACGCTCGCCTATACCGAGTCGTTTGCCTTCCATCGTGACCGGTTCTTTGCCCGTGCGCGCGATTACACGCCCGCATTCCTGCATAAGATCACCGGCGCGGCCTGCCTCACTGCCGAAGAACGCGTGCTGGCCGATCGTGTCCGCGAACTGACAACGGCGGAATTCACCGCAGCATTGGACGACGTCGATGTGATCGTTACGCCGACCACCTCCTTCCCGGCCCACCCGATCGACGGACCATCACCGGAATCGCTGACGCATAGTCTGACCCGGCCCATCAGCCTGACCGGTCTGCCGAGTTTGTCGCTGCCCTGCGGCTTTGCGTCGGGCGGGCTGCCAGTTGGCCTGCAGCTCACCGGGCGGGCGTGGGAGGAGAGCACCGTACTGCGGCTTGGTCATGCCTACGAGCAGGCAACCGGATGGTTCCGCCAGCGCGCGCCCATTAATGCTGTTGAAAACCCGCCCGTGCACGCCGTGCAGCCCGCGCTCGCATCTGCCATCGATCCACAGTGGATCCTCGACTATGCGAAGTTGACGGGCCTCGACTTCGTAACAGCCGACAATGCGGGACCACTCGCTGAATCAATCGGCCCTCAGAAAGCGCAACTGCAACAGGCACGCGCGATGATCGAGGCCACGCTCGAGCCACCGGTCAGGCCAGCGCGGCAGTCGCCGTAAGACCCGGCGCGCGAAAGCGTCGGCCGACTCACCGCTTGGCAACACTCTTGTCGCTAGAAGGCGCTCGCCTGCATGCCCTCCTGGTAATGCTTCAAGTATTGGCCGACAAAATCATAATCGACGAAGCGGCTGTAGGCCGCGGCGAGTTGCTTCGTGACCGGTCCCCACACCTGGCCTTCCGGCCCGATCTCAATGCCGTTGATCCGCGTCACAGGGCAGATGCATAGCGACGTTGAGGTGAGGAACATTTCGTCAGCGGTATAACTGTCGTAGAGATCGATGTCAGTCTCGGTGACCGGGATGCCGGCCTCGCGCGCCAGGTCGATCACCGTCTGTCGGCTTATGCCGGGAAGCACGAATTTCTCGCGCGGCGTCAACAATGCCCCGTCGCGGACGGTGAAGATGTTCGACCCCATCCCTTCGGCGAGATTGCCGTTGGTGTCGAGCAGCACCGCCCAGGCTTCGGGGTCGCTGCTCTGGACTTCCTGATTGGCGACAATCATGTTGAGGTAGTTGTGCGTCTTGGCGCGTGGCGTGATGGATTCAGGCGGCGTGCGTCTGTGCGCGGGGACCACGACGCGGATGCCTTCCTTGAACAGCTTGGCGCGCTGCACGAGAGGCAGCGGCACGCACTCGAGGACCACGTTCGGTCCGTGATAATCGAGATTGTCCCCAGGCACTTCCTTTACGCCGCGGCTGATGCGCTGGCCGACCCAGTAGTCATCTTCGCCGCCGAGCAGATGGCGGTTGCGCTCAAACAGCTCCTCGGTCAGCGCCGTCATGCGTTCCGGGCCAAGACCGGGGTCAATGCGCAGGTATTTCAACGACCGGTAAAGGCGATCGACATGCTCCTTCACTTTGAACAGCTTGTGATTGAAGCTGCGGGTCATGTCGAAGCATCCGTCGCCATACACCCAGCTCAGGTCGCGGAAGGGAATCTTCACCTGATTCTCAGGCATGAAGCTGCCGTTGAACCAGGCCACTCGTTCATTGCCACGTTCCACCATTTCGAAGCTCCCTGTTATCATCTACCACTTTGACTTGTCCGCCGCGCTCCCGACAGGAGACCGTATCCGGCACATTTCGATCGCGTCCGAAACCCGCCCAATAACGAAGAGCATCGTCGGCGGGCATCGCCAGTTCCATCATCGTTGCCCAAGTGTTGCTGGGCCAGGCTAGGTTCAGCGGTCCGCGTCGGTCATGATGACGACGGACTTGCCAAGCACGTTGCGCTCGAGCAGGTTGTCCATGCCGGCAATAAACTCATCCAGTGCCCAACGATGAGACACGCAAGGCTTCACCGCATCTTCCTCGTATAACTTGTTGAGCACCACATGCATCTCTTGCATGGCGCCTGCGAACTGAACGCGCTTGTCGGTTTTGCCCCAACCAACATAGTCGCCCATATTGAAACCCATCACGCTGGCATTCTTCAACAGCAGAATGTTTGCTGGAATCTGCGGGATAGAACCCGCCGCATAGCCGATTGTTAAAAGCCGGCCCGCCTGTGCGATGCAGCGCAGGCATTCGCTCGTCACATCACCACCGATCGGATCGTAGATGACGTCGGCGCCCTCGCCGTCTGTCAACGTGCGAACCGTTTCATAAAATGAGCTTGAGCTGTTGACGACGATGCCGTGATCGGCACCGCCTTCCTTCATGGCGAAATCAACCCGCTCCTGCGTTGACGCACACGCGATCACGGCCGCACCAAGTGCCTTGCCGATCTGCACGGCAGCCAACCCGACAGCCCCTGCGGCGCCGTGCACCAGCAGCGTCTCGCCGGGTTGCAGGTTGGCCCGCCAGACCAATGCGCCATAGGACGTCGGATAACTGCCGGTGAACGCTGTCGCTTCTTCAAAACTCATGCGCGGCGGGATCGGGTAGACGGTCGTATGGTGGCCGCGGCACTTTCCGGCGAGCCCACCCCAATCGAGCGCCGCACAGACGCGGTCTCCAACAGACACATGCCTGACGTTGGCGCCGATCGCGGTGACGACGCCGGCCGCCTCCGTGCCCGGAGCGAACGGTCTTGGCGGCTTGCGCTGATATCTGCCCGCGATGACCAGGCTCGTGGCAAAGCTGATCCCTGCGGCGTGTGTGTCGATCTGCACCCAGTCATCGCCCGCCTCGGGAACAGGCATCTGCTCGACTTTGAGATTGTGGTAGTCGGTAAACTCATGACAGACGATGGCGCGCATGGACTCTTCTTTCTTGAACGGGCGGTCACCAAAAAGCGGTTTCCGAGAAACGCTGCGACAACCACCATATGACGATTGCGCATCTACCCGGCACCAAAGCCCGGCGGCGCATCTCTGCCATATGTCGCACATGTCGGATCAGGCTGCATTTCTTGTTTCTGGCAACTGCTGCTCCCAGCGTGTTCTGAGTTCTGCCAGTTCAGCTAGAATCCGGCCGTCGGTGTAAAGCCGAGCGACTTCGTATTCGTCCTTGTAGGCCATCAGCTTGTAGGCGTTCCTGGCAACCGCTGCCGCCAGGCCCTCGTTGCCGGGGGTCCCGCTCTCTTCGGCCTGATCAACCCGGCCGTCGCGGCTAGGGCATATGCGCCCACTCCATGGTTCTGGTCGGATCAATTCGACACCAGGCTGCGGATCGCCGGATTGAGCACAGGTTACGACAGAATCGCGGAACGGGCCGGAACGAAAGACGGTGGCCGGTCGCACTGGTACTACATGGGCGATGAGCTGCTCGCCACCGATGCCATCAACGACCCGCAGGCGTTCATGGCTGCCAAACGTCTGCTTGAGTTAGGCCGATCGCCGAAACCCGAAGTGATCCAGAATCCCGACACAAAACTGAAGGCATTGCTCAAGGGCTGACAATACCCCGGCTCCCTGTCCGGCGGCGTGACACCGTCTCGGCGCTGTCGCAACGCTCAAGTCTTCGCCATGTCGACGGCTCCATCCCAACCGGGCCCGGGAGGATGGACGGCAAACTCGGCCAACCGCGCCGCGTAAAGGTCAAACAACGGCGCCAGAACGAACGGGTTTTGAGCATCACGACACGCCGTCAACGCGTGCGCAGCTTCGTCGAAACGTCCGCCACGATAGGCATCCAGCATCGCTGCGAAACGACGCTGTAGTTCCAAGAACCCGTCTGATCGCCGTACGGTCGCATCACCCAACAGAGTAAAAACGGTCGTCGCCTCGGACTTGCCGGCAACCCGGATGCGATCGATCTCGAGCAACGCGAACGTGTCGCCGACTTCCGCGGCCGTCGACGGGCCGACGAGTACCGGCAAACCATACGTCTTGGTTTGGTTTTCGAGGCGCGCGCACACGTTGACGCTGTCGCCGAGCACGGAGTAGTCGAACCGCAATTCCGAACCCATGTTGCCGACAACGCATTCCCCGGTGTTGATGCCGATCCCGATCCGCAGCTCGTCAACCTCTCGCCCGTCGGCCTCCGCCTGTCTGCGCCGCTCGCCGTTCAGGGCCTGGAGCATGGCCTGCATTTCCAGCGCCGCAGCACAGGCCTGGCCGGCATGTTCCTTGACGTCCAGCGGCGCATTCCAGAACGCAACGATTGCATCGCCGATGTACTTGTCGATCGTCCCGCGTCGCTCGATGATCGCATTGGACAACGGCGTCAGCAGTCTATTGATCAGGGCGGTCAAGCCCTGCGGGTTGCCGAGATACGTCTCGGATATCGATGTAAAACCACGGATGTCGCTGAACAACAGAGTCAGCGTGCGTGTCTCACCGCCCAGCACCAGCTTCGATGGATCCTTGGACAACTGCTCGACCATCGCGGGGGAGATGTACTGGCTGAACGCGCCACGGATCTGGCGCCGCTGCGCCTCCTCGCGCAGATAGTTGATGAAGACCAGGACGAGGAACACGACAAGACTGGAGAGCAGCGGGTAGGCGACGTCGATCAGCAGGCCGTGCTCCTTGTAGGCATACCACGACAAGGCAACCAACGCGGCCGCGAGCACGGCACCAAGTGTCAAGACCCGGAAGGCCCCGAGGATGGGTGCCAGCAGGATCACTGCAAGGCCGACGGTCAGCGCCAGCAAGACCTCGCCGCCAACGGCGTTGGCTGGCCGGAGCAGATAGGATTCGGTCAAAATGTTCTCGAGAACCTGGGCATGGATCTCGACACCGGGCATGGCCGGATGCACGGGCGTGGCCTTCAAGTCGAACAGGCCAACCGCTGACGTGCCAACGAACACGAACTTGTCCTTGAGACGGCCCGCCGCCGCCGTGTTCTCGATCACGTCCTTGGCGGAAATGTAGCGGCGCTTGTCGTGCAAGCCGTAGTGAACCCAGAAGCGTGCATTCGCATCCGTCGGAATCGCCCTCTGCCCGACCACGACGCGCTGAACACCGAGCTCATCGCGCTTGACGATGAAGGATGGCGTTGCCGAGGCGACGCGCAGCAGTTCGAGCGACAACGTCGGCGCAATATGACCTTGAACGTTCTGGACCAGTGGGACGCGGCGTATCGTGCCGCCGTACTCCGGCACGAGACTGAACAAGCCCCGGCCGGCAGCCGCCTGCTCCAACACCGGCACATTGCGAATGACACCGGGAAAGGTGCGCAGTACCGGGCGCGGATCGCCGCCGAGCGTTGCGAAGCCGGTTTGTGGCAGCTCATCCCCGTACGGATTTTTCTGCTTGTCGGGATGGGCGGCTCGTCCCAGCACGACGTTCGCCGCCGCAATGGCATCGGCAAACAGCTGATCGTTGCTTGGCAATTTGCTGAGCGCATCCCGGGTTGGCCCGTCAAGTAATTCCAAACTGCTGGCGATCTTGTCTGGGTTGAGGCGGTCGGCTTCGGCAAACACCATGTCGAAGGCGACCCCTTTGCCGCCGTTGCGCGCCACGTTTTCCACGAGCTTGGCAAGCCGCGTACGTGGCCACGGCCACTGGCCGAATGCCGCCAGGCTCGCCTCGTCTATGTCGACAATCAGTACCGGATGCGCTTTGACTTCACGCGGGCTGACGGCCTGGTAGAAGTCGAATGTTCGACGCAAGAAGGCTTCCAGGATCGGGTTTTGGCTGGCCCGCAGCTGCACAAAGGCCAACAGCAACACCAGCGCTACTAGTCGCCCCCATCCCAACCATCTTGCCAGTTTGCGCAGCCAGCCCATATCTGAGTAGCGAGCCTCTAATTACAGGGGGCTGGCCGTAGCGACATCTGAATCGATGGCGACGTTTGTAAGAATGTCGCTGACCGTCGCGGAATCACCAGCGCCGCCTTCACTCTCATTCTCTGCCGGCTCCGTCGGTGCTTCGACGATCGCTTGGCCCGTTTCACTATTGTCTTGGGCTGGTTCAATCGCGGGCGGTTCGGTCTCCGGCGCCAATGTCGCAACGAAGTCTCCCTCGAGCGTTGCGGTCGTATCGAAGACATCTTCCGGCGCCAGCGTCAGGGCATTTGGATCGGAAACTTGCGGGTCGACGGGTCCGGAATCGAGCGCCGCGACCTGGCTGAGGTCAACGAGATCGATCTCACCGTCCAGTTGCAGCGGCTCGCCACCAAGGGGCTCATGCAGTTCTACCGGCGGCACCGGTTCGGACGGTGGCATGTCGGGCGCTGGCTCGCTCGCCGCCGATTGAGCTGCTGCGGTCGGGTCGCCGTTGGTTTCCGGTGCGCCGACTTCGGGCGGCAGGTTGTCAACTTGCGTGAGGTCAACATCGAGCGGGTCGCTCAATGGCACGGGCCCACTGCCATCGGGTTGTTGAACCTCGACCGGTGCTGCAGTGAAGCTGGTCGCCGCGAACGTCGTACTTGCTACGGGAGCCGCCATCGCAGCCGATGTCTGCGGATTGCCGCCGTTGTCCACCACCACCTGGATGTCGAGGGTGGGATCATTGTATGTCTGGTTGCCCGGCGGGCCGTAGCCGCCGCTGCCATTGGGTTGCGCCGCCTGGTCCTCCCAAGCAATGATACCCGTCGGTCCGTCCGCTCGGTCATCTGTAGCCATTGACGGTATCGCTCCTGTGACCGAAGAAGCGTAGTCGACATTGCCAGCATTCAGGCTCGTGTCCGTGAAAAATGCCAGCGGTTCGGCAGCCTGGGTCCCTGCGTTCGTGCCGAGATACGGCTGGTTACTGTCAGCGGGGGCGATCGCGTGGGAACCATCGCCGTTGGCGACGACTTGGATCTCACCTGTTGGTGAACCGTTCAGCACGCCACCGTTCGGAATGAGAAAATATTCGAGGCTACCAACTATGTCGGCATCGACTTCGAAGTTCGTCGGCTGCGTCACGCCTGTCTCGATCGACGGCAGCACGATCTCGCCTTGCGTTGGGTCGTTTGAATTATACCAGCCGAAGGTACTCTGGAACCCTGCGGTCTCTTCGACCAGGGTAACTTGGTATTCAACCGTTTCAGGCTGAACGACAATTGCCAGTGATCCCGTGCCCTCCTCACTCGTTGCGTCACCGCTGAGGCCGGGATCGATGCCGTTGCCGCCCTGGTCGTTCGCGACAATGGTTATGTGGTCATGGTCGGCGCCGTTGACTTCACTGGTGTAGGTCACGCCGTTGGTCGCGGCGAGGGCCGCATTGATGTCATCGAGGGACCCGGTCAGCGTCACCGCGCCCGAGTTGTTGTCGGTGATGGTGAGGCCGGCGAGCGAGGGATCGATCGTCAACGTGCCGTGATCGGCATTGAGCTGAACAGTGAATTCGTCTGCACCGTTGGCATCGACGTCGTTGACTTGAAGCCCGGAAATCCCCGTAGGACTGCCTTCATCGGCAACGACTCCGACCGGAAGCACCTTGACATTGTCGATCGCCGGGCCGCCGGCACTCGTCGGGTCTAGGCTGGCGAACGTGAGGTCGGTCTGCGACGTGTCGGCCGTGAACGTGAACGACTGCTCTGTCCAGCCCATGTTCGTATAGGACGCCCCACTCGGTGGGACTGTGGATTCGTTGAACGAAAAGTCCTGCGACTCATCTCCGGCGGTGACCCGAACATCAACCGCCGTCTCGCCCGAAACCGGATTGCCAGCAAGATCGAATGTGACGAGATAATCCTTGCCGACTACGGTATCGACCGTCGTTTCGATGGTTCCGGCCGACGTCCCGTGCAGATCGATGCTCCTGTCGCCGTCCGACCCTTCCCAGAGCGTGTTGATATGGTCGACCGATCCGCCGGTAATGTTCCAGCCCGGGATCGGGTTGCCCGGCTGAGCAGCGGAATACTCGCTGAACTGCCCTTGCGGATTACCTGCCTCAAAGCTTCCGTTTGTCACGAGATTGGAGCTTACACCGGTGATCGTCGGCGCGTCATTGACCGGCGTGACGTCGATCACCTTGGTGTCTGCCGCCGTGCCGCTGAAATCGTCCGTGACGGTGAACTCGACGGTGCGGGCAGCATCGCTCGGTGCCTCGGAAGTGTTCACATAGGTGACTTCCTGCAGGACGGTCTGATAATTGGCAAGCGTGTCAGTGCCGCTCAGCGACAGCGTCCCGGTTGCGGCATCAAAGTTCGCGGTGATGTTTGTGGTCCCGGCATGCGAGAGGACATCTGCGCCGTCTTGATAGTTACCCGTGATCTGAACCGTCGCGCCGGTGATTACGGTGCTGTCGACGTCCGAAAGCGCCAGCTGTGAATCAGCCACGAGAGCCGCCGAGTTCTCGACGTATGTTCCAGAGCCCGCTTGCGTCACCACGACCGGGTCGTCATTGACACCGGTGACCTTGATCTCGGCCGTTTGCGCCACCGTGCCGCCATTGCCATCGCTGACATCGTAAGTCAGCGTCACGATTTTTTCGGCGCCCTGCGCCAGGCTCTGGAAAGACGCGTCCGCAGGATCGACCGTCACCGTCGCATCCGGGTTCAGCGTCAGCCCCGCTTCAAGCCCGTCGACCTGGCCAACGCTCAGTGTGTCGCCGGCATCCGGGTCATTGACGTCACCGAGCAGGTCAACGGTTACGACCGCACCGTCTTCCACTGCATCCGCCTTGGTTGGTGCGATGACAATCGGTTCATCGTTCAAACCGGTGACGTCTACAGACACGGTCGCGGTCGAGGTCAGACCGGTGGTATCCTGGATCTCATAGGTGAACGTGTCATTGTAGATTGCGGTCGTGCCGGCGGCGTCGGGCGGCACGTAGGTGAACGTACCGTCCGCCTGCAATGTCACGACTGCGCCGGAGTCGATGGTCACGGGCACGCCAACCGCAACCGCCGTGCCGTTGATCGCCACCACCTGAATGCTATCACCAGTGTCCGGATCGCTGTCAGGGCCAGCGCCGTTATCCGACGTCAGGTCACCCGCCAGAAGCTCCCCCTCGGTCGCGGCAAAGCTGTCGTCCACGGCGACCGGCGCATCCGGTTGCGGAGCGATCGTTACATCGAGGGTTTCGCTAACGACATCCGTTCCATTGTCGATCTGGATCGTGATGCCGCCGTCACCGTCATTGTCCGGCGTCGGGATATAGGTCAAGCCTTCGAGCGCGTTGAGAATGTCGTCCGGGCTACCCGTGAACACGACCGTCTCGTCGTCGCTTCCATCGCCTTCGGTGAACGTCAGACCCTCGGTCGATGCCAATGTCACGGTAGACGCTGCCGTTATGGTCACCGTCAACGGCGTGTCCGATGTCGTTGCGAGGTCAAAACCGGTAACCACCACGCTGCCGTCCTCGTCCACCGTCGGCGTTACCCCAGGCAGGCTCAGCACCGGCGCGGTATCGATCGGGATCGGTGGTGGAGACGGCGGCTCAGGTGGCGCGGGAGGCGGCGGCGCCACCGGTACAATCGGATCTGGCACGATCGGCGGCGTTTCGGGAACGGCTGGAATCGTCGGCTCGGGAGCTATCGGCGGCTCAGGAGATGCAATCGGTATGATCGGCGGCTCTGCCGGAGGAGATGGCTCCACTAGCGGTTCGTCGATGGCCGGGAAATCGTCAAGCGGCAGCGTATCGAGCGGCTCCGACGGCACATCGTCCAACTCGAGGGTGATGAGTGCCGCACTCGCATCATTCGACACGCCAAATTGCTGCGTCAGCGTATCGAAACCCGTTTCCGGCAGTGTCGCGCCAATATCCCCCAGCAAGGCGCCTTCCTGTCCCGGCTCACCGAGCGGCGCGATCTCGCCGACACGCGACGTGGCGAAGGTGTCGAGCGGATCCGCGGGATTGAGCGAATCGGTAATCCCCGAAGAATCCAGCGACGCCTTTTGGAACAGTTTGCGTTCATCATCGAAAAGGTCGATATCGCCGCGCCGCTGTTTGTCGGCAAAGGCGTTGTAGATCAGGTCAACCGCGGACTGCTCTCCGGCGACATCGCGCGGCACAACCACCGGCGCACTGGTCGTGTCACGAACGATCAAGCTCGTATTCGTCGTCGTGATCGAACCAATTTGTTGGCCGGTCACCTTGCTCAGGACGACCACCTGGCCGACTTTGCCATCCGGGTCAGCTACCAGTGAGAACTTCGATACGCCGCTGCCCGCCTCAACGTTTGCAACGACGGTAGTACCGCGGATGCCCATTGTCGCAACCGGCGTCGCGACCTCCATCGAGCCGTTCGCGGCGACCTTGCCGGCTATAAACGAAAACGTCCCTTGGATGAGATTGAACAGCAGCGAATTGCTCGAACCGCCATCGTCGTAGACCATCTTGTCGAGCACCATTCGCGCACTCGACGAGACGGCAAAAATGGAGCCGTCCTTGAAGCTGATCGAGACCGTTGCACCCTTTGCGGTTTCGATGACGTCGCCCTGATAGACCGGCTCGTCAAGCGTCAGCTTGACCGTCGTGCCATCGCTGCGCTTGGCTGTCGCCTCTCCCGACAGCGTCTGGACCTTGCCGATCGATGCGCCAAGTGACTTGCCAGCGCTTGCCGCCGATTGCCCGGCTTGCGCGTACTGGCCCGGGAACATCGGCCCGGCCAGGCTCTCGACCGTAGACCCGGCGAGCATGCCACCATCGCTCGTCATGAGGGATGGCCGCGAGGCGCCAGCAAAGTAGTCGACGAGGATAACGCTCGTCCCGTCAGGCCCTGTGATCGCAAGGTCGCCACCGCTGCGCGCGTAGTCGCCTGCCAAAAGCGACGAAGAGCCACCGATCGTGACGACCTCCGCGCCGCTGGCGTCGATGACCTTTGGCGCCGCGCTTGCGGTTTCGCCCGCAGCCATATTACGCGTCATCACGGACATATCTGCACCTTGGCGGATTAACCCTCTTATGGAAGATTACTTTGAACCGCGTTAACCTTGTTGTCCATGGACAAATCAACAATTTAATAGATGTGTCAGTTGCTTGTCAGTCCGTATGTAGAGAGATAATCCGCAATAATCTCATGGCACTATCGCTCCCTCATCGCTTCATGGCGGGCCCTCAGCACGGGCTTCAGCAAGTAGTCAAGAACGGTTTTTTCACCCGTTTGGATATCAACCGAGGCCACCATGCCGGGAATGATCGGTAGTTTCTTGCCGTTGACGTCGAGATGATTCTTGGTGGTTTTGACGATGACCCGGTAGAACGCGTCGCCTTTCTCATCAGCAATGGTATCCGCACTGATCCGCTCAACACGACCCTGCAGCGCACCGTAGATCAGGAAATCGTAGGCCGTCAGTTTCACACTGGCGTTCTGGTCCGGATGAATGAAGGCGACGTCGCGCGGCCGAATGCGGGTCTCGATGCGAAGCGCGTCATCGAGCGGCACAATCTCTATGAGGTCGCGGCCGGGTTGCACGACCGCCCCGAGAGTCGTCACATTGAGCTTGTTGATCACGCCACGCACCGGTGCCTTCAAGGCGGTGCGTAACACACGATCGTTTGCTGCCTTTACGGTCTCGTCGATCACCGCGAGTTCCGTGCGCACTTGCGTCAACCGCTCGCGCGCGCCGGCGGCAAAGATCGCACGGGCATTGCCGATCCTGCGGCGGACCTCGTCAATGGCGGAAGTGGCGCGTGGCAAGGAGGCCTTTACGACCGCCAGCTCACCTTCCAGCGCTGCGGCCTCGCGTTGCAGACGGAGCAGGTCGATCTCCGGCACGGCACCGCTCCTCTTGAGGCGCGTCGTTAAGGTAACCTCTCGGCGCAATGGCTTCAAAGTCGCGCGCAATTTGGCGCGGCTGGCTTCCAGTTCCACGACGGCCTGCTCGCGTTGCCGCAACTGCTGGCGAAGGACGCCGATCTCACTATCAAGCTGTAGCCGTCTCGCACGGAATGACTCGCGCTGGGCATCAACCGCCGCGCGCGCGGCGACGGTCAGGGAGCCTGGAAACGCGATCTTCTCGAGCCCGTTCGCCTCCGCCAGCAGCCTGCTCTTTTCCGCCTCCAGCGCCCAGCCCTTCTGGCGGATTTCACCAAGGCGGGAGGCAAACCCTGTATCATCGATGCGCATCAGGACCTGGCCAGCGTCAACCAGATCACCCTCCCTGACCAGGATCTCACGGGCAATGCCGCCTTCCAGTGTCTGGACGACCTGAGTTTGCCGCGATGGGATGACGCGTCCCTGCCCGCTTGTGACTTCCTCGAGCTCGGCCCACGAAGCCCAAGCCAGCGCCGCAGCCATCATTGCTGCAATCGTGAGCAGTGCCATCCACGCGCCGCGCGGGGCGCGCTGCTCGAGTGCCTGACGCACGTCATTCGCAAAATCCAGATCATCACGGGCCGCCATTGGACGCCTCCGTTTTCGATCTGGCATCGCTGCGGCTGTTTGCTTCGGAAAGGCTCGTTACCGTTGCGCCCGTTTTCGGTGCCTTCAATGCCTTCAAGATGTCGTCGCGCGGCCCGCTTGCAACCAGGCGACCGCCGTCGACAACCAGCAGACGGTCGACCAAACCGAGGAAGGAGACACGATGCGAGCAGACGAAAACGGTCTGACCGCGCGTTGCCTTGCGCAGGTCCTCGATCAGCTTGGCTTCGGTGGCGGTGTCCATGGCGCTCGACGGCTCGTCGAAGAACAGGATCTTTGGCTTGCGCAACAGCATGCGGGCCAAGGCAACGGCCTGGCGCTGGCCGCCGGAAAGCTCCCGCCCCCGCTCACCTGTCGGAATGTTCAGTCCCAGGGGATGCGTTGCAGCAAACGCTGCCACCCCGCTGACGCGTGCCGCCTCGAGAATCTCGTCTTCGCGGGCATCAGGTTTACCAAGGATGATGTTGTCGCGAACGGTTCCGGAAAACAGCTCCGATTCCTGCGAAACGAACCCGATGCCATCACGCAGCTCGGCGACCTCATAGCGGCGGATATCGCAATCGTCGATCAGGATCGTGCCATCGTTGGCGGTATAGAGCGCGCACAGGAGCTTGCCGATGCTCGTCTTGCCGGAACCTATCTTGCCGATGATACCGACGCGTTCACCGGCCTCGACCTTGAACGAGACATCGTTGACAGCCGGCAAGCTCGCGCTCGGATAGGAAAACGTCACGTTGCGGAACTCGACGCCGCCGCGGCGAACCTTTTCTCCCGACGCGACCTTCGCGCCCTGGTCGCGCGCCAGTGCCATGAAAGCCGTCAGATCACGCATCGCGGTACGCGCCTGCTGCGCGCGCGCCAACGTCATGACGATGCTGCCTAGCGGCGCCAACACACGTCCCGACAGAATGCTCGCAGCGATCAGTCCGCCAACGGAGATCGTGCCATCCGCGACCAGAAAGACCCCCCACACGATAACGAGGACGCCAACGCACTGCTGAATGCTACCGGTCAGATAGATCGCCAGTGAAGACCACGCCTTGGTCTCCGAATTGGCCCGCGCGGTCGAGGCGATCGCCTCCTCCCAGCGCCGCTGCATGTGGCCTTCCCCGGCCACCGCCTTGATCGTTTCGATGCCAACCAGCCCATCCACGAGGATCTCATGGCGGCGTGTCGCATGCTGCTGGGAGCGGCGCACCGCTTTCGAGAGCGGGGTCTGGATGGCGAGCGTGGTGACCAGGACAACGAGGACAGCAAGCATGGGAATGTATGCGATCGGGCCGACGATGTACCAGAGAACAGCGACGAAGATCGCGATGAACGCGAGATCGGTCAGCGCGATAATACTTGACGATGTGAAAAAATCCCGCACCGCCTCGAACTCGCGGATCTTGCTTGCAATGCCGCCGGACGTTTCACGCCGCGCGGCCATCGACACCGCCATGGCATGCTCGTAGAGCAGGGCGGCAACCCGCATATCGACACGCCGCCCGGTCTGATCGAGGATGACCGCGCGGAGTTGCTTTAGAACGAAATCGAAAATCAGCGCGACACCGACCCCTGCGGCCAGTGCCCATAGCGTCGATATCGACAAATTGGGAATGACCCGGTCGTAGACGTTCATGACAAACAACGGAAAGGCCAACGCCAGCGTATTGATGAGCATGGCGGCCAGAACGATTTGCAGCCAGCTCGGCCACAGCGGCCAGACGCTGGACCAGAACCAATGGCCGGATCGCGCGTCGGGCAGCAATGCCTCGTTCGTGCGGTTGTCGGGCGCGTCGGCCGGCGTAACGAAGATGACGCTTCCAGAAGCATCCCGTTCGAGATCGGCCAGCTTGATCCGGCGTGGTTTGTCAGACGCCAACGGAAAAACCACCGTCGCGGTGCGCCGACTGTTGCGTTTCAAGAGAACGCAGGCATCGCCGTTCTCGAGCAGGATGATGGCCGGCAGCACGATCCCCGGCACCTTGCGCACGCCGCGCTGAACAACACGCGTGTCAAAGCCGACGCGTTGGGCCGCGCGCTCAAACAGGTCCACGCTGAGGCGCTGGTTGCGCAACGGCAGGCCGCCGAGCACCGAGGCGTCGGAAAAGGGACTGCCGAACCGGCCGGCGATATGCGCAAGGCACGCCAGCAGGGGATCGTCGCGATCTGACGCTTCAACGGGCTCTGGTTGCCCTGTTGGGAGCGGGTGCTCGATGGTCCTGTTCCTAGGCTCGGTGAGATATGCCGTTCAAATATCGTAACAGGCCTCGAGCAACTTTGCTCAAAATTGCGCCTTTAACGCCTCAGCGGCTCGACTTTCACTGTCATCATGCCCCAGCGTGTCCGGGTCTGTTCGCGATGATCAGCCGTCACTTCGCGGGGCGGTTCAATGTTCAATCGCTCGAGGAGTTGCCCCGTACTGGCGGCCAGCTGGTAGGCGGCAAAGACATGAACGGCACTGACACTTTCAAGTTGGAAACGACTTGAGAAAAAAGCATTCTCGGAATCGAGCAAGTCCAGCAAGCTGCGCTTGGAGAGCTTGTATTCCTGTTCGTAGGCTGCAATGACGCGACGGCTCTCCGTAGCACGCCGACGCAACGAGGCGACGCGCGAGCCGCCGGTCACGTAAGCCGCGAAAGCGCGGTCGATGGCTTCACGGATGCCGCGGCGGGCCGCGTCGCGCTCGGCCTGGGCCTGGGCCTGACGGGCGGCAAGCTCACGGCGGCGATTGCGCCCGATCCGTCCATCGAACAACCGCCAGTTCAGCGTCAGGCGGCCCGAGTAGTCCTCGTCCCGTCCCGGCGTGCCGTCAAGGTCATGCCCATAGGCAGCGCGTCCTTCCACGGCGACGACCGGCATGTTCTCGCTGCGGCTCTGAGCAAACGCGAAGCGTGCCGTATCAACGTCGGCATTCGCGGCACGAAGGACCGGATGATATTTCGCGGCAATGACCAGTGCCGACTTGCGGTTATGCGGCAGGCGGGCCGGAAAACCGACTGGTTCAAGCTTACGTGGCTCGATACCGACGACGCGGCGAAACTTGGCATCGGCTTCCAGCAGGGACTGGCGCACCTGATCAACGACAGCCTGCGCCGCGGCGATACGCTCGCGGGTTTGGATTGCCTCGCTGGCCGGTGACTTGCCACCCCGCCGCCGTTGATTGACGAGGCCCAGAATTCGACGGTGACGCCGGACATTGCGGTGTGCGATTGCCAGCACCTTGCGATGTCGGCGGACATCGATATAGGCTTCGACCGCATCCAGCGCGAGGCGCTCGGACTGAGCCAGAACACGATAGGCGGCTGCATCCAGTCGAGCGGCATTCTTGTAGATGTCGTTGGCGCGATCCCAGGCATCGAACAGGACCTGACGCACGGTGACAGCGACCTGGCGGCGCGTTCGCCAACGGTTGTTGTTTGCCGCCGACAAGCCGCCGGGACGATCAATCAGCTGTCGCCCGACGTCACCCCTGAGATCGAGCCGCGGCAGCAGGCGTCCCTGCGCCTGGCGCAACTCGAAGCCGGTTGCGCGGCGGTTTGCCCGCGCCGCATCGATAGTCGGATTGGTCCGCACGGTCCGCGCGACGGCATCTCGCAGCGATGTCGCGCTTGAGAGTCCCGCGCTCAAAAAGAGCAACGGCATCGCCAAACAGACGGCGCTTGCCAAGCGGGAACCACGTAAAAACGGACGCAACAAAACGCACTCCAAACGCACTCAGACTGAAAACATGTGCATAAACTGTGGAAAAACAGTAGGCAGATCGAGCCTATGTCGCCAACCACCAAGCTGCATTCCCGGTGAAATCCGTGACAATAAGTTGCTGTTGTGCAACGCATAAATCTGACGATAG